>CAOZKB010000106.1 GCA_948571325.1 uncultured Candidatus Saccharibacteria bacterium | reverse complement strand
AGTTTAATCGCATTTTTGGCGGTATGGGATTTGCTTTGTCGTTTAACTACGAACTGCCGATGCTGACCGATACGCGGAAACTCCAAGCCGAAGCCCTGAAAACTATGATAGAAGCTGGATTCACGCACGAGAGCGCGGTGGAAGCCTTACGACTGCCGGAGAGTTTCCGGAGGTTGGAGATGAGAAAAGAAACGACAAAAAGCGCGAAACAGGTTGTCGGGGGTCGCGACGAAGCCGACCGACGAAGCCCCGCGGAACGCGCGGCGAGTGCAGCACCGAGGAAAGCGAGTGAAACGGACGCACTTGTGCGGACGATTCCGAGCGACGCAGGTGAGAGTGGCGAAGCCACGACGGGCGGCGAGGAGTGCAAGGCGCAGAAAGGTGGTGAATGATGGACGCAGGACTAGCAACGATTATTTGTGCGGCGATTACGGCGGCCGGCACAGTGGCGGTCGCGAAAGTCGGCACGCGAAGCAAGGCGGAAAATCAAGAGATAATGGAGCG
>CAOZKB010000105.1 GCA_948571325.1 uncultured Candidatus Saccharibacteria bacterium | reverse complement strand
AGTCTCTTGTCATTGCCACTAGACGATTCCAGCAATATTTACATTATAGCAAAGGTTGCAGTTTTTGACAAGATTTGTTAAACTAAGAGTAGTTGCCGTGTTAGCTCAGTTGGTAGAGCAGCCGCCTTGTAAGCGGCAGGTCGTCAGTTCAAGTCTGACACACGGCTCCAAATGGGCTATTTTGCAAGTTCTGTCGTCGCTTGCTCACCTAAAGGTGCGCTTCGCTAGAGAGAATGCAAACTAGCCTCATTTTGTTTTTGTATACTAGTTTTTGAGCGTATGCTACTGAGTTTTAGATCTGTTTGCGGCGGTTAGTGCTTGTTGTGGTAACACGCTTAGCGGCTGGACGGCGTACAGTTCCTGTATTGGTACGGGTGCGTTTGGTTCGGGTTTTAGTCATGGCGTCTTCAGCGATTTGGGCTTCAATGCGGGCAGTAGTGTCAGCTAGCGCTTCAGTGTCGCCAGTGTTTTCATGGATAGCAAGGATTTGGCGTAAAGTGTTGGCGCTATGGTCGAGTTCAT
>CAOZKB010000104.1 GCA_948571325.1 uncultured Candidatus Saccharibacteria bacterium | reverse complement strand
CAACCAGAGCCGACAGATGAAAAGAAGCTTCGTAAACGTCAAATCATTAAAGCTAAATATGAACATAACATGAAAGTACGTAAACTGTTGACTAGAGCTGTTGCCAATAGATACATTTAAAATGATTAATATGACGAATTGATTTTATTTTTGACTTAAAATGACTTTGCGTGCGGCAAGAATACTAAGCTCTGAAACGGACAACACTATCAAACAAGAGCAAGAGACTAATGTAAACATTAACATCAAACCTCAAACAAATCAACATGTCCATCCTGAAAGAAGACCATCAACGGTACCGTTATATCCAAACGTTGAACCATTAAACAATAATTCTGAAAGAATATTTGCTCCACAAAACGTAAATTTTACTATTCCGAACCCTCAAATGAGTTCTCAAGAGGCTGGACAAACTATCAATTCTCAGATGACACAGGGATCTCCATTAGCATTTCAACCTCAAACAAACAGTCCTTTCCAATCCAATATGGTTCAAGACAAAGGAATTGCAGATCTCGGAAATGAGTTAGATGAACTTGGTA
>CAOZKB010000103.1 GCA_948571325.1 uncultured Candidatus Saccharibacteria bacterium | reverse complement strand
CCTGCCTGGATCCCATCTAACTATGTATCACTCAGCTTAGGCTCTATGCCAGCTATGGATATTACACCCACGGGTGAGGGCGGTAGTGTGGGAGTGAGTCAAGCTAGCCTCAAGGTCTCTACCACTAGCAACACTGGGTACAAGCTCTATGTTAGTACCTTGGACCACACTACCGCCATGACTAGTACTGATACCAACCAGTCTGCTGCTATTGCTAGTACTAATACTATAGCTACGGCCAGTAACCTTGCGCCGAACACGTGGGGGTATACTATCACTGACGCAGTCAGTGATAGTACTACCTATAGTCCTATGCCTACTACCTCCACGGTAGCTTATGATACGGCTCAGGCCAGTGGGGAACACTACTTATCCTTTGCCGCCAAGATTGATACCTCACTCCCCGCCGGACAGTATAGTAATACAGTAGCTATTTCTGCTATAGCTAATCCTGCGGTAATCACTGGCATGATGGAGCTAACGTATATGCAAGATATGACGAGCTCCATCTGCCATGATACCGTAGGCTATGACCAGAACTACAACCGTGATAGTAATGGTAGCTACATCATCACTCCCGGCAGTGAAGTAACCAAACAACTCATTGACTCCCGTGATGGTAAAGAATACTGGGTAGCTAAGCTTG
>CAOZKB010000102.1 GCA_948571325.1 uncultured Candidatus Saccharibacteria bacterium | reverse complement strand
ATAACAGTAACCGCGCCCACGGTTTCTCCGTCCGCTGTCTAGTACTGTAGGGGGAAATTAGCGGGCGAGGCAACGGATAGGTAATCCAACATAGGAAGCCATAATAAATGCTGGGTAAACCTCCGTACTAACAATACGAAAAACCGATAAATAATTGACAGAAGTAGACGCTACTGAAGAATAATAAAAACCCATATGGCCTAAAGAATTAAGAGTACCGCGATCAGGATCTATGCGCCCAGAACGCGCAAATGACATTGGCGGAAGGCCAACATTTTGATAAGCACCAGTAAGCAGTGTTGCCATAGGAGTACCATTGTGGATCTCAGGATACTGTTCGGCTTTAGGATAACCATAGGCTGCCAAAAGTGTATTAAAACTCATATCAAGTTTATGTGGTCGCCCTTGCGCATCGTAACCTGAAGTCGGTAGTCGCCATCCCTTGGGACAAATGGAATCTGACGCCACTAGCAGCAGGCTCGAATCTTGAGCTGATGCAGGTGGACTATTGGTATTTGTTTTGGTAGATTCTGCCGTTACGGCGCGCCATTGATAATAGTTCCCCACAAGATAGTGAGCATCGTAAATTTTTCTGCTCGTATCAAGGGATACATAGCCAGAGTATCCGTCTATCTGGCCAACATCTACGCTATATGTTGGTTTCCAGCCAGTCACATTGTAAATACGGTTACACTCGTCTAGGGGCGATCCCGGCAAAATAGAATCACCTTGACTAGCTCCGGGCACAGTGCAAATGCTAGTGCTTGCGGGGGTTGCAGTTACCCACTCCCCCAAATCCCAAGAATAAGTACTATTAACATTAGTTGCATCACTCGGAAA
>CAOZKB010000101.1 GCA_948571325.1 uncultured Candidatus Saccharibacteria bacterium | reverse complement strand
TGTTAGCTAAACAAACATATTGCACTATAAGCAGAATAAAATAACCCTCGAGGTTGTATAGTTAGAGTTGTAAGACAACTAACTAGGGATCAACCGAAGAGGGTTATTTTGAGTATAACACAGCAGGAAGCAGAAAAGGCAAAAGCTAAAGAAAGTATCGTAAAATACGCCAGATCACATAGTATGGAGAAAGCCATTTTGAAGTTTGGAGTACCAAGACGTACGTTGTTTGCTTGGCAGAAACGTTGGCTAGAAGGTGGAAGAACCTATCAGGCACTAATCAACCATTCCAGACGTCCTAGAAGCCACTCTAGGGCTCATACAGAAGCAGAATTAACCTTACTACGCAACCTACGTCGACGTAATCCCAATATGGGTTTGCAGGACTTTTGGCTAAGAGCGAAGTCGCATGGCTACGCTCGTACACTTCAGGGTTGCGAGAAAGCCTTGGAGCGACTCGGAAATCCAACCCAGCCAAAGTCTAGTCCATCACCAACTTGTAAGCAACATAAAACATACGAACAAATGACTCGTCCGGGAGAACGCGTCCAAATTGATGTAAAATATGTTCCTCGAGCATGTATTAGCTTAGAATACTTAGAACAATATCCGTTTGATCGTTTTTATCAATATACGGCAATTGATGAGTATTCTCGTTATCGTGTATTATGGGGAAGCCGTGAGCATAATACTTTTGCATCGGCAGAGTTTCTGAAGATTGTTGTATCGCAGCTTAAAGCACTCGGAATAGAGATAGAGTGTATCCAAACTGATAATGGGGCTGAGTTTACGAAGCGATTATTAGTAGATGATGACGATAAGAAAAGTCTCTTTGAGCTTACGGCTTCTCGTCTAAATATCCAAGTAAAATACATTAAACCACACACGCCTAAGCACAATGGCAAGGTCGAACGGAGCCACCGTGAAGACCAAAAGTTACTTTATTCCGAAGTAATTAGAAAACAGAAACCTTTTGTAAGTTTTGACGACTTCAAACAGAGGTTAAAACGTCACCAAGATAAAACTAACAACAGACCAATGAGACCATTAGGCTTGCTTTCTCCTAATGATTTCTTACAACAATACTACGTCAAACACAAGCCATACAATCATTAACTTAGTGCAATATGTTTGTTTATCCTACATTTCCTCTCTTATCCACAACTAATAATGTTAGCTAAACAAACATATTGCACTATAAGCAGAATAAAATAACCCTCGAGGTT
>CAOZKB010000100.1 GCA_948571325.1 uncultured Candidatus Saccharibacteria bacterium | reverse complement strand
GGCTCAATCACTGCGCCACATTTATAGCAATGTGCCACCGCATGCGTAATCTTTTTCTCACCCCTAAGTAGACCCTGTGCTTCCAAATCCTCTAACACTTGTTTGCGGCATTCTTCAGTCGTCAAACCAGCATATTTCTCACCTACCGCGGCTGTCATTTTACCATCTTCACCAATTACCCGAATTCGTTCCAACCCATGACGCTCACCCACCTCAAAATCATCAAAATCATGCGCTGGCGTAATCTTCACTGCTCCAGTACCATACTCCATCTCGGCGTGTTCATCCGCTATAATCGGGATCACCCGCTCAGTCAAAGGTAGTTTCACCAAACCGCCAATCATATCCTGATAACGTTCATCTGCCGGATTCACTGCCACTGCCGTATCGCCAAAAATCGTCTCTGGTCGCGTAGTGCTCACCACAATCTCCCGCTTCGTAAAATCTGAAGCCGAATCAATCATATCCTCGGGCACACTTACCAACTGATAAGCCACCTCCCACAACTTACCCTCCTCATCTTTGTGCTCTACTTCAATATCTGCAAATGCCGTCTGGTGCTTCGGGCAAAAGTTCACCAGCTTCTCGCCCCGATAAATCATCCCGTCATTCCACATTTTCTCAAAGGTCTGGTATACCCGACTCACCACATTCTCATCCAAAGTAAAAGTCAAATCTGGCCAAGCACAACTCGCCCCAAGCGCCCTAAGCTGTAGCTCCATATTGCCACGCTGTTCCTGCACAAACTGCCACACGCGCGCATAGAGCTCATCCCGCGAATACTCAAACCGCGTGTGCCCCTCTTTTTCTAACGCACGCTCATATACCACCCAAGTCTCAAACCCCGCGTGATCCGCTCCTGGGATATACCAAGTACTCTTGCCACGAAGCCGATTATACCGCACCAGGGAATCTTCCAACGCAATCGTCAGCCCATGCCCAATATGCAAATTACCATTCGCATTTGGTGGCGGCATCACAACCGAATAGCAATCCCGTGTCTCTGCTTCAAAAGATTCCGCCACAATCTTGCGCGGCTGAAAAACTCCTGTTTTTTCCCATTCCGCATAAATCTGCGGCTCGAACTCTCCCGGTTCGTAACTCTTCGTGAACTTCATAATCATATTATAGCATAATTTCAGGCGCTCCCACCAAAACTCCCGCCAAAACCTTGACATTTCGCTTAAGCTGTGCTACACTGATATTAGAGTGTAATTACGAGTCGCTTTTCATCAAGCGGCCAT
>CAOZKB010000099.1 GCA_948571325.1 uncultured Candidatus Saccharibacteria bacterium | reverse complement strand
AAGGGAAACTTTTGGTAGCGGGGCTTCTGATGGCGCAATTGTGGCATTTTGGCAAGAAGATCTTTCGGGCGGCAGGGGGGTGGCTGATGGATTATGACGGGGAAAATTGGCAGGAGATTTTGCAGGCAATGACGGAGGGGGTGCGAGAATTTTGTCGACAGAAAGATGGCGTGATGTTGCAAATTTCGCCGAATATTGTTAGTCAGGCGCGCGATATTGATAATAAAGTGATAGAAGGGGAAGATAATCGTGCGGTGAAGGCGGAGCTGGAGAAATTGGGCTATAAATATTTGGGGGAATATGAGCAAGCAAAATGGCAGTATGTGCTGGATTTGGGCGATAAAACACCAGACGAATTATTGATGAGTTTTCGGGTGGGGCACCGGCAGTGGATTAGACGAGCGGAGCGCGAGGGAATGCGAGTGCGTGAATTGGAATTAGATGAGCTTGATATGATGAAGCGAATTGCGGCGGCGGCAGGTGAAAGGCAGGGATATAAGGATCCAGAGATAGAGTATTATCGTTTAATGAAGGAATATTTTGGTGATAAAGTAAGGTATGTCGTAGCGGAAGCGCCGGTGGCAGCGGTGGAGGCGCGGGGGTTTGAGGTGAAAAATGAGAAAAATGGCTATGTGCCGGTGGCAACGGCGATGTTCGTGCGAGATAAACATGAGTTGATTTATTTGTATAGTGGATCTTTGGCGGAATATCAGCAGTTGGCGGGTCCGCATTATATTCAGTGGCTGGCGATTCTAGGGGCGATGGATGAGGGGTACAAAAGGTATAATTTTTATGGCGTGAAGCCGGTGGCGGGGAACGGCGTGTACCATTTTAAGCGGGGATTTAAGGGGCATGTGCGAGAACTTTTGGGAACTTTTGTCTTGCCGATTGGCTGGCTGGGGAAGCTGTATGTAGCACATCTGAAACCGCGAGAGTTTGGGGAAGTAAAATAATTTTTTCTAAGGGCTTGCTTTTATGGGGGTAATTTGAAAGGTGATTGCTGTGGTTTTTGTAGTCTCGTGGGCATAGAAAAACATTAGTAAGCATATAGCTACCCATGGTACGGTTCATTAAGAAATATAGATAGCTATAGTGTTTACTGGTCTATTACTGCCCACTCCGCTACGTCCGATGCTTACGCTCAGGATCTTAATGATATTTACACCTTCCCATCCTATAGCGGCCATCGTGCCTATGGTTTCTCCGTCCGCTGTCTAGTACTGTAGGGGGAATGATGTAAAATGTTTGAGTTTAAAAATATATGCTATAATGAAGAAGCAACAACTTTATATAACACGGATGCTGGTTTTTGATTGATGTGTCTTGTGTAAGTAAGCGTAAATAGGGCGCCGAGAGGATACCTAGGAGCGTTTACTGCGCAAGCATCGTGAATAAGGTTGTTGCACCTCGCGGTGCCCTTTTTGTCTTTGACGCCAGAACGGGGTCTTTTCAC
>CAOZKB010000098.1 GCA_948571325.1 uncultured Candidatus Saccharibacteria bacterium | reverse complement strand
TAGAAGCCCAATAGTTGCTACCGCCGCCTAGATACCGCGTAGAACCGAGCCATGGATCGACGTAGCCCCCACGGACAAAGGAAAAATCCCGCTTTTGATGGCTAAATTTAGTGATTTTTGGCAAAAATACACGTTAAAACTACTTTTTACGCTAAAAGTATTGACTTTTTTAATAAAGTGTGATACAATAGAAGTATATACCAAACTTAATCTGAATAAGTAGTCTAGGTAGCCCTCGATAACCCAAAGCCACCCCCAATCCGGGGTGGCTTTTCTAACCTATGCTTAATCTACTATTTCTCAGCAAACGGATCTTTGAGTTTCAAATCTGGCTGTTCTTCGGCGATACGCATCAGCTCATTATACTTAGCGATGCGCTCTGAACGTGAGAGGGAACCAGTCTTAATTTGACCAGTACCTAAGCCTACGGCCAAATGCGCAATACTAGTATCCTCGGTTTCGCCCGAACGGTGTGACATTACCGTGTTAAAACCAGCATCTTTCGCCATCATGACAGCGGCAATCGTTTCCGTGACGGAACCGATCTGGTTTGGTTTAATCAGAATCGCGTTTCCGGCTTTTTCGTTAATACCTTTTTCCAGTAACTTAGTATTTGTCACGAACAGATCATCCCCAACTAACTGTACGCGATTGCCTAGACGTTCAGTCATCAACTTCCAGCCTTCCCAGTCGTTCTCGTTCAAACCATCCTCAATCGAAACTACTGGATAATTATCAAGCATCCACTCGTACCAGTTAATCATATCCTCAGCAGTCTTCCATGAGCCGTCAGTTTTTAGCTCATAGTGGTCATCCTTCCAGAACTCCGAAGCCGCTACGTCGAGACCAATCGCAATGTCTTGCCCAGGTTTGTATCCAGCTGCTTGAATCGCCTCCATGATACAATCGAGCGGTTCATTATTGCCGTCTTTGACTTTCGGTCCATAACCGCCTTCATCACCTACTGTTACTGGGTAACCACGATCTTTTAGAACCTTTTTCAAAGCGTGAAAAGTCTCCGCTCCCATCCGCACGGCTTCTGCTATCGTGCCAGCGCTGCGCGGGATAATCATATATTCCTGAATGTCTGTACACCAATCCGCATGTGCGCCACCGTTCATTACGTTCATCATTGGCATTGGTAAGCACATCTGGCTGGTCGTGTCGGCAATCGCCGCGATATAGCGATAAAATGGCATATGCTGCGCCGCCGCTACTGCTTTTGCTGTAGCGAGCGAAACCGCCAAAATCGCATTTGCGCCTAATTTTGATTTATTTTCGGTAGCATCGAGATCTAGCATTAGACGGTCAACCTGGTCTTGGTTGGCAGAATTGCCCACTAATAAATCGTGAATTTCATGATTCACATTCCAGACTGCGCGTGAAACGCCTTTGCCGCCGTATAATTTTTCGTCACCATCGCGTAGCTCTAACGCTTCGCCGCTACCGGTTGATGCGCCAGACGGCACAATTGCCCGGCCAAAATCGCCGGAATTTAAGAATACATCCGCCTCCACGGTCGGATTGCCACGGCTGTCCAGAACTTGCCGCGCTTTAATATTTTTAATCGTAAAATTCTCCATAACTTAAATTATAGCACTAAAAACTTATCTGTCAGTACATTTTAAGCAGCTGCGGCTCAAGCATTA
>CAOZKB010000097.1 GCA_948571325.1 uncultured Candidatus Saccharibacteria bacterium | reverse complement strand
ACTTTGTCACCAATGATTTCGCCCTCTACTCTGACTGTACCGCTAAGAAGTTCCTTTTTGCGAAAAATAAACAAATCTAAATCGTATAACTCGGGAACAAAATGATTAAGAAATCTTTCCATATCATTATTATAACACACGAAAAGCTAGGGCTCTGAGAGCCATTACTCTAATAATAGCACACTATAATCATTTTGTCAATACTTATATAACGCGAGAGACTTCTTCGAGTGTGGTCTCACCGCGCAAAGCTGCGAGAATGCCTTTTTGCTCCAGAGTCAACATTCCCTGGCTGCGCGCGGTATCTTCAATGGCGCGGGTATTGATATCTTTGATGTCACCGCGCAAATAAGCCTGGATATCGTCAGAGACTACGAGCTGCTCCATTAGGACTGTACGACCTTTGTAGCCGAAAGGAATTTCTTCACTTTCTACTGGTTGATAAAGCGTAATGGCTTCAAGGTCGACGTCTACACCGTACATGGCATCACGAATATAGCTAACAGTGGAAGCGTCAGGTTTATAAGGCTCCTTATTGTCAGCAAGTTTACGAACAAGGCGTTGCGCCATAAGGAGACGAATCGAGCTAGCAAAAATTGGATTGGTACCAATTAAATCAATCATACGGGCAAAAGCCGCAGCGGTAGAATTAGCGTGGAAAGATGACAAGACTAGGTGGCCGGTAATAGATGCCTGAATTGCTGTGCGAGCAGTGTCGGCGTCACGAATCTCACCCACCATCACGACGTCAGGGTCGAGGCGAAGCACAGAGCGGAGGCCTTCAGCAAAAGAACCGCCATCATTAGTATGAATTGGAATTTGAGTGATTCCAGTAATACCATATTCAATCGGATCTTCTAGGGTGATAATCTTGCGTTCAGAAGTGTTAAGGGCGTTAAGAATTGAGTAGAGCGTGGTAGACTTACCAGAACCAGTAGGACCAACCATCAAAACTAAGCCACGAGGATGGGAGATAATTTCTTGGATAGTTTCGAGCTCGACGTCGGACAAGCCAAGTAGATTGAGGTTGAGCAAACTTTCATCAAAGTTGAAGAGACGAAGCACGGCATCTTGACCATACATAGTAGGAACAGTTTCAACACGAATGTTAAGTAGGTGCGAAGAACTACCGCGATAAATATCCTGCTGCATGTGCCCAGATTGCGGCTTGGTGGCGGCGCTGGAAATATTAGCACGCGAAGAAAGCTCGCCCATGATAATACGATAGCGGTCTTTGTCGATTTGTGCAACAGGATGTAACATACCATCGACACGCATACGAATACGAATTTCGTCACGCAGGTTTTCGATATGAATGTCAGAAGCACTAAGCTTGTCGGCTTGATCAATCAAAAAATCGAAAACTTTTTCCGACGAAACTTGATTGAGCGTGCGGCTAACTTCGGCAATTGTTTCAGAATCCCCCTCTTGGGCGATTCTGATGTCGTCGTAATGTACTTGCTGAGGCGGATCATAGCGCAGCATAAAAGTTTGGAATGCTGAATTGGAAATCAGGAAGAAACCAACATGCTTACCATCTTCAGCGTATTGCCGACGCATTTCTGGCAAAAGACTATTTGGGGTTTGACTAGTGACCATGAAACGGAAAGGAGTTTCTTCATCTCCTTTCTGAAGCGGGATCATAAAATCTTTACGCATGGTTTTAACATTA
>CAOZKB010000096.1 GCA_948571325.1 uncultured Candidatus Saccharibacteria bacterium | reverse complement strand
AACACAAAATCCTCCATACCAAACAAAAATATGCTACAATATAATCAATAGGGGCGTAGTACAATGGTTAGTATAGCGGTCTCCAAAACCGTAGATCATGGTTCGATTCCGTGCGCCCCTGCCATACCGAACTTCGTTTTTTGAGGAAGAGCCCCCCGAGGGGCTCTTTCAGGGTATAAGTGAGGTTTTCGCCGTCAAATTGGAGGTTCGATAGTAGCATACTTAGGATTTGGCGTTTCTCGCTCGAGTTCGCAACCTTAAAGATGTCAGCAGCATGCTCAAAAAGGTTAAGTAGGTATTCCACCGTTACATAATAGCCCTGGTCGATATCGTCAAGTTTTTGCTGCTGTCTCTCAATCTCGGCTAATTCCTCAGTATATCGTGACATATTTTCGTCATAGAACTCTTGTGTAATACCCACAACATCCGAATCGTTGTCCATGAATTTGTCAAACAAGTTCCGTTGGCGACGTTGGATTTGTTTTTTAGCAGCTTCCAGCTCTCCACGACGCACTTCGTAATACTTGTTTTTCTTGGCATGAGCCTCAGAAAGCATTTTTCGAAGCTCTACAATGCGTTCTTTTGGCGGAATAAGATTGCCGAGTAAGTCTTCCATAATAGCATTAACTTTGCGCTCTTCAATGCTATGCACTTTGTCTAAATGCTCATCTTTACCATTCGTGCAATGATAATAAACATAGTGGTGCACATTACCATTCTTCTGCTTTTTCGTTTTCGTGTCTGGCGTAACACTACAGCCACATACGGAACAAGTAATAAGGCCTTTGTAGGTTGCATTACTACCATAAAAACGTTGACGTCGGTGACTATGCCCACATAGCACCTCCTGATTACGTTCGTATAAGTCGCGAGTAATCATTGGTTCGTAGATATGTGGGTATTCCATCCCAGTCTTCGCATCAACGAGCACTCCGTAATAGAATTTGCTCGTCACAATACGATAAATTCCATCCTTAACTAACTTTACACCAAATTCCTGCTCAATTTCTTTAGATAACGACTTCAGGGAATACATTCCAGTCGAATAGCGACGTAAGATTTCCTTTGCAACTTTACCCTTCGTCGGATGTTCAATCACAGTTCGTGTGCCATTTGGCAGCTTAGTGTGCATATAGCCAAACGGAGCAGACCAGGGTAACTCACCCTTCTGAAGTTTTGACAACTTCGAGTTTTGCCCGTCTTCTTTCACTCGTTCGAGATACTGGCGAGCGATGAGAACTTTCATATCCCATTGCAGAATATCATTGCTTTTGCTGTCCTTATCCAAGATGAAGTTATCATCGATGAAATGGATTCGCTTACCGAATTTAGAGCGTAAGTCATCCACTACTACGGCATCTTGAAAGTTACGAGTAATACGGTCAACCCGAAACGCAATCACATCAGTTATACTTTTATTTTTCTTGACATAGTCAATCATCTCAGCAAACTTCTTACGAATCTTATATTGACCACCAGTCTCGCTAACCGCGAACACTTTATCTACTTCCAATCCGTGCTTTTTAGCATATTCCTCAGCACGTGGAATTTGAATCTCAGTCAGCGACAACCCTTCCTTCTCCTGTCGTGCTGTCGAAACACGAGCGAAGATAACAGCTTTTCGCCTCACTGGATTTGTTTCATTTTTACTTACTTTAGCATTGGTTTTGTTTGCAGATTTTGCATC
>CAOZKB010000095.1 GCA_948571325.1 uncultured Candidatus Saccharibacteria bacterium | reverse complement strand
GCACCCCATCACTATTCAAAACCGCTGCCGATTCCGCAAACATCCCTAGAGTAATATAACACGGCGCATAGCGCCATAACTTTCCGTCCACCTTTGCCTCCAAAGGATAAACCTCAGCTATCTGCTCATTTTCAAACCGTTGCACAATCTCTGTAATTCCGCCAACATACTCACCACCATATTCTACTGGACGTTTTGTCCTCAGCATCCTCGCCACATCATTAAAATTCCCATAGCCAAGAGCTGAAAACGTCACATCTTTCCCTGACTGCATAATACCATTCACTGCCACAGCTGCCGTGCCATCACCTCCCACTGCCACCGCCAAGTCCCCGTCATCCAAAAGTTTAGCTAATTCTTTAGCATTATCATCTACATCAGTTGGTTTCAGCTCATACTTTCCTACCAACCAACCTTTTAATCGTCTAGCTGGTGCCAAGACCTCACGTTGCACATCCACATAATGCGATGAACGCGGATTACAAATAATGATTAGTTTATGAATCAAAGCGATTTTCCTGGAACGATTCTAAAGCTAGCACCTCTGTGCTGGATTCTATGTGTGCCTGTTCAAGTTCATCACCCGTAAAACCAGGTATCAACCACTGCAGTAGCGTAAACAACATCGCCCACGCTATCAAGCCAATTGTTACTTCTATCAAGCGGGTCTTGGCTTTAGCCACCTGCGCCTCGTTATCCCGTGCTGTTAGATACAAAATTCCCGCCCAAACTACGCCAATCACCGCCGCCGCGCCAATACCGTAAAGTAAAACTGTTACTACTAAGCTCAATAGCCGTTTAATTCCACTACCCTGATCATCAGTATTAATACCGCCACCACTGCTACAATCACCAAACAAATTAGTATCTACACAACCCGCCATCACCGGCTCACTTACCACCACTGAAATCACCGGCACCAACACCCCCAAAGCAACCATCACACTCACTATAAATTGCTTCAATTTCTTCTGCATACTACTCCTATTTCAGATAACCATGTAGTTTCTTAGTTTGCTTATGCTTGCGCAACTTCGAGAGCGCCTTAGCCTCAATCTGGCGAATTCGCTCCCTTGTCACAGAAAACTCGTTCCCCACCTCTTCCAGAGTATGCGGGCGCCCACCACCAATTCCAAACCTCAGGCGGATAATCTTCTGCTCACGCTCGGATAATGTCGTCAAAATCTCAGCAATTTGTTCTTTCAAAATCTGATTCGCTGTAGCATCCTCTGGTGAATCACGCTCACTATCTTCCACAAAATCGCCCAGTACCGACTCTTCATCATCGCCATCCCGACCTACACTAGCATCCAAGCTCGCAATATCTTGCTTAATCCGCATCACATACTCAATCTTATCCACGTCCATACCCATGGCTTCTGCGATTTCTTCATTAGTTGGCTCACGGTTCAACTCTTGTGTCAAACGCCGTGTCGTCCTGAGAACCTTATTAATCGTCTCCACCATGTGTACCGGAATCCGAATCGTCCTTGCTTGGTCTGCAATCGCGCGCGTAATTGCCTGACGAATCCACCAAGTCGCATATGTCGAAAACTTAAAGCCCTTACCTGGGTCAAACTTCTCCACTGCTCGGAGCAACCCAGTATTTCCCTCTTGAATCAAATCCAAAAAATCCAGACCACGCCCACCATAGCGTTTTGCAATCGAAACCACCAAACGCATATTTGCCTCCGCCAACTTGTCCTTGGCTTTTTTATCGCCCTCCAGCGCACGATTTGCCAATTCTAATTCTTCTTCTTGACTAAGCAACGGAATCTTGCCAATTTCCCTAAGATACATTCGTACCGAATCATCAGCAAAAGCGT
>CAOZKB010000094.1 GCA_948571325.1 uncultured Candidatus Saccharibacteria bacterium | reverse complement strand
AAAGGTTGAATCGGCGCAGGCGCTAGAGCTTGAGAACTATCTAGGGGTGGGAATGGATAATTCGCTGATGGGAGTTGGCTGGCCGGTGATGCGAACAAAATTAGCGAGTAAAACCGGTGGTTTGGTAGCGAATACGACAGATGGGCAGGTAAAAATTCCGTATATTTGGCCGAAAAATGGTCAGATTGAGGTGGAGGCGGAATCGACTGAGGCTAAGCTTTTTCCGCGACGAATTTTGATGGTTTATTATGATTATGAAAACGGAGTAACAGAGGCGGAAGCGGACGTAAAAGCGCAGAATTTGGGTGAGGAAGATTATACGGATTGGGCGGTTTTAGTACAAGAGTACCAAAGTGATACGCTGAACCATAAGGGTAAGTTTTTTAGTCGGGCGGAGATGAAGCTGGATGAGGTGAATAAGACGGATATTGTGTATTTTGCGATGGAGTTTGGGGAGCGCGAGATACTTGATAGTGGTGAGGTTATATGGTCTAATATGAGTTGGGTACGAGAAAAATTGGACTACCGAAACTGTGTGCATGCATCAAATTATCAAGAAGGGGATAATTGTAAAGTGGTTTCAACTGGGGTGGGAACGATTGACTATTGGTCTTGGGGAAAGCAACCGGCAGATGAGGAGATTTTGGCTTGGCAAGAAGAATGGTGGACGATTCAGCAACAACGCTTAGCGAAAATCGATAATGTGAGCATGGATGTAACGATGGGGTTTTATTATGGTAGTAGTGAACAGGAGAAGAATGAGTGGCTGGATAAGGGGCGAGATTTGCTGAAGCAATTGCAAAAAATGAAGTTTTTGCTGACGAAGATGGAGGACCCAGGGACCCTAGTAGCGTGGCGTGATGCGGTGGAGCAACGTTTGTTGGATTTAGGGTTGAAGCTGGACGATAATAATGGTGATAGCGGTGACAACAAAGGTGATGATAATCAAGATGGTTCAGGGAGTAATGGTGATTTGAATCAAGGTGGGGGAACTGGCTCTGGCGATGGAACCGGTGGCGATGGAACTGGTTCTGGTGATGATGATTTTAATAAGGGGGATAACGATGCTTCTGGTGGTCAGAATCAGGAAAATCGACACCCGTTAGTGGTGGTAGCAACGGACGTGGGGAATAAGGTGACTGGGCGAAAAATAGCGTCTAATAATACATTAACGAGAGGTACGAGTGCGGCAACAGTCTTGACGACTAGTGAAAATGATGATGCTAGGGATGAAGTTGCTAAAAATAGTGAAAAAGTGTTGACTGATGGTGCAGAACAGGACAAAACTGAGGTAGATGTGCCGGCGACTGGTGGCACGAAACGCCAGCTTTGGGACTTTTGGTGGGTGTTGATCCCAGTTATTGGAGTATTGATAATGTTAATTCTGTGGCTGAAACGAGCTTTTGGGAGCGACGAAGACTAAAATAGAGTTTTAAGAAAAAGGGAAGAATGCTATAATATACTTATGGAAGGTTGGTATGCAATTATAGCATTCTTGGTGGGGTTCACGCTGGCGCAACTCTGGAAGTTTGTGCGGGGATGGATTACGGGGGAGATGTTTCAAGAAGCGAAAAGTTGGCAGTCGGCGATTGGCTATGTCATGCGTTCTGGGGGAATGCCTTCAGGGCACACGGCGAGTTTTACAGCGGCAACGGTAACGCTGGGGGTGATTTATGGATTTGGTTCAGGAGTGTTTGCGCTCGCGGTAGTGAGTTTGATTATCGTGGTTTACGATGCGACGCATGTGCGCTATGCAGTGGGGGAGCAGGGAAAAGCCTTAAATAAACTCTTAAAACAGGCTGGTGAGCCGGAATTGCCACTGGTGGAGGGGCATACGGTAGCGCAAGTGGCGGTAGGGATGGTGATTGGAGTAGTGGTGGGTGTGATTTTTGCGATGATTTTGGGTAAAATTTAAGGAAAATTAATAAAAA
>CAOZKB010000093.1 GCA_948571325.1 uncultured Candidatus Saccharibacteria bacterium | reverse complement strand
GATAGTCTTGGCCGTAGCCAAAACGTGACGAACCTCCGAATTCTCTTAAAAATTAAAGAGGGGCGCTTCACGATCTTGACTGTTGGGAGCTGTAGGCGAGCGGAGGAGTGAACTCAGGCTGCTTTGAGGTCCCATGGACGAGTATCCACAAGACTTATTCTAGCACATACTACTCAGCAACGATTCCTCCGCCTAGGCAAATTTCACCATCATAAAACACGACAGATTGCCCAGGAGCGGGGCGTTTGATGGGTGTAGTAAATATCAGTTCGCCGAGTTTGCTTGAACCCTTTGTTACTTCTTCGGGACACGATGCCGTGCCAGCCCGCCGTCGCGGGCGGCGCACATCTTCGTCCTCGACCGTAGCCTGCGGGGATTCCCGAAGAACAACGGCGGCTTCAAGCAGCGGCGCGCGATGACGGAGACGTACCTGAATTTTGCCAGAGGTGGGTAGGTCGGTGCGAAGATGGAGATTTTCAAGTTTAAGCTGGTTCGTCCAAAGCAACTCATGATTAAGATTGCGAGAAACATAAACGATATTGTTTGCCAGATCTTTTTTGACAACATAATATGGTAAGCCACCGCCTAAGTATAAACCATGGCGCTGGCCAATAGTATAAAAAATAGCGCCATCATGATAGCCCAGGACTTTTTCAGTTTCGATCTCACGAATTTCTCCGGGTTGAGTTTCAAGATATTCGTGCAAAAAGTCTTTCATACCAACTTCACCTACGAAACAAACGCCCATGGACTCTTTTTTGGTGGCAACATCAAGACCTTTATTCGCAGCGAGGGCCTTAACTTCAGGTTTAGTTAGATTTCCTACTGGAAAAATTGTTTTAGCTGTAGCCGCATTACTCATACGGTAAAGAAAATAAGTTTGATCTTTATTCTCGTCGATAGCCCTCATTAGACGAATATTATTAACGGAGCAATGATTACCCGCCGGAGCGGTGGCGCTCTCAATATCCTGTGCTGCACCGACACGTGCGTAATGACCAGTAGCGATAAAATCAGCACCGTTTTGGATAGCGCGGTCATAGAAAAGCTTGAATTTGATTTGTTCGTTACACATTACGTCAGGATTTGGCGTGCGACCTTTTTGGAACTCGGACAACATATAATCTACCACTTTTTGTTTATAATCATCCTCAAAATCCCAGACTTCAAAGTCTAAATCTAGTTGCACAGCTACACGCTTGGCATCGGCAAGATCTTCAGCCCAAGGGCATTTCATGCCAGGGAGGTCTTTAGACCAGTTTTTCATGTAAATACCAGTAACGTCATAGCCTTGCTCTTTAAGTAGGACTGCAGAAACCGAAGAATCGACGCCGCCGGACATGCCAAGATAGACTTTAGGCATAAGAATTCTCCAAATTGTCTTCGGGTGCAAAATTCTCCTCCAAGGCATCCTCTCCAGCGCCCGTCTTTACGGGGCTGTCGTTCTTCGCGTCGAGCTTTGACGCTCTTTTAATGCCTTGCAGAGAATTTTGCACCCGGAAGTATTCACGCAGAACTATGTCAGAGATAATCTTGGCAGCTTGGCGGATTTGGTCGAGATTATTGGTACTACCAAGCGAAATGCGGAGGCTACCTGCGATCTCGGCGTCAGAGAGGCCGATTGCGGCTAAAACATGAGATTTAGTTCCCTTGTTGGCAGCACAGGCGGCACCGGTGGAAACTAAAATTCCCTGCTGTTCTAATTTATATATCAAGCGTTCAGCGTCAATTCCTGGTAAACAAACTGGAACGAAACTCGCTAGCTGGTGTTTAGGATTACCTAAGAAAATTGGCTGTGATATTCCCAGATTAAGATCATGCTTGACATTTTCTATATCTTGTGCTACAATAGGAATACGTGCGAGTTCTTGATGAAGAACTTTAGCCATTTCTTGGTATTGCTTACGGTGGTATGATAGATGCGCCTTGGCTTCGGTTGCGGCGG
>CAOZKB010000092.1 GCA_948571325.1 uncultured Candidatus Saccharibacteria bacterium | reverse complement strand
CAACGTCTTTTTCAAAGGAGGAATCTAAAGTGAAATCTCATAAGTCAGATTTTTTCCGCAGAAATCGCATCCCAAAGTGCCTTTACCCCTCTCGAGCGCTACCCTCCAGCACCTTCCGCACTTCCGCCGTATCTTTACACTCCATCAACTTCGCCCGCAATTCCGCTGCTCCCGCAAAACCATGAATATAAATTTTAAAATAATGTTTCAATGGATCAAACGGCAACCCACGCACCTTACCATCCATCTTTAACGCAAATTCCGCATCCTCCCGCATTCGCTCCGCCTGCTTCGCCACCCGCGCCATATCCGCCGCATCAAACAAATCCAAATGCATTTTTAGCAGCTCTAGCAATTCCTCTCGCGTCGCCACATGTTTAGTGAAACAATACGGATTCTCAAACACCCCCCGCCCAATCATATAACCATCCACGCCAGGGAACTGCGCTTGCATTTTTTCTACCTGCACCAAATCTTTAATATCACCGTTAATAATCAACTTCGTCTGCGGTGCAATCTCATCCCTCAGCGCCACAACCTCTGGGATTAATTCATAATGCGCCGGCACTTTCGACATCTCTTTGCGCGTCCGCAGGTGTACCGTCAGCGCCGCCAAATCCTCTTGCAGTAGAGTTGTCAGCCACGTCCGCCATTCCTCCACGTACGTAAATCCCAGCCGCGTCTTCACCGAAACCGGCAAATTTGTCGCATTTTTCGCTTTTCTAATACATTCCACCGCCAGCTCCGGTGTCCGGATCATCGCCGCACCACCGCCCGTCGAGTTCACATGTTTATCCGGACAGCCCATATTCAAATCTAATCCATCAAACCCTAAATCCGCCAACACCCCCGCCAGCTCCGCAAAATGCTCCGGATTTTTGCCCCAAATCTGCGCAATAATTGGCTTATCACTGGGCACAATCTGCAGCCGTTCCAAAGCATTCTCTCGCCCTTTCTCCGACGCATAACTCGAAACATTCGTAAACTCTGTAAAAAACAGGCCCGGCCTCCCCGCCTTCGCAATCACCTGCCGAAAAATCACATCCGTCACCCCCTCCATCGGCGCCAAAACCGTAAATCCTTGCGGTAAATTCTCCCAAATATTCTTCATATTCATATTATAACATCATTTTCCTCAAAATGGCATCATCTTCCTCTCTCAAGCATATTATTCACTCATTTTTCCTTTAAACCTGTAAAAGCCGGAACATAATGCTCCAGCTTTTCCTATGTAATTGCACGTTTCTTGATTAATTTCAAAGCAAAAACACCCCTATCCTTCCATTATAGCACACATTGCTCAAAAAATCAATACCTAAAACACTCTTAAATCACTAAATGGATAAATCCGCGCAATCGCCGGCCCTACAATCCGACAGTAGGGAATCGTCCCAAGCCCAGAACGTGAATCGAATGAATGCGAGCCTTCACGGTTATCACCCGCCACAAAAATCTCTCCCTCTGGCACAATCATATCGACTTCACCCGAAGAATATTTTTTCGGGCCATTATTATCATCCACTCGTGTCCCATCATCTGGCGAAAAACCATCCGGATGCTCCTCATTATACACCGTCAAAACGCCGTCTTTTACTGTCACTTGCTCCCCCGGAAACGCAATCACCCGTTTCACAATATACTGATCTGCATGCCCCGATGGCGGTTCGCAGGTTAAAGGCCCACTAGCTTCACCATTCGCAAACACAATTATTTGACCTCGCTCCGGCACATATTCCTCCCCCAGAAAATGCGACCAAGTCACCGGCAGCCGATTAATCACAATCCGATCGTCATTCTGCAATGTATTTTCCATACTCGACCCCACTACGTTATATGCGCGAAACACAAATGCGTTCAGAATCATCGTCCCTAGTATCACTACCGCCACAAACAAAATCAAGCTCAATAAATCTTTGAACAACGGGTGTTTTTGGAAGAATTTTGGTTTTGCATCCATAATATATATATTATACCACACGAAAACTACATATTT
>CAOZKB010000091.1 GCA_948571325.1 uncultured Candidatus Saccharibacteria bacterium | reverse complement strand
GAGATTTTCTTTAGTTTTTTGCAGATGATCAATGGTTTTGTCGATTTCATCAATGGCGGCCTTAAACTTACGTGACGCCAGTTCATAATTGCGTGCGAAACCGTCTTTAAAGGCTGTGATTTTCTCCTCAAAATGCGTAATATCAATATTTTGGTTGCGGATAGTAGCAAGTTCGGCTTTGTATTCTAGCGAATTCATAGCGGCATTACGCAGCAAGGTAATCATTGGAATAAAAAACTGCGGGCGAATGACATACATTTTGGGATAACGATGCGAGACGTCAACGATACCAGTATTGTAAAGTTCACTTTCGGCCTCCAACATCGAAACTAATACGGCATACTCACAATTCTTCTCGCGACGATCTTTATCGAGTTCTTTAAGGAAGTCTTCATTTTTATGCTTCGTGGCAGTAGTTTCGCTTTCGTTTTTCATTTCGAACATAATGGAGATAATTTCGTTCCCTGCATCGTCATTCTCGCGGTAAATATAGTCACCTTTACTACCAGAAGTGCGCGAAACGGCATTATCCTTTTCAAAATAGGCATTTTGAAAACCCGTGGCGCGCAATTGATTAAATTGATTCTCGCAGTGCTGCTCGAGTGTTTCTCCCACCATTTTGGTACTCAGGCGAATTTTCATATCTTTGAGACGTTCGATTTCTTCATCTTTAAATTTGATAGCACTTTCGTATTTATCTTTAAGCGAGAGTTCGAGAGTTTTCTTTTCGGCATCTTTGGTTTTTAAGTCGCTAGCCAATGCGTCACGTTCTTTTTCGATCGCAGTAACAGCTTTCGTAACGGCTAGTTCTTGCTCGGTTTTAGACTGGCTGATTTGCGATGCAAGTTGGGCCTGGAGCTCAGCATTAAGTGACTCAAGTTTGGCTATTTCAGAAGCATTATGGTTTTTGAGTTCAGAAATTTTTTGATTAGCCTGAGCTTTGAGCTTGATAATTTCATTCTCCTTGTCAGCAAGAGATTGTTGGAACTCGCTACGAGTTTTAGTTTCAGCGAGAGCGATAGCATGCTGTTTCTCCTGTTCAACTGCGGCAAGTTTCTCATGAACTTCTTTGGCAATTTCGGATTTACTAATTTGATTAAGCAAGTTGGCGTATTCGCTTTCGTCCACCGAGAAAACCTTATGGCAATGCGGACAAGTGAGATCGTGAGACATAATTAAAACTCCATTTTATTAGCATGAAACTTTTTTATATTATAGCACTGTTTGGAGTTAATATTCATCTAGCAGCTCGTGGCGTTTACTATTGCTAGAGCATTTATGACGAGCACCATCTACACCACGCAACTTTAGTGCAGCGCAAACGTCGTGCAGTAATTTTTGGCGAAAATCTACTAGACGCACCCTCCAGCCAAAAAGCTGCTCGAGAATATGCTCAATTTCCCAAAAATGAGTGTTGAGTAGAATAACCACGTCTGGAGTAAGTTGAGCCCCAGCATCACCTTCGCGCGTGTAAACTTTAACAGTGGATTGACTACGAGCAATCTTACGTGAAGCTTGTATGGACTCTGCGATTGGTAAGTTTTTGCGACGCTTAGCTTCGCGCTCAGATGTAGTTTTTAGCTTAAAATGTGGCGCAAGTTGACAGCGAATGTAAGCAGAGCTAATTTCGCCGTCATCTATAAGTTCTTCCCACCCTTCAGTTTTGACTGTAGCTAGTTGGGGACCAGGCAATTGGTCACGCAAATCCTGCATAAAACGTGATTCAATGTCTTGGCAGCCAATAAATAGAGCGATACTGTTAGATTGACAATATGAACGAATGATTTGGTTAATGTCAATGCTAAGACCAACAAAAGCTTGATTTGGAAATTGCTTGCGAAGATATTCGATATATTCTGAAACTACAAAACCACCCAGAACAACTAGATTGACTTTGCCGATATGGTTTTTGAGATTTTCGCAAAGTAAATGTTTGATTTCCGAGGAACTTTTGGTTCCATAAGGTAAATTTCGCCAATCAATTAGACGCGTTACTTCAACAACTTTTAATTCGTTGGCGAGAT
>CAOZKB010000090.1 GCA_948571325.1 uncultured Candidatus Saccharibacteria bacterium | reverse complement strand
CTAAGCTTGCAGATGGGAATTGTTGGATGACGCAGAATTTGGCTTATGATTTAGTCAAAGGGGAAGTCTTAACTAGTGCCGAAACCGATCTCAATGCAAAGACCACCTGGACTGTTCCGACGGGAACAGCTAGTAGTCTTGATGCCATAACTAGCGATGCTGATAGCTTGCAATCTTGGACACTGGGAGAGTTTGTTCTAGCTATACCAGGCGACGAAAGCCGAACTGCAATGTGTCAAGCGGAAGACGGAACCAATGTGTCTGTTCAAAAAGGTCAAAGCCTTCATCGCTGTACTGCCTTTCAAGATGTTTCGGGGTGGTTACCGAATTTCACCTCCAAACCCGGAGTATGGAATCATATTAATTATGACTTAGTGGCCGTCGACATTAATAATAAAACATACGATAGCCATTATTTGATTGGCAATTACTACCAATGGAACGCTGCCACTGCTGATACAGGCAGGGATACCATAAGTCCCATGGAGTCCAGGACCGATCCGGCGAAGCTTGTTAATGTTAAAGATTCAATTTGCCCTAGAGGCTGGCAATTACCACGTGGTGGACGCAATAATGCGGCGCAACCGTTCGACCTTGACGATAGCTTCTATCGACTATTTCGCGCCTATGGATATCCAAGTACTGGCTATCTGCCTGCATACTCGGGGACGGATATGTTATTTGGGCCGTATCAAGACGCATACAAAGCTCCAATGTCTATGGTAAATGCTGGCGTAATCCGGCCTGCAACACAATCACTTTACGAAGCCAGATGGATCACTAGACTCTGGGCTGCAACGGCGTATGTTTACGAGACGGAGGCCTATGCACTTAACGTAAGCCCTCCTGCCGTTACCTTAAATCATTCTATTGACAGATTTGCTGGACAAAATCTGCGTTGCCTCGCCCGCTAATTTCACCAAATTTTACCCGAAATCCCAGAAAAAAGCATTTTCGCTATTGACTTTTTATACCAAGTGTGCTATAATGGAGATATGGGGCTTTTGACCCTATTCGTACCTATAAAAAATTTTCATCAGACAAGGAGGGAAAAATGATGAAAAAAATAAAGAAATTTTTGCAACTCGTGGTTTTGTTAGCTTTGTTCGGTGGTACAATCTTTTCTTCACCACTAACGTCTTATGCAACGACAGAAGATGAGGCCGAAGAAGAGCTACCAGAAAGCGAAGCCTGGGATAAAGTTCACGCGTTTGGTTCTAATGCGTGGAGCTGGGCAAAGGAAAAAGTCTCTAACGGGGTTAATACAGTAAAGGAAAAAGCCCCAGGCTGGAAAGAATCTGCAAAAGAGGGTATTAGCAATGCTCAGGAAAGTATTTCAGATTATCGCGAACAGAGCGAACAAAGCTTCTGGGGGCATTTCGAAGACCCCACCGGGCAAGACACGGGCCTAAGCGGGCGCGACGATGTCAGCGCAGAGGCTCCAGAAGCAGCGGCGCAGTCGAATGCTGCGGCGGAAAATTCCGCTACTGGCGATGACTCTGCGGATTCTAAAGATGCCACAAAATCTAATGATTCCGCTAAGGTGAATCCTGTCAAAGAAAATCCTGATGCGTCCGATAAAGCAGAATCCCGGCGAGCATCTGTGACAGCCGAGCAGGACGAAAATCAGGAACCCGAGCCAGAACCTCGTCCCGAAATTGAGACGGAACCGAGCCGGACTCAGCGATTCTTTGACAATCAGATTGTCAAATTGATCACCATCTTTATCGTGGTAATCATCGCGGTGTCGTTTGGTATCTGGCTTTCCTCTCGGCTAGAAAAACTGGCTGGAAAGAAATAGTACCTTAAGAAGAGACGGTCTAACCGTCTCTTTTCTATTCGGACGATAAAACCAGAAAAAACTCTTGTCTGTTACTAAAAAATATGATAAAATGAACAACAGAATCTTTTATATTAACAAGGAGCATTATGCCTGAACCTAAAAAACAGAGTAGCCCGCGCAAGACTGGTCTACGCCGCAGCCACTTGCGGTTGAAGCTTGCCCGGTCGGTGAACCGCACTTCTCCAGTAAAAGCTTTTGAGACTGCAAAGAAAACCCCGAATTTGAAAGTTAAAACCGTCAAACCCGCTCGCGAATTGAGCGTTAAGGCGACC
>CAOZKB010000089.1 GCA_948571325.1 uncultured Candidatus Saccharibacteria bacterium | reverse complement strand
GATGTATATTATTGTTTTGAACTAGTGGTTTTGTCTTTGTATTCTTCGAGTTTGACGTCGATGGTTTTTTCTTCTTTGCCACGGAGAACTTTAAATTGGATAGTTTCGCCTGGCATATATTCGCCAATGAGTGTAGATATGGAGCCAGCGGAACCGACCTTGACGCCGTTGATCTCGAGAATAATATCTTTTTCTTCAAGTCCAGCTTTGTCAGCGGGCCCGTCAGTAATGATGGCGGAGTATTGTTGTGGGTTGTAAAGATAGGCGCCGGAAGAAACTGGTAGATTATAGTTTTTAGCGACGTCTGGAGTGATTACAACGTAGTAGGCACCGAGATAAGCTCGTTTGGCGGAATTGTTAGTAATGATATTTTTGAGCATACCCTTGACGCTAGAGATTGGAATGGCAAAGCCGATGCCGTCAGCATCAGAGCTAGTAGCGGTGTTAATGCCAATAACTTGACCAGCGACGTTAACGAGTGGTCCACCAGAATTACCAGAGTTAATGGCAGCGTCAGTTTGAATCATATCGGTGAGGGTTTCGGCGCTAGAATAACTGCTGTCGGTGGCGGTGATAGAGCGGCCGGTACCAGAAATGACGCCGGCGGTGATGGTGTTTTGGAATTGACCAAGCGCGTTACCGATAGCAATGACTTGTTGGCCGACGGAAATGGTCTTGGAATCGCCAAGTGTGACGGTGGGGAGGCCTTTGGCATCTTGAATTTTAAGAAAAGCTACATCGTTGAGGGGGTCTACGCCAACCAATTTAACTTTGTCATAGGTTGTACCGTCATCTAGTACTACACTAACGGATGTTGCGTCGGAAATGACATGTTTGTTGGTTAATACATAGCCGTCTTCGGTAACGATCATTCCGGTACCGGCGGCGCTCGAAGTGGAGCTTTGGCCAAAGAAGCCAGTGGTTTGAATTTCTGTGACGATAGAGACTACGCCTGGAGTGACTTTTGCGGCGGTTTCGGCGATGGAGCCCTCGGTAAAGTTGGCGGAATTACCGTCGTTGCCAATATAGCTGAAAGTCGTGGGGCTTTCGTGAAAAAAGTTATAAATGGAAAGTCCGAAGCCGGCAAGAGCGGCGACCATGGTGATAGATAATAATGTAACGATGACGGGTTGAAAACTGAACGAGGTGTATTTCTGTTGCCAATTAGTTGTATTGGCAGCGCCTTTGACTTTTTTGGTCTTGGTGGAACGGGATTTTTGAGTAGCGGATACTAATGAAATTTCTTCGTTGCTGTTTTTAGTTGATTTAGTGTTTGGCTTGGTGTTTTTGTCGTTGGTCATAAAAATGATTCCTCCTAAAATTATTTAACTAATTAATGAATGTTGAAACGCGGTAGACTGAAGCCGACGAGCAGTACGATGGTGACGGCGATACTGAAAATAACAGGTAGGGCGACGTTGGCGAATTTGAGTTTGCCGTTGTTTTTGACGAGTTCATTGTAGATTTGGAAATAGGCGAAAGCTAATACGGAGAGGATGATGCTGAGTTGTGAAACGCAGATGCCAGTGGTGGTGACGCCGGGGAGTTCGACTTTGTAAGTAATGAGCCAGGCGTGAGCGAGCCAGGCGATTTCAGCAAAAAATAGTCCACAGACGAGTGAGATAAAAAGATAGTCGTCTTTCTCGCCTTGGATAAGGACATGGTGTGAGGCGGCAAAACCGATGATAAATTCTAACAGAACTAAAAGCCAGGAATCGGCTACGGTGTCGAACAATACTGCAGCGGTGGTGCCAAAAAATACTGCGGTAAGAGCTTGAATAATAGTGAGAATTGTGGAGGAGCGAGGTTTGATGAGGATGAGCCAGATTGCGTAAAGAGCCATAAGAATGTAGTGAATGAGGAGAAAAGTCGAGCCAGAATTATTAACAACTGTCGCATTATAAGCAATCATAACGAAGCTGATGCCAACGATAAAGTCGACTAAACTAGAACGTAAGTTGAGTAACCAATAACGATGGTTGACGGCGAAGATGCGCCATTTAGAAACTAAGACGAGGACAAGTCCAATTAGGCAGTTTCCAGTAAGGACGGTGGCGCCGATTGAGGCAATCGCGAGAGCAAGATTGAGGAAAATGTGGAGAATGGAGCTTAAAGCGTTGCGACTTTTGCGAATAAAAATGTAATCTGCCATGGATTTATTATAACAAATAAAAAGTTTTTGGCTGAAAAAGTTTGCGGAGAATCTG
>CAOZKB010000088.1 GCA_948571325.1 uncultured Candidatus Saccharibacteria bacterium | reverse complement strand
ATTGCCGCTGGCGTTCCAGCTAAGGGCACCAACGCTTGGGGCTTTAAAGCTAGCACGGCTTCCACTAACGTAGATGCCAGTGCTTCTGATAGCTACCGTGCAATCAAAACTGGAAACCAAATGATTGCTGAGTCCGACAAAGCTAGCGCTAACGCTGGTGACGTCATTAGCTTGACTTTCGGTGTCACGGTTGATACTACGATTGCTGCTGGTACTTACCAGGACGAAGTCGTCTTGACTGCTACAACTAAATAATCTTATTTTGTAGATTTTACCACCTCGGTTTCCGGGGTGGTTTTTTTGCGTAAAACCTTTCGCTTAATTCTTGCCACCACCCAATTTTTGGTGTAAAATAAGATACAGAATTAAGGAGGTAAATGAAAAAACATTATTTTGGCAAGCTATTTTCGGCTTTCTTTGCGGCTTTTGCCCTGACTTTTATTACAAATAGCCCTGTTGCTGCGGCTGACGCCCCGGATTATCGTCTGCAGGTTTCACCGTCCTATGCTGAGATTGAGGAGATGCAGCCCGGTAAGACATATGACGGCGTCTTTAAGGTCCAGAATACTGGCGCAAAGGAATTTAGTTACGCTATTAATATTACACCGTATAGTGTTAGCGACGACAAATACACGCTTGATTCTGAGACTGAAACTGCCTATACTCAGATGAAAGATTGGGTGACTTTATCCCAAGATTCCGGGACGCTTGCCCCTGATAGCACTGAAGAAATTAAGTATAGTATCCGTATCCCGAGCGATGCGCCGGCCGGTGGTCAATACGCTCTGATTAATGTTCGTATGATTCAAAATGATGATGCAAACTCCGGCGCTGCGATTAGTGCGACCAAACAAATCGGCTTCCGCCTCCTTGGCGATGTCGAGGGTAATACTCGCCGTACCGGTAATGTGACTGAACAGAATATCCCAAGCATCTTGTTTAACCCGCCGATCAGTGCAACTTCAGTTGTCGAGAACACTGGTAATACTCATATTACCGCATCTTATGTCCTGCAAGTCTTCCCGCTTTTTGGCAACGAAGAAGTTTATACGAATGAAGAAAACCCATACGAAGTTACAGTTTTGCCAGAGACAAGCCGCTATAATTCGATTTCTTGGGATGACGCTCCGCACCTAGGCATCTTCCGTGTTAAGCAGACCGTTACGATTGCTGATGATACGCAATTTATTGAAAAGACCGTCTTCCTCTGCCCAATCTGGTTCATCTTCATTATTCTCCTGATTATCTTCTGTATTGTTTTCTGGATTTGTAGTCGCATCAAGAGTCGCAGGGAACGGTAAACTAACAAATATTGGAGTTAGGAGGTAAAATGAAAAATATTTGGAAAAGTTTGATTCTGGCGGCGCTGGTAGTTGCGGGGGCAACTAGCCTCGCCGGAGCAGTCTACGCCGAGGGAGAAGAAGAGGCGATTGATGAATCAGCTCCTCGAACCGAAATCGCAATTTCTCCAACTATGTCAGTCGTGACGATGTTAGGCGGAGACGTTATTGAGCGCGGTTCTGACAAATGTCCGCAAGATCTCGACGCCGGCTGTGCGGTTGAAGTTAAGAACACTGGCAATACAAGCTATCGTTTCCGTGTTCACGTTACGCCGTACTCTGTGTCTGGCGAGAACAACGAGGTTAGTTTTGATGAGAGCGCCTCGAACTCTTACTCTCAGATCGCCCGCTGGATTAGTTTTCTTGATGATAGCGGTGCTTATGTCGATGAATATGTCGGTACTTTGGAGCCAGGCGAATCGCGTACAGTTTACTACAAAATCGAAGTCCCAGACGACGTTCCAGGTGGTGCGCAATATGCCGCAATTTGGGCACAAACCCTTGGTAATGGTAATAGTGGCACTTCCGTCCAGACCACCGGCGAAGCTGGTATGACGATTCGCGGCCGCTCGATCGGTAATACGAACCGCACCGGTGAGATTAGCGACTACGGCTTCCAACGTTTCTCACTTGGTGGCGCACTTGAAGCTCACGCTACCGTGAAAAATACTGGTAATACCGACTATGAGATTCATTACGAATATATCGCACGTACCGTCTTTGGCAAGGAACTCTACTCCGAGACGGATTCAATCGCAGCTTGGCCAGGATCTGAATATCACGTCAATGTCAATTGGGAGGACACCCCATTCCTCGGCATCTTTAATGTCGAATTTAAGGTGAATGCTGCCGACGCGACTGAAAGCGAGAAGCATATTGTCGTCATTATGCCGGTGTTCATTATGATTTTGTTAATTTT
>CAOZKB010000087.1 GCA_948571325.1 uncultured Candidatus Saccharibacteria bacterium | reverse complement strand
TCGAGTGGTACACCATTTTCTTTATAATATTTGTGGGGAATGGTGGGATCGGAGGTTTTTGCCAGATTCATATTCTTGTCGCAAAGGAAAGGGGACATTATATGCGCAGGAGCGGATGCAGAAGCATTTACGTCAGGCGATCCGGAGTAGTACGGAGCGGCGGGCGTACATTGCTAAATTAGATTTGCAAGGATATTTTATGAGTTTGAACCATGAAAAATTATATCGGCGGGTGGCTTGGGGCGTGGATCGACAGTTGGAGGTAGGACAAAATTTTAATGTGCGCTGTGCGGAGGAAGATCGGGAGAGATTAAAACAGGTCTTAAAATATTTGTGGTACGAGGTGATTTTTGATAAACCGATGCAGAATATTACGATTCGAGGGCGACGGTCGGATTGGCGAGGGTTGCCGGCGACGAAAAGTTTGTTTAAGCAACCAGCGGGACAGGGGATTGTGATTGGGAATTTGACGAGTCAGTTATTATCAAATATTTTTATGGACCAATTTGATCGGTATGTGAGGTTTGAATTGGGCTATAAACATTATGGGAGATATGTGGATGATTTTTTCATTATTGTGCCATGGGAGCGGCGCGAGCAATTATTGAGAGATGTGCCAGTGATGGAGAAATATTTGAAACGGGAGATGGATTTGACGTTGCATCCGAAGAAGCGGTTTTTGCAGGAGGCAGGAAAAGGTATACCCTTCGTGGGGGCAGTGATTTATGAAGATTGTAAAATTCCGGGGCGGCGGATGCGACGCAATTGCTATGCGGCAGCGTATCGTTTGGCGACGCACGGGGAGGGGAAGATTGACGGGTTGGTGTCGCGAGTGGGGAGTATGGCACATTTGGATAGTCAGAAGTTTATTACAAAAATGTTAGAAAGTTTTGGTTGGAACGAGTAAAATTTGCCTAATGGTATGTTTGACCGGTTGTTTACTAAAAATATATTTGTCTATCAAAGTGGAAGATCGCAGGAACTAGACAGCGGACGGAGAAACCGTGGGCGCGGTTATTGTTATTGGAGGGGTTGACATTAGCGCTATTAAAATTCTGATTGTAGGCGTTTGAAACATTAGGGTATGCGGTAGTTGCCCAATAGTTGCTATTGTTGCCTAGATTCCGCGTAGAACCGTTCCATGGATTGACGTTGCCCCCACGGACAAAGTAAGCGGAAACCAGATCAGGAAGCGATAATGAAGACGGCGAATGTTTTTCCGTGTCTTGAGCTGGAGAGGCTTGCTAAAAATATGATGGCCTTTGGCCTTGGCCAAAGGCCAGGTAAACCTTCGATGTACTCTCGATGAGAAGGGAAGCCTCACGATCTTCCATTTAAGAGGTTGAGCGGCGAGCGGAGTGAAAAGACTCAGGGCTGTCGGTAGACCCCGCAGGACGAAGTGTCTTGCATAACCATTATATCATTGATTTTTGCGCTAAAGGTAACTGCGTGGTTTATGATTTATATATCATGGGATGAATAAAGTGAAAAAGGTGATATATCATGGGGTGAATAATATTTATCTCTGTTATTTCTGCCAAATTGCTTAAGTTTATGATATAATATGTCATATGAATCGGAATAAAGTCTTGCGATTAGGATTGGTGCTGGCGATTAGCGTAATTGCAGTACGACTGTTTTTTATTCAGATTTTGGAACATGATTATTGGTCAGAAAAAGCAGCGGCGCAGCAGACTCTTAGTAATACGATTCCGGCGAAGCGAGGTGAAATTTATATGATGGATGGAGGTGAGCCATCGGCGGTGGTGATGAACGCAACGGTTTATACAGTAATTGTGGATCCGATGTTGGCGAGTCGGGATAACGTGGCGAAAAAAGTGTCGGAAATCGTGGGGGACAAGCAGGTGGCAGAGTGGGATGAGGTGTTTAGTGATCGGCGTTTGCGATATTATGTAGTGGCGCGCAACGTAGAGCGGGCGGCGGCCGAAAAATTGGTGGAGTTGGATTTGGATGGCGTATGGCTGCAAAGTAATACGCAGCGGGTTTATCCAGAGGGTGAGTTGGCGGCAACGTTGTTGGGTTTCGTTAATGCGGATGCACAAGGTCAATATGGCGTAGAGGGGGCTTTAAATGGCGAACTGGCTGGTAAGGATGGCCTGGTAAGGACGGTGAAGGATATTAACAATGTGGCGCTTTCGATTGGTGAGGATAATGTAAAAATTCCGGCGCAAGACGGTGAGGATGTGGTGCTGACGATTGATAAAAATATACAATATAATGTAGAGAAGATTTTGGAGCGTAAAACGAAGGAGTTGGGTTTTGCGAATGGGTCAGCGTTAGTAATGGATCCGACCAACGGTAAAGTATTAGCGATG
>CAOZKB010000086.1 GCA_948571325.1 uncultured Candidatus Saccharibacteria bacterium | reverse complement strand
ACCAAATTATTACCAGACATGCCGTAAAAATTCGTTAGAATATCTTTCAGTATGGTTTTTTGCTCTTCTATAGAAAGTTTTATATCTGAGGCTTGCGAGTATTCTCCACCCGAAAGAAACTTAATGGCATCCCTTGCCGCAGTACTGGTATTAGACATCGTAAATATTTGCATCGCCGTTCCACTAGAATCAATCTTGGATCCAGCAAACGTGTAAGATGTTCCACCTACAACGTTTACTGATTGGCCATTTTCACTAATTATTTTAGCGTTAATTGCATCAACAAGGCTACGGAATGACATATCGCTCCCCACCGTAACTCTACAGGAATCCTTGAGCTGCCACGTGCTCGTATTCATACACCGATCATTAATTAACTCAACGCCATCCATTTGGGCGGTATTTGATAATTTTAATACGTCGCCATTAGCATCATTAGTAACTTTTACGGTGCCGCTTTTTACTTTACCATTTTCAACCTCTGCACAAACGCGTGCAGTCTGCGCTCGATTGCCTATGGTAGAATTGTAAGTAAAGGTGGCACACTGAGATTTGGTCGTAGACGCTTGGTAGCCCATACCCTTGAGGAACGCCGCCTTTGCAGTCTCGTTACCTCCAGTACTTTTTCCGCTACCATCGACTGCGGCAGTGATGATTTCTCGACATGATTTTGTAGCGTTACCGTTATTATTTATACTATTAAAAACTACATCTTGGTACGCATTTGTACCAGTGCCTTGAATAAGACTGCCAATTCCTTTGAACTGAGTAGCACCAGTTACCCCTGCACTAGCTGTCGATACGATAGTAATCGGAGACTTCATGACGCCTCGATTATAGCAGGTAGCTAATCTATACAGGGCCGCTTTTTCATTAGCGCCGGTTGCAGCCGCTACTCGTTGAGGGATCAGAATTAAGCAAAGAGTTAGTACAGAAACTGCACTGACAAATGCGCATAGAACTATCTTCTTCAGTCTGTTTTTCTTTTGAATCATCATAACTTTACCGGTCGTCTCCATCTGCCTTTGTGTTTACTATTTCTGAAAGTTGCCATGTTTTATTGATTATTTGGTTTGCAGCTGCTTCAGATGAGTCGTACACTAGGGATTGCGTTGTCGGAATATTTAAAATTAACTTTTTTTCGTCATCATTAAATTGCGCATTTTGCACGCATTCGTCTGCAAGTGCTCCGTCTACAACGCAGCCATAAGAATCGTAGAGCTGTAACACGCCCAAAACATCACTAAAATATTGTTTTTTATAGTCGATATAATCGGGCGAATTGTCATTATCTAGATTATTGGCGGCGGTGTCGTCTTCGGAACTATTTATAGTGTTTGGATTATTAAAAATACTAAATTGCTCGTCTATATAACTTTGCACAGCAGCAAAGCCCTCACTGGAAAATTTTTTCGTTAACTCATCATTTGTAATTGATGAGATTTGCATAAAATGATACAAGTTTAAAAACTCCTGCTGGTAGTTATGCACAAAAGCACTTAGGTTGCTTGTATTTTCTTGCTCCGCTGTAGTTTCGTCGCTATCAGGTAGCTCAACGACTGGATATTTCTCCACAACTCTTTCCAACAATATCTTAGCCTTCTCCCACCATCCTTCATCAATCGGGCTCTTGGCTACTTCTTCATCCAACTTATAATCCTGCCAATAATCAAATTCGCCTTCTAGCGGAGCTGTACTGTCCACACCATATAATATATAGTTAGCAAACTGATTAAAACTAGCTTCGGCGCTAAGGTTATCAATAGGATTAGATTGCCTAGTAGCATTCATCACCACCACAACAATACTGCCAATCACCACCAAGACTCCTAATATTCCGAGTACAATGAATAGCCATTTTTTGTTAGACCTTGGTTCGTCATTCACTAGCTTGATTGCGCCACGTCCAACACTCGACGTTGTACGGTTGGGATGTTCGGCTTGGAAAGTGGCAGTGGCAACTTGTTGATCGGCCGTAGCCTGCTTTTGGTCTGGGCTTTGGTCGTTAGGGGTTTCGTCAAGTCCTAAGCTAGCACTACCAATACCCTCAGGGGGAATCGATGTTATGTTATTAACATATAATACATAATGGTGGGCGGAAAGGGATTATTATGATAGCAAGCTCAGCTTTTTATCGACAAGTAGAATCATATTTACATTACTGTCAGTTTACGCGCGACATGAGCGCGATGACTTTGGCAAGCAAACGTCATATTTATCTTCATTTTATTACCGATTCGGGTTGCACTAATATACGTAGGTTAACAAATCGACACTACGATTTGTGGGTGACAAAACAAATAGAGTCTGGGGTTTCCAATCGCACGATTAACATGCGAACGGCCCATATTAAGGCACTTGTTAAATATTTTCAGGCAATGGGAGTTAGGGTGCCAATTAAACTACCATTGCTCAAACAGCGTCACGAGGGCGAAATCACCCGTACCTTTTATACAAAAGCCGAGATTACA
>CAOZKB010000085.1 GCA_948571325.1 uncultured Candidatus Saccharibacteria bacterium | reverse complement strand
AAGACCAGCTTCTGTTATAACTTTAGAACCAAAAAGGGTGCCACGACGAGTTGAATAGCATAACCAACACAGGCCAGATATTATCATAACCAGATTGGCGTCGAAGCACCCAGATTTATCTGCTTAGATAATAAACTGACCAGCACTGGTATAACTACCAAAAAATGCTGTGTTAAATTGTTATGCTATTCAACACCAATTATAGCACAAAAAATGAGAAAAATATTTTTCATTTTCTCCTTTGTCCGTGGGGGCTACGTCGATCCTTGGTACGGTTCGTCTCGGAGTCTAGGCTACGGTAGCTACTATTGGTCTTCTACTACCTATCCTACTGCCCCCTCTGCCTACGCTCAGCATTTTGGTAGCGCTTATGTCTACCCATCCGTTAACTCTAACCACGCTTATAATTTCTCCGTCCGCTGTCTAGTACTGTAGGGGGAGGAAGCTTGTTACCCAGTTTGCCTCATAGTGTTATAATATAACCATGGATATGAGTGCGCCAATTGAGGAGGTGAAAGGAGTCGGGCCGAAAACGGCCGAGGCTCTCAAGCGCGTTAACCTCAAGACCGTAGGTGACCTTATTTATCTCCTGCCACGGATTTACGAAAATTACCAAACCACGGTTGATATTGCCGATCTGCGTCCTGGTAAGGTAATTATCAAAGGCAAAATCGGCGATCTGCACGTTGTTCGTACCAGCCGTAAACGACTGACGATTACTCAAGGAGTAATTCGAGATAATACCGGTGCGATTCGTACGGTTTGGTTTAACCAGCCTTATCGTGCTAAACAATTTGACGAAAAACGCGAATATTATTTTACTGGTCGTTATGAACTTAAAAACGGTCGTTATCAACTCACCTCACCTTCAGCCACTTTGGCGCAAGATGTGGATAATAATGTCGAAAACGGTTTTCAGCCGATTTATTCGGCCAAAAGTTCACTCAAACCACAAACTTTTCGTAAATTACTAGACGGTCTGCGACCAAATTTTGCGAAAATTCCGGATTTATTACCCTTTGACGAGGGGATTCCGGATTTTATTAAGCCTGGCGCCCGCGCCGAGGCGCTGTATAATTCGCATTTCCCTGAATCACCCGAGGAGGCTGAGGCTGGCCGTCATTATTTGGCTTACGAGGAACTGTTTGAACTAATCCTAGCTGCGAAACTGAATCAGCAAGAAAATCAACGCTTACGCTCTAATTCATTGCCTTTTCAGCAGAAATTTATCCAAAAACTAGTTAAAGGTTTGCCTTTTCAACTCACTAATGCTCAACGTCGCGCTACCTGGGAGATTCTCCAGGATCTCGAAAAATCTACCCCCATGAATCGCTTACTTCAGGGCGATGTAGGTTCTGGTAAAACTATCGTAGCAGCACTCGCAGCTGCTCAAGCGACGCAGAACGGCTATCAGACCGCCCTTTTGGCGCCTACAGCGATTCTCGCTACGCAGCATTTTGAGAGTTTGCAAAACCTTTTCGATAGTCTGGCCGGAGATATGGATGAGCTACGAGTGCCGCGAATTGCACTGCTTACAGGTGCTACTCCGCATAAGAAAATGCTCAAGCGCCTGATTGCCAACGGTGATGTTGACCTGGTAATCGGTACACATGCGCTTTTGACGGACGATACTAATTTTCATTCGCTGGGTTTCTGCATTATTGACGAACAGCACCGCTTTGGCGTGGGGCAACGCCAGAAATTACTACTGAAATCTCCGCCCGACACGGCACCGCATCTACTTTCGATGACTGCTACACCGATTCCACGCTCGTTGCAATTGACGATTTTTGGTGACCTCGACGTTTCGATTGTGAATGAGTTACCGCCAGGGCGCCAGCCGATTACAACTAAAATTTTGCCAGAAGTGCAACAAAATGATGAGTTATATCCTAAAATGCGCGAAATACTAGACAAAGGTCAACAGATTTACTGGATTTGTCAAATTATCGAAGAAAAAAATACACATTCCGCCACTCCAGTCAAGAAACAGGCTAAGAAGTTAGCTGAAGTTTTTTCCAAAGTTAAAGTCGGTATGCTACACGGCAAAATGAAAACCGATGAAAAAGACCAGATCATGAACGATTTCGCCAAAAACAAGATTCAAATTCTCGTCTCTACAACCGTAGTGGAGGTGGGGGTGAACGTCCCGAACGCCAATATGATCGTGATTCAAGATTCAGAGGGGTATGGTTTAGCGCAACTCCATCAGCTGCGGGGTCGCGTGGGGCGTGGTGATCAGCCAGCAAGTTGTTTTTTGTTAACGACGGGCGAGGGTAAGCCGTCAAAGCGTCTGCGCGAGATGGAAAAATCCACTGATGGTTTTCATCTAGCGGAAGTTGACCTAAAAATCCGTGGCCCAGGCGAAATATACGGTGCTATGCAACATGGCGAACTAGATTTACAGGTGGCGAATTTGTCGGATACGGAGTTAATCGCGCAGGCTAGTCATCATGCGGGAGAGTTTGCTAAGCGTCCCGAGGAATTAGAACATTATCCTGAGCTTGCTCAGCGCATTAAGAAGTACCAGCAGCTCACTACACTAAATTAACTCTATCTTCCGTCTATTGAATGTTGTATAATTAAGTAGATTAT
>CAOZKB010000084.1 GCA_948571325.1 uncultured Candidatus Saccharibacteria bacterium | reverse complement strand
ATAGTACTTATTCTTGGGACTTGGGGGAGTATGTGTTGGCTACGCCAACAAGGGGGGTGAGTTGTAATACGGCGCCTACTAGTACGTCTACAGTAGATATTAGTGTCGTGTCGGTGCGTGTTGGTCAAACGTTTGGGCAAAATTGTAGTGATTTTATTGATGCCTCAAAGAATGGCTGGAAGCCAACGTTCGATTCTAGCTCAGCGCCGGAGAGCGCGTGGATAGGCTCTAATTATAACTCTGACACAGGAAAAATGGAGGATTATACCTGCATTGGTCCACTTAGTGTGGATAAGAATAATAAGACTTACGACGCGCATTACCTCATTGGGAATTACTATCAATATAGTACTGCGACAGCGGAGAGTGACGTTAATTTAGCCAGTACTGGCGCGGAGCAGGATGCTTCTAAGTTGAAAGATGCTTCGGATTCAATTTGTCCTAAGGGATGGAAAATGCCAGTTTCGGGGAGAAATACAGTGACGGGTTATGCGTTTGATAGGGTTGATAGTTTTTATCGTTTATTATTGGCTTATGGATACCCGAAGGCTGAGAATTATGAGGAAGTGACTTTGGAGCAAGGGAAGTTTAGAAGTGCGAGGACATTTATGTCGAATGAGATATTTGATGGTATAGATGGAAAAATTGCGCATCGGAATGTATTATTGAGCCCAGTGTACCTTATTAATAATGGATATGTTAATCCTTGGGGAGAGGTGCTTTATTATGGTGGTTCGAATGGGCTATTTTGGTCTTCTACGGTGTTTTGGGCAGTGAATATGTCTTATGATTTGTCGATTAATGCTGGTTCGATATATCCGTCGGCAGCGGTGTCGCGGACTGTGGCATACTCGGTGCGGTGCCTGGCGCGCTAGTGTTGTAAAAAATACTTGTCAGGAGTAGCGAACGAGAGTATAATTGGGGTAAATAAGTGAGGTAAAATGTTAGATATTTTTATTACATCTCGTGTGCGGCGGAAGATTGTGGTGGTTTTTGCGAAATATCCGGATTTTAAGACTCACGTACGAGCTTTGTCGAAGTTGATTAAGGAGGATCCGGGGAATATTCAGCGGGAATTGCAACGTTTGGAACGGGGGAACTTCTTGTTAGTTTCACAGAAAGGCAATACGAAAATTTATCAGATGAATAAACAGTTTCCACTTCTGAAAGAATTGCAAAGTATGGTGATTAAGTCGCAACAAATGTCAAAGGTTAATAAAGCCGATAAGTCGTTGGGGTGAGTAAGCTTTTTGAACAGTTACTGCGGGTGCGGGACTTTGGAGCAGATTTTTTGTTGCCAAAATATGAGGATGCAGTAGACTCAGATCTGGTACCAGATATGCAAAAAGCGGTGAAGCGCTTGCAATTGGCGAAGGAGCGGGGTGAAAAGATTTTGATTTATGGGGATTATGATGTAGATGGAGTAACGGCGAGCACGGTAATGCATGATGCTTTGGGACTGGCGGGTTTAGAGGTGGTGGAAATTATGCTGCCAAATCGTTTTTTGGATGGTTATGGAATGAGTAAAAAAGTCGTACAGCGAGCGAAGGAACTGGGGGTGGGGCTAGTAGTAACAGTGGATTGCGGTAGCCGGAATCATGAGATTATCCAGGAGTTAAAAGATGTTGGTATAGAGACGATTGTTACGGATCATCATGAGTGTGGGGCGACTTTGCCGGTGGCGGTGGCAGTTTTGAATGCGAAACGGCGTGATATTATGCAAATGGCTCAGGAGATGCGTGGTGGTGAACTACTGGAGGGGGATCTGGAAGCGCTAGAAGAGCTGCGTGAGTTGGCGGGGGGGGGGGTAGCGTTTAAATTGGCGCAAGCATTGGTAAAAGCGGGGGAAGCTCCAGTGGGGCAGGAGAAATGGCTGTTAGATTTGGTGTTAATTGGGACGATTTGTGATAGTATGCGGCTAGTGGGGGAGAATCGGCGACTTTGTTATTACGGTATGAAAGTTTTGGCAAAAACGCGACGGGTCGGTTTGAAGGAATTGATGAGAATTGCAGGAGTGAAGAAACTGGATGGGGAGGCGATTGGTTTTCAAATTGGTCCGAGATTAAATGCGGCAGGACGGATGGAGACGGCAGAAAAAGCGTTAAATTTACTACTGTCACGCTCGCGAGTAGAGGCGGCGCAATTGGCGATGGAGCTGGAGGAATTGAATAAAGCACGCAAAAAACAACAAAATGCGGCGATTGACGAGATTCGAGAACGGGGCCTGCAACCGGGGCCGGTAGTTATTGAGGAGGGGGATTGGCATGAGGGAGTATTAGGGATTATTGCGGGTCGGTTGGTGGAGGAGTATCGTAAGCCGGCTTTTGTGCTAGCGGAGGCGGACGGCACATTGAAGGGGTCGGGGCGAAGTTTTGGGGATTTTAATTTGGCGGAAGCTTTGACGGTTTGCGAGAAGTATATTATAGGTGGTGGCGGACATGCGGAGGCGTGTGGGCTGAAGCTGGAAAAGGGGAAAATCGAAGAATTTCGGGAAGCGATGGGGCAATATTACCAAAGTTTAAATTTGGTGAATCAAGAGCGATTTTTGCGAGTGAGGGAAGATTTGGTAGTGGAGAATTTTGAAGATTTGTCTTTAGATCTAA
>CAOZKB010000083.1 GCA_948571325.1 uncultured Candidatus Saccharibacteria bacterium | reverse complement strand
GCATTTTGAATACACCCTTACTCGAGCCAAACTCGAAGAGTTGGTTAAGCCACTCCTCGAGCGTCTCGCCGAGCCTGTAGAGAAAGCTCTCAAAGACGCCAAACTCACTGCTAAAGATATCGACGAAGTAGTGATGGTTGGTGGTATGACTCGCATGCCTGCCGTAATCGAAGAAGTTAAAAAGATTTTCGGCAAAGACCCTATGCAGGGTGTTAACCCTGACGAGGTTGTGGCTGTAGGTGCTGCTATCCAAGGTGGTGTCTTGCAGGGCGATGTCAAAGACGTTCTCTTGCTAGACGTTACTCCACTCTCTCTTGGTATCGAGACTATGGGCGGTGTTTCTACTAAGTTAATTGAGCGCAACACCACTATTCCAACTAGCAAGTCTGAGGTTTTCTCCACTGCTGCTGATAATCAACCGCAGGTCGAGATCCACGTCTTGCAGGGCGAGCGTGAAATGGCCGCCGACAACAAATCCCTCGGTCGTTTCATTTTGGATGGTATTGCCCCAGCGCCTCGTGGTGTGCCACAGATCGAAGTGACTTTCAACCTTGATGCCAATGGTATCTTAAATGTTACTGCAAAGGATAAGGGAACTGGTAAGGAGCAATCTATTACCATCCAAAACTCTGGCAACATGAGCAAGGAAGACATCGAAAAGGCTCAAAAAGAGGCCGAGGCTCACGCTGACGAAGACAAGAAGAAACGTGAAGCCATTGACGCTAAGAATCAGCTTGAGAATGCTATTTATCAAGCGGAAAAGATGCCCGACGAGTTTAAGGACAAAATCTCCGAGGACGACACTAAGGCTATCAAGGATGCTGTAGAGGAGGCTAAAAAAGTTCTCAACGATTCCAGCGCCGATAAGGAAAAACTCGAAGAAGCAGTTAAGACCCTCAACAACGTCTTAATGCCAATTGGTGCTAAAATGTACCAATCCAACTCCGAGGAAAAACCCACTGCCGAGCCAATGGATAATGGTAGTAACGATGATGGTGAAGCCGTCGAAGGTGAAGTCGTAGATAATAAATAGTCTACCCCACCTCAGCAAAAATACCCCTGAATGGGGTATTTTTGTAATAAAATCATCATATCACAAACCGCATAAACTTACTTAAAATTCTACACCTAAAACCCGAACAAACATTTATACGATATCACATTCTCGTAATTTTTCTAGAAAGAATTTACCCCTGTTATTTTACAAAATCTTTGCAAAAATGTAAATTTAACCACAAAAGGTATTGACAATTTAAGTAATCTGTGCTACAATGGGAGCATAAGCTTAGCTTATGTAGTTTAAGGCGAGATACTCGCAGACAATGGTAGCCATTTACCCTCCTAAATAGCACTTTGCCTGCGAATACCTCGCTTTTTACATACTTCTCACCTCTTTCCCATACACTGTCATATATGGCAACGCCCATTCAGCAAAAGTTTCATCCTGTCCTAGGTTAATAAAGGGCAGTTTTTTCGGCTTCGCTATCTCTGGGCTGATGTAAACTACTTCGCCCGGCGCGCCCTCAATCGCCGTCAAAACCTCCGCCATCTGTGCGCGGTACTCTAGTGCAAAATCCGCCTTAATAATAACCATCGCTAGCATAATTACACTCATCAGCATACCCAACGCTATATTTTCTACCAACCTAGTTTTTATCCACCAATCGTAGACCAAAACACCTAGTACTATCACCAAGGCTAAGTATGCTGGTAAGGCTAGGCGTACTGGCATCATAATTTGCGACCCACAGAGTAAATACACTGCCGCGAAGATCACACAGGCCGCAATTACTTTTTGCTCCATTAGATTTTCGGGTAAAATCTGGAACCTTACTCCTCTAATTTTGCCGATTATCCAAGCCATACCGCCCATGACTACCGCTGCTACGCCAATCAAGCCAAAACTATAGCCAAAGTTTACTAGTAAATGCTTAATAATTCGCATCACCGCATCGCAAAAGTTAGCCCAAATCTCAGAAAACGCCAAATAATCATATGTCTCGGTATAAACTGGATTATTAGCGTAAGTTGAGACCCCTGCACCAAAGATATACGCTATAACTAGCGTTATTATCATCCCGACCAACATCCAAACCTGCCAGACCGGTAGGCGCCACGCTTGTTTCCAAGTTTTTCCTTTGAAGACTTGCCAAAGTTTTATTAGTACGAAACTAATCAGAAAAGCAACTGGCGTGATATTGGATGACATTCCAAAAACCAAGCCAATTAATAATGCAAACCACCATTTTTGATATATTTTTGGTACGGCTTGTCCGGAAAAGCTACGCAAAAAAGGCAACCCAAATGCTACAGCAGAAAGCCCGATAATCAGATAATTATGAATTACCGAAAACCCACGATAAAGCGTATAGCCATGCGGCGTCACAAAAATCGCTAGAAAACAAAAAGCAAATATTAGGGAATCTTTCAGTTTTAATTTTGGCCAGTGACCCAAAATTAAACTTGTAAGAAGATAAATTATACCTGTTGCCATTACTACGTCAATTAGTCGAAAAATCGTATCTGCCCCAAAACTATACTGAAAATCAAAGAAATTTATCACCGTCCAAGCGTACATATCGGACAGTCGAGAATTATGCCGGAATGCCCCAGTAATATCATTCCAAATATCCGGCGCCGTGCCCGCCCCTTGGATAATATCCTCACCCCATACCGTCATCAAAAAATAGCATACCACAAAGAAAATCACGGGCAAACCATACAATAAATAAGTGAAAAACCTTTTCATAGTACCTCCATTTATACCTATTATATGCTACAATCAAGAAAAG
>CAOZKB010000082.1 GCA_948571325.1 uncultured Candidatus Saccharibacteria bacterium | reverse complement strand
TTTTAGGCAAGCCAGAATATGCAACAGCAGTGGGGTTGATGCTGGCATCACTGGATGGTGGGTCAGCCGTCCAGGGTAAAAAGGTACGGGGTAAGGCTAAAAAGGATAAAAAACTTGGGATATTTAAGCGTTTCTTGAGTAAATTTTAATAAATCTGGTAGATGTGTGGTATACTAGAGAAAGATAAGAGAGGATAAGCGAGGTACTAAACTATGCCTGAGATTAAGCCAACAGAGGTAGAGAGTTCAGCAAGTATTAAGGTTGTCGGTGTAGGTGGCGCAGGCGGCTCAGCAATTGACCGAATGAAAGAAGTCGGTTTGTCTGGTGTGGAATTTGTAGCAGTGAATACGGATGCACAGGCTTTGCATCATTCGAGTGCTGAGACTAAGGTGCATATTGGACGTGGTTTGGGAGCAGGCGGTGACCCAGAGAAAGGTCGCGATGCAGCTGATAGCGCTCGAGAAGCGATTGGCAAGTCACTTGAGGGTGCAGATATGGTGTTTATTACCCTTGGTGCTGGTGGTGGTACTGGTTCTGGTGCTGGTCCGATTGTGGCAGAAGAAGCTAAGAACCGTGATATCTTGACGGTTGGTGTGGCTACGCGCCCATTTACTTTTGAAGGGGCTAAACGGCGTGAGAATGCTGAGGTGGCAATAGATAACTTGTCTAAAAATGTTGATGCTTTGATTACAATCCCAAATGATAGGTTATTGCAGACTATTGATCCACGGACGCCGCTCCTGGAGACATTTAAGATTGCAGATGATGTTTTGCGCCAGGGTGTGCAGGGAATTTCTGAGTTGATTACTGAGCATAGCTTGATTAATCTCGACTTTGCCGATGTGAAAGCTGTGATGAAGAACGCTGGATCAGCGCTGATGGGGATCGGTCGTGCGTCTGGGGATAATCGTGCAGTGCTTGCGGCACAGCAAGCGATTGAAAGTCCGTTGATTGAAGTAAAGATCGATGGTGCTAGGGGCGTGCTGTTCTCTGTGGCTGGTGGATATGATATGGCAATGAGCGAGGTGCAAGATGCAGCTGAAGTGATTACGGCTGCGGTGGCACCAGATGCAAATATTATCTTTGGAGCAAGCATCCGCCCAGAGTTAGAGGATGAAGTAGTGGTGACGGTTGTAGCAACCGGATTTGATTCAGAATATTATCATAAACTGGATGCAGAGCGTGAAGCGGCTGATCGCCAGGCAATGGCTACACAGACAGTGGCAGATGTAATGCCGCAGAGTGGTGCTGTAGACATGAATAATAACAATAATTATGGTAGCTATGGCGTTAATAACAGTTATAGTGGTGGGTATTCTGGGTATAGCCAAAGTAGTGCTCAAGTGCAGCAGCCAGTGGTGGCTAGCCAAGCGACAGAGAATGTAGCTACAGATTTTACGTCTGGTGATCGTTCTAATATGTGGGATTCGATTCGAACAGAGAATGAAGATGATTTGGATGTGCCGCCGTCTTTGCGCGATCGATTGCGGGGAAAGAATAAGGAGTAGGTTCTGGTGAGTGCAGCGGCTCCGAGAATTGGTGATAGTAAAGTCCTCGAGAGTCGAGAGACTGATGATGGCACGACGATTCGCCGTCGGCGCGTGAGCGCCGACGGCCATCGATTCACGACGTATGAGCGAATTGAGCTGCCGCAGTTGATGGTACGTAAGCGGAGTGGTAATCGCGAAGTGTTTGATCGCGATAAGTTGATCAATTCCGTGCGGCGCAGCGTGGGTAAGTTTATGAACTCTGAGCTGGAAGTGGAGGAAGTCGTGAATCGAGTCGAAAATCACCTCCGCCAGTGTAGTGAGGATAATGTGACATCGGAACAGGTGGGGAATGCAGTACTGGACGTGCTGGCGGAGCGTAATGAAGTGGCGTACGTGCGGTTTGCGAGCGTGTTTTTGAAATTTACAACGCTGGATGATTTTGAAAGAATTTTGCGGGAACGCAGAAAGAAAGGGTGTAATATATGCGAGTAGTATGTATTTGGCGAAGAAGTAGCGACTATGGTCGAATGGTAGAGGAGTGGTTGACGGAATTTGAGCGTCGTACCGGTGTAGAGATTGAAAGTTTAGATCCGGATAGTCGCGAGGGCGAGAGTCTGTGCCGAGCTTATGATGTAGTGGAGTATCCGACAATTTTGGCACTGAATGATGATGGGGGTGTGTTGGCGTTATGGCGTGGGCAGATGTTGCCAACTTTTGACGAAGTAAATTATTGGGTGATGAAGTAGACAAGATTTTTTGTGCTGTTTGAGCATGAGAAACTGGGGCACTGGGTGCCATTGATGCTATTGTAGCATAGATTATATAAAAAGTCAATAGTGGCGGTAAGGCTTTAGATATGCTATAATTATAATCAAGAAAAGCGTTTGAGCGGCGATCAACCGTAAGCTGGCGAAAGAACGAAATCTAGGGGTTTCTAGTAGAATCGCTCGTGAATCTGCGTGAAAGATGAATTGAGGGTTTGACTACGATTGTAGTTAAGAAGTTAGATGGTACCGCCCGCTGGGTTCTAACGGCAATTATTTATATTATTATTGCCGTGACCGGCGGGAGTTGATTTATGAGATATAAAGCAGGACAAAGGCGCCGCGCTAGTGAATATGAGCCAGCGTTAGTGGAGTGGTGGAAGAAAAATCGGACTTTTGAGAAGTCGGTCGAACAAAGGTCGATTGATGATAGTTATGTGTTTTATGATGGACCTCCATTTATTACGGGGATGCCACACCATGGCACACTGCTTTCTAGTATTGTGAAAGATGCAGTGCCGCGGTTTTGGACGATGCGAGGGAAGCGAGTCGAG
>CAOZKB010000081.1 GCA_948571325.1 uncultured Candidatus Saccharibacteria bacterium | reverse complement strand
GGTAGCTAAGCTTGCGGATGGGAATTGTTGGATGACGCAGAATTTGGCGTTGGACTTAAATGAGAAGACGTTGCCGTTGAAACCGGAGACGAGTGATGTTGGTCAAAATTGGGAGCCGAGTGAATATACCCAAAATACGGTTCCAGTGGTTGACAAAAGTTTTAATAAAACTACGTCTAGAAGTTGGAACTTAGGAGGGTATGTTTTAGCAACTCCAGATAGAGGAGTGTATTGTGTGACGGCACCGACCAGTGATTCTCCAAGCAATGATGGTTTTGATTCGGTACGGACTGGTCAAGAGATCGGTCAAAACTGTACTGATTTTGTAAATGTAGTAGAAGGTGATTGGCAGCCAGTTTTTGATTCAAATACGGCACCGATAGGTGATTGGATGGGGACTAATTATAACAACACGACAAAACAGATAGAGGCCTATAAATATACTGGACCACTGGCGGTGAATAAGGCAGCAAAAATTTACGACGCACATTATCTGATAGGAAATTATTATCAGTTTAATACGATGACGGCTGGAACTGGGGTGGACATGGCTAGTCCGACAAGCGCAATGAGCAATGCTAATGATTTGGTAGATGCATCGGGTTCGATTTGTCCGAAGGGTTGGAAATTGCCGACTAGTGGGCGAAATGCACTGGAAGGGGCGATGGGATATGGCTTGCCATTTGATCGTGAGAATAGCTTTTATCGGTTATTATTGGCTTATGGTTATTCTGATACTTCAAAAAACGGAAATAACGGAGTGGGAGGGTGGTCTTTGAATGGTAGTTTTGGCTATACGGTGAATTTGACCACGATGCTAAATGAAGCGCATCAAGATTTGGCGTTAAGCCCGATTTATTTGACAAGAGCTGGAAATATTGATTTAACGACGGGTTCGGTGCGCGTAATGGGAAGTAATAGTTTTAGTGGTTCTAGCACGGTACCGACGAATACCCTAGAAACTTACCATTTAGATTTTTATAGCGCTAATATTTATCCGGCTCGCAGTCATGACCGACCGAATGGTTTTTCAGCGAGGTGTATGGTGAAGTAAAAAAGTAGAGCTAGCCGGGAAGCAGCATGGGTGGGATGCTGTTTTTTTTGATATATGAGCGATGTGTTGAAGTATGTTTGGTTTTAGGAGTAAGGCTTGGTTTGGAAAAGTGAATTTTGAAAATGGTTATTCTTGTGCTACAATGAGGATAAATAAAAAGTGTTGGAGAGTGAAAAAAGTTTGAACCTGATTTTGGTAGGTTTAGTTGCTAAAATTGGTTGATTTTTGTGTTTTTGTGCAGATTTTTGTGTATAAAATGCTTAAATTTATCGTAAGACAATGTATGTTATTTGTATATAAAAATGCTGTTGATTGTATGCTGGTTGTATGTATATTGTAATGCAAAATGCAGACGGTAAATATTAGAAAAAATGAGGTGTGTATGTACATTGTCAATTATTTGATATTATTTGTAGTTATTTTACGTGCTGTTATGTTGTGAATTTAGGGACATTGTATGTATTTTGTATTGCGATTGTCGTGCAGATGTAATACAATAAAAGTAGTAAAAATGAGCAGGAGCAAAATACGATGGTAAAGAAAAATAGAGATATAACGGCGGCGGATTTGGCGGTGGAAGCGCCGAAAAAAGAACGTTTGACAAATCTTAATGCGAAGGATACGGTGTCGATTAGCTTTCGGACGGAACGAATTTTGAAACAGCGGGCAACTGGGGTGTTTGAGGACATGGGGTTAAGTATGAGCGCGGCAATTAATATGTTTTTGGCACAGTCAGTGAAGGAACAGGGGTTACCGTTTCAGCCGACGGCACGACGCAGGAAGGCATCATCGACATCGACGGAGAAGAGAAAGGATGTGGACGATTTGGATAATGCGGAGTATATATTAGAAGAACTATGGAACGAGCTATAGCCGGGGCTCGTTCTCATGGCGAATTGTTGCGTTGATGACTGCACTGCTCAGTCGACGTACTTGTAGTACGTCTCCTTCCGCGGTTCGTCACCGCCTCGCGCTTCATCCATGATAACTTCGCCCTCCGAGAGATGCCTTGACGTATTTCACTTGCGGTTCGTTATTGACTTACACTTCGTCTATAATGATTTTGTCGTAAAATACCCTAAATATTTTGTCTCTTGGGAGGTTGACTTTGAAGGGAATGTACGTTAAGATATAGAGGTTAAATAAGTTTGAGGTACAGCAAATGTCAGCAAAACAAACAAGTGATGGGCAAGATAATTACGATAGTTCAAAAATCCAAGTTTTGGAGGGGTTGGAGCATGTGCGGATTCGACCAGGTATGTATATTGGGTCAACGGGTTTTGATGGCCTGCATCATTTGTTGAAGGAAATTGCTGATAACTCGATTGACGAAGCGATTGCGGGATTTTGTACACGGGTAGAAATCGTTTTGCAAGCAGATGGTGGAGTGCGGGTTTCGGATAATGGGCGTGGTATTCCAGTAGATTTGCACCCAAAGACGAAGAAGTCAACGCTCGAGACGGTATTAACGGTACTTAATGCTGGCGGTAAGTTCGGTGGGGGTGGATACAAAGTTTCTTCAGGTCTGCACGGAGTGGGATCGTCGGTGGTGAATGCGTTGAGTACAAAAATGGTTGCAGAAGTACGTAAAGACGGTAAAGTGCACCGGGTGGAGTTTGAGAATGGGGGAAAGACGATTGGCGGTGGTTTGCAAGTGATGGGAGAAACGAGTGAGACTGGTACGACAATTATCTTTTATCCGGATGCGACGATTTTTAAGGAGACGACGACTTTTGATTATGAGTGGGTGTCGCATTATGCGCGGCATCAGGCATATCTCACGAAGGGGATTCTGATTAGCGTTCGCGATGAGCGGAATGGAAAGCGAGAGTCGTTTTACTTTGAAGGGGGGATCCGGAGTTATGTGCGTAAGTTAAATGAGGGGAAGGAAGTCGTTGCGGATGATATTTTCTATGTGGAAAAGCAGGTTGAGGATTCAGAAGTAGAAGTAGCACTACAATATAATGATACTTATGTAGAGACGATTAAGCCGTTTGCAAATAACGTGTTAACGCCAGAAGGTGGAATGCATGTAGTCGGGTTCCGGACGGCGATGACGCGAGTAATAAATGATTACGCGCGAAAAAATAATTTGCTTAAGGAAAAAGAGCCGAATTTGACTGGTGATGATATTAAAGAAGGGTTGACGGCGGTGATTTTGGTGAAGTTGCCGGATCCACAGTTTGAAGGACAGACGAAGAATAAGTTGGGGAATCCAGAAGTGCGCGGTTATGTCGATCGAGTGATGACGGAGTATTTTGGTTATTATTTAGAAGAAAACCCGGCGATTGCGAAGAAAATTATTACAAAGGCGACTTTGGCGGCACGGGCGCGGAAGGCGGCACGGGCAGCACGTGA
>CAOZKB010000080.1 GCA_948571325.1 uncultured Candidatus Saccharibacteria bacterium | reverse complement strand
CGCAGGATGTTGGCAGGGGAGCATAAGATTGTAAAAGATGCTGGCAAGGTGGTAACGTTGGAGGCGATGGGGGAGGTTGAGAAGATTTTGCAAGAAAAAGTGGTTCATCCAGCGGATTTGGCGGATTTGTGGCAGAAAAGGTCAATCGAGATGATCAGTAAGGTGGATGGTTATGCCTTGGGGGATAATAACTGATGTGGGCGATGACGGAATTGGAAAGTATGGATGGTATGAGTGGTGTTGTAAAAAATACTAAAACAGGGTTTAGATATGCCTAGTTGGGCGATTTGGTTGATGGTGATTGGGGTGGTGATTTTGGCGCTGGTGATTTTTTGGGCAGTGAAAATTGGCAAAGATCGACATATGAAGAATTACGAGCGGGGACTGAAAATGATGCCAATGCTGATTCATTTGCCACCGTCGACGGATGACATCCAAGGAGGCGGACGTGATGAACGTGATGTAACGACTGAGGCACTTTCGCAGGCGCAGGTGATGTACTCAATTATTGCGTCGACTTTGACGAAGGGGTTTGAGAGTAAAATCTTCGGTCAGAGGCATATTTCTTTTGAAATTACGGCTAAGGACGGACTAATTAAATATTATACGGTGGTGCCGGCGGTAATCTCGGAAACGGTGAAGCAGGCGATTTTGTCAGCTTATCCGACGGCGCGCCTAGAAGAAGTGCAGCAGGAGTCATTATTCAGTAAAGAGGCGACGACGGAGCAGATCGCGGGTGGGGAGATTACACTAAAGAAGGAGTTTATTTATCCGATTAGCACTTATGAAGAAACGAAGCGGGATGCAAGTTTGGGGATCTTGAGCGCAATGTCGGTGACAAAGTTAGGTGAAGGGATTGGTTTACAATTACTGTTTCGGCCGACGGATGGAAGTTGGACAACAAAATCTACGGCTTGGACACAAGATTTACGGGAGGGGAAGAAAAAAAGTGGTTCGAGTAATAAAATTATTCAAGGAATCGCGCTTATCATTAAAGATATTGCTCAGGCCTTTTGGCATCCACCAGACCCACATGAGTATGATGAGCACAAAAATGATATTTCGAATTTAAAACAGGAAGAAATCGCTGCGATTGAAAATAAGACGAAATACCCGGGTTTTGAGACTTTAATTCGGGTAGTGGCGAGCTCAGGCTCAAAGGAGCGGTCAGAAGCGATGCTGTCAGGGGTAGTGGCGGCGTTTTCGCAGTTTGATTCACCGAATTATAATGGTTTTCAGTACGATATGCTGAAAGATATGAAACGGTTGTCTGTGGATTATGTTTTTCGGGTGTTTCCAGCGGGGCAAAAATCGAGTATCTTAAATAGTGTAGAATTGGCATCGATTTTTCATTTGCCATCGCAGAGTGCGATTCCGACTTCACAGGTAGAGCGACAGGCGACGAAGCAGGTGGATGGTCCGGCGAAATTAGTAAAAGATGGTGTGCTGCTTGGGGTGAATGAGTTTCGCGGGGAGAAGAAGGAGATCAGATTATCGGAGAACGATCGGCGTAGACATACTTATGTGATCGGTTCTACGGGTATGGGCAAATCGGTGCTTCTGACGAATATTGCCTATCAGGATATGCTGGCGGGGCGAGGTTTTGCCTTTATTGACCCGCATGGTGATGCGGCGGAGTTGCTATTGTCGAAGGTGCCAGAGGATCGAATAGATGACGTGATTTATTTTGACCCGGCGGATATGGAGCATCCAGTGGGGATGAATATGTTTGAGTGGACGACGGAAGACCAGAAGGACTTTATCGTGCAAGAGGGGATTAATATGCTGCAAAGTTTGTTTGATCCGAATAACCAAGGGTTTTTCGGGCCGAGAGGGCAGCATATGTTCCGAAATGCGGCATTACTCTTGATGTCGGATCCTAATGGAGCGACGTTTATTGATATTCCACAGTGTTTTACGGATCCGGAATTCGTGAAATCGAAGTTGAAGTATGTGAAGGATAAGGCGGTGTATGACTATTGGACGAAGGAATTTCCGGCGTCGCAAAAATCGAGTGAAGCAGGAGATACGGTGACGTGGTTTGCTTCAAAGTGGGGGCCGTTTCTTAGTAATATCACCATGAGAAATATCCTTGGGCAAGTGAAATCGGGCTTTAATATTCGAGAAATTATGGATAGCAAGAAAATATTTCTCGTGAACTTGTCAAAGGGGCGACTAGGCGATATTAACTCGAATTTGCTGGGTATGATATTGGTGATGAAATTTCAGCAGACGGCAATGAGTCGGGCGGATATTGCGGAGAGCGAGCGGCAGGATTTTTGTCTATTTGTGGATGAGTTTCAGAATTTTGCGACGGAGAGTTTTGAGAGTATTTTATCGGAGGCGAGGAAATATCGGTTGAATTTGGTCTTGGCGAACCAGTTTATGACGCAACTAACCGATAAAATTCGGGAGGGGATTCTGGGTAATGTGGGGACGATTATGTCAGGGCGCTTGGGCGTAACAGACGCAGAACTGATGGAGAAGGCGTTTTCGCCGGTGTTTAATGCGGAGGATTTGACGAAACAAGGGAATTATCAGGCGATTTCGAAAGTGATGATGTTTGATTTGCCAACGGCGCCGTTTACGATGAAATTGATGCCACCGATGGGGGAGCCAACTGCGGAACTGATGGAGAGTTTGAAAGTCTATTCAGCAGCGAAGTACGCTAAAAGTCGTTCAGAGGTAGAAGCGGAAATTCAGGCGAGATGGGCGGCAGGGGTGAAGAAGGCTGATGGGGGCAGTGGTGCAAGTGCGAGAGTGGGTATGGCCGAAAAGAATGAGGTTGAGACGTCTCAGGAGGCGGTTTTAGGTGAAAAGTCGAAGAAAATGAGTTTTTTGGAGAGTTGGAAACAAAAACGGGTGGAAATGGCGCAGGATGAGGCAAGGGGGCAAAATGGGGGAGCGGAACATGATGCGATTAAGCTTGAAAATGGGCAAAATAGCGAGATGGGGCATTTAGAGCCTCTAGAAGGGCAGGGTAATTCGAAAGTGCTTGTGGATGCATCTGGAGGTGTAGAGGAGGCTTCTGCGGCTTCTAAGGAGCCTCAGGCGGCAAAAGAGGATGGGGGGGAGATGGTCTTTCGGGTGAAACGGAAATAGTGCCAATGATTTTGGTAATCTTTGCGTAATAGGGGTAATAAAAATAAAGTGCTTGAGTTTGGAAAAATATGCTATAATAAAGATGCAACATTTCTAGAAAAGATAACAATCGATATTTTTGTGAAGAGAAGATATCGGTATTAACATATTTTTCGTCAATTGAATGGGTATCGTGAGGATTCTCTGATTGACGATGGGTATTTAATATTCGATTGTTGTCTAGGAATGTTGCACCTCGCGGTGCCCTTTTTGTCTTTGACGCCAGAACGGGGTCTTTTCACAGTTCTCTCGGAGCTCACTCGTCGATAGAGACGCG
>CAOZKB010000079.1 GCA_948571325.1 uncultured Candidatus Saccharibacteria bacterium | reverse complement strand
AGAATGAGGCTCTACATATTTGTAGAATTTTGTCAAAATTTGTACACGTGTATAAACTTAGACAGGTGTATAAATTTATACAAAATCGGTAAAACTGTCTGAGTTTTGAAAAATTGAAATAAATTTAAGAGTTTTTGAGAGAAGTGGAGGAAAATCAATGAAAAATGCCAAAATTACACGCAAAATTACGCAGGGAGTTTACGCCTTAACGACGTTGGGTGGGGGGTGTATCGTCGACACAGTGTCGCGAGCGAGCGCTGGTGAGCAGCCTTTGATTACCGTGGCGGTAGCAAAAACTAATCATTCACATAAGTTATTGTGTGAGAATGAACGATTTGCGCTTTCGGTATTAGGTGAAAAAGTAAATCCAGACATAATTCAGACTTTTGGCTTTAAGACTTCCAAAGAGTGCGATAAATGCGGCGAGGTTGAAACGGAAGAAATTAACGGGATTCCGGTAGTGAAGGATTCGTTGGGCTATATGTTTTGCGAAAAGGTGGACGCGATTGATATGGAAACACATACATTATATGTGGGTAGGATGATCGAAGCGGATGTCTTTGAGGATGAGAAGCCAATGACTTATGCATATTACCAGGAGCACAAGGATGATTTGCGCAAGGTTGAGACCGAGACTGGCAAAACAGCTTGGGTTTGTACAGCTTGCGGTTATGTCTATTATGGCGATGAGGTACCAGATGATTATAAGTGTCCGCTGTGTGGATTAGGCAAAGATTACTTTAAGAAACGAGAAAATTAAGTTTTATTTTTGGCAAAAATTACATTTTAAGTGTTGTTTTTGTGGATATATTATAATACACTAGTAGTTGGAAATATATTATTATGACAAAATCAAAGAATAAACAGGTTAATAATAAGCAAAAGCCAAAAGTAGTTGGTCGGACTTTGTATTATTATTGGCAAGAAATTAAGAAATATAAATGGTATGCCATTGGTTCGTTCGTGATGACGCCAATCGTAGTGTTTATTCGAGCGGTATTGGCGCCGATGATTTTTGCAGATTTAATTGAAAAAGCTTCGCTGGGTTTACCAGTGGAGGAAATGATTACAGTGGCGCTGGGAGAAGTATTGCTTTTTGCAGTGTTATATGCCGTGAACAAAATAGTCTTCGAGGAATTGAGGCTCTATTGGTGTTGGAAGTGGGAAATGATGGCAATGTACGATTTGGCGATGCTGTGTTTTAATACGGTGTCAGAGCAGTCGATGCAATTTCATAGTGATCGGTTCTCTGGGTCGCTGGTATCACAATCGAATAAATTCGTCAGTGCATTTGAGCGATTGATTGATACGATTATTTGGAATATTTGGCCGACGTTAGTCTATATTGTGCTGGTAGTGGCGATTTTACTGCCACAAGTGCCATGGTTTGCGATAGGATTGATTATTTTGACGATAATTTATGCAGTGATTTGTTCCCTATCGTTCAGAAAAATTGCTAACTTAAATGAGGAATGGGCGGCAGCCGAAACTAAGCAAACCGGACAACTGGCTGACTCGATCACGAATATTATTTCAGTAAAATCTTATGCTAAAGAAATCCATGAACGGCGACGTTATGCAAGTTTTTCACGCAAATCATACGATGCTGGAATTCGCTCAATGCGAGCGACGATTGGGCGTGACATTATGTTTAACTGTGTACAAATCGGGATTACGGGATTGATTTTAATCTTCTTGATGTTTGGGCGAGAATGGCTGGGAATTTCCGTGGCGGTTCTAGTGCTAATCGTGAATTATGCGCAATCAATTCAGGGTGAACTCTGGGAGATTAACTCGATTTTGAAGAATCTGAACCGGGTGTTTGGTGATGCGCGCGAAATGACTTTGATCCTCGATACGGTGGACGATGTAGTGGATGAGCCAGGAGCCAAGGCGCTAAAGATGATGAAGGCCGAAGTGAATTTTGACAAAATTGATTTTAAGCATAAAGATGCGAAAACGAAAATTTTTGAGGATTTTAATCTGAAGGTTGGCGCCGGTGAGCGAATTGGGCTAGTGGGAGTCTCGGGATCAGGTAAAACGACTTTGACGAGGTTATTATTGAGATTTGCCGATGTAGACGCGGGAGCAATTACGATTTCGGGGCAAAACATTCGAGAAATAACCCAGCAGACATTACGCGAAAATATTGCTTATGTACCGCAAGAAACTTCGCTGTTTCACCGGACAATTGCCGAAAATATCGCCTACGGCAAGCCCGATGCAACGCAGGCAGAGATTGAACGCGCGGCAAAATTGGCCAATGCGGATGAGTTTATTCGGGAACTGCCGGACGGATACGAGACGCTGGTAGGCGAGCGTGGCATCAAACTGTCCGGAGGGCAACGTCAGCGAGTCGCGATCGCCCGCGCGATTTTGAAGGATGCACCAATTTTAGTGTTGGATGAGGCGACCTCAGCACTAGATTCCGAGTCGGAGGCGTTAATTCAGGAAGCGCTTGAAAAGTTGATGGCTGGACGCACCAGCATCGTAATTGCGCACCGATTATCCACCGTAGCAAGTCTGGATCGCATCGTAGTGCTAGAAAATGGTAAAATCGTGGAGCAAGGTAGCCACAAAGCATTGCTCAAAAAGCCAGGTGGCGCCTATCAGAAGCTTTGGTCTAGGCAATCTGGGGCGTTTATGGAGGAGGGCTAGCGGACAAGACAGCGGACGTTTAGACCAGAAGTTTTTCCACTCCAAGCCATCGGTGCTACTCGTCCGGTTTTGAGAGTCGTAGATAACGCAAAGCTTGACTTATTATCGATGTGCGCCGTGGATGACCAGTAGAGCCCTACCTCCCCAACTTGACGAAAAGCAGCATATTCAAACTGAGTCTCTATATACATCCAACCAGCATCAGTTATACCAATTGGTAGCCTAAATATATTAGCCTCGCTGTCACCTTTCGTATCAATAACAACTGAGCTGATTGACGTTCCGCCGTCCGTAGATACGATATCTAGGTCTTTTTCCAAGTAACCATAATTACCGATAAGGTTCCAGAAGTCGTTTTTAGCCGATGGTAAGCCGGAGGTGAGATTGTATTGCTCTCTTGGTAGTCGCCAGCCACGTGGACAAATACTTTCCGTAGCGTTCAATAATGCATCTGCGTCATTTTTGGCGTTTTCTGGACTAGAAAGTCCGGTACCGCTGCCCGCCACTGCGGTATTCCATTGATAGAAGTTACCCATCTTATAATGCGCATCATAGGTTTTACGTTCAGCATTAGCTGCCACATAACTGAGATTTTGACCATTCCAAGTTCCTATGCCGACGGTTAAGTTATCACTCCAGTCTGTAACTTTTGGAAAATCTTGACAATGATCGATTGTTTCTCCAGCCTTTGCGGCATCGGCCATATAACCGCCAGAGGTTTGCTTTGGGCAATACTCTCCCTTGAGGGGAGTAGCATAAACGTAATCTCCCACATTCCAAGATCCGGTACCATCTAGATCAGCATTATCAGTTGTGGGTATACCGTTTTCTGTATTTTTGTTTGGTCCCCACTCCCGGCTTACATCCGAACTCTCCGGTTTCAACGGCAACGTCTT
>CAOZKB010000078.1 GCA_948571325.1 uncultured Candidatus Saccharibacteria bacterium | reverse complement strand
GAATACCAAGCCAAAGATCCCCGCATCATCCTCATTAACAAAGAAAACACTGGCTATGGTGACAGTATGAACCAAGGCCTCAAAAAAGCCCAAGGTGAATACATTGGTATCCTCGAGCCAGACGATTGGATTGAGCTGAATACTTATGAGAAACTCCACTGGCTTGCCACCACCTATCGCGTCGACGTTGTCCGCGCTAACTATTTCGAGAATAAAGCTGGCAAGGACACTAAAGTCTACGCCGCCGAAGCCCACGACACCGAGCGCGTCATCGTGCCATTCCACCACACTTGGGTTTTTTATCAAGCTCCTGCCATCTGGTCGGCTATCTACCGTCGCAAATTCCTCACAGAAAACAAAATCGATTTTCTCCCCACCCCGGGCGCTTCTTACCAAGACACTGGCTTCAATTTTAAAGTCTGGGCTGAAGCTAAAAGCGTCTACTACACTACCGAGGCCTTTTTACACTATCGCACTGATAACGACTCCTCATCCATCAACAATCCAGGCAAAATTATGAACGTCTGTTACGAATACGAATCAATCGAACAATTCTTGCGTGACAGGAACCAATTTGAAGAACTCGGTACCATCATGGAAGTTGCAAAATTTGGCGCCTACTATTGGAACCTAATGCGTTTAACCTCTAAACTATTACCAGAATTTGTCGCCCGCGTCAAAACCGAATATCAGTCCGCAGAAGAGCAGGGCCTTCTAATCGAGTCATACTATACTCCGCGTAATTGGGGGCTAATTACCTACATCTTGAATCACTCCGTTAGTAGCTCCGTCCGCCATATCCGCCGCCACAAAGCCCATCGTCAGCTCCGCAAATCCCTCAAAAAAATCTGGCTTACCACTCACCCATCCTATAAAAAACAGTATCATATTGTCGAATTAATCAACGAGCTTTGTTCCGAAAGTGACGTACTCGAAGCTCACATTAACGCCCTCAAGGAGATTCAAAATGACTAAACCACTTATTAGCATTATCGTTTCATCTTTTAATAATGAAAAATACCTGCCGAAATGCCTCGATCACCTCATTAATCAGACCTTATCTGACATCGAAATTATTTGTATTGACGATGCTTCCAGTGACAACTCGCTAGCAGTCCTCCAAGATTACGCAAAACGCGACGACCGCATCCAAATTCTCACCAACGACGAAAATTGCGGCCTGTCCATCGTCCGCAATCGTGGTCTCGAAGTTGCAAAAGCACCGTATATTATGTTCTGCGACGGTGACGATTATTATAACCTCGATATGTGTGAAAAAATGTATTACGCCATCGATAACCATCACGCCGACCTCGCCATTAGCGAAATCAATGTCATCTACCACGCTCGACGCGAGATGAAAATCAGCGACGACCATTATTACACGCTCAAATATCACGGCCAGCAAACCATCAATCGCGCTCTATATTTTAATACAGATTTTTCTGTCGATAACAAAATCTTCAAAAAATCCCTCATCGACCAATACCACATCCGTTTCCCCGAGCGTTTACACTACGAAGATGCTTATTTTACCCCCGCCTACCTCTATGCCAGCCATACCATTTATTATCTCAACGAACGCCTATATAATTATGTACGCCACGCTAGTAGCATTATGTCTGACACCTGGTCAAACAATTCCGACAACGATTTCGCTATTGATCATATCTATATCTTTTTCCAACTTTTTGACTTCCTCGAGGCCAATCAGCTCTTAGAAAAAGACCAACCCTTATACTGGGAACTATTCGCCAGCTACGTTAAACTCGCCATTGAACACAGCAAAACTAAATCCCGCATCAAGGAAATTCGCCAAAAATGCGCCGCATTCATCGAGCAGCACCGAGATTCTTACAACCAAGCCAGCGACAACACTAAAGAAGCTATCCGGTATCTCGTATTTTCCAAATTTCACATCAGTACGACCCGCATCAAAGGCTGGATTCTCAAACTCTGGCCCACTTATTGTCTCGAGATTGATAACGCATTGCGCCTACAATCTCTCCAACTCAAACACCAACGCCTCCTAGACGAACTTAATCAGCTAATCATCCAACAAAAGCAAAAATGAAGTTAATCGTTGGGCTCGGTAATCCAGGGAACGAATATAACTTTACCAGACATAATTTTGGGTTTTTGTCACTCGATTTTTATGCTAAAATTCATCATCTCGAGTGGCAAAAACCCAAACTCGGCGCCCTCTGGGTCCGCTCTGGCGACGCCTTTCTCATCAAACCTCAAGATTTTTACAACAACTCCGGCGTCGCCATCCAGGCTTTCGCCCAATATTACAAAATCCCCCTAGCAAATATTCTAATTATCTGCGACGATTTCAACCTCCCATTTGGCCAAATCCGCTACCGTGCCAAAGGCTCCGCCGGTGGCAACAACGGCCTCAAATCCACCATTTCGCACCTCAATAGCCAAGATTTTCCGCGCCTGCGCCTCGGCACCGGCAATCCCACAGTCCAACAGCGTCTCGGCGACGTCGATTTTGTCCTCGGCCACTTCACTGCCTCCGAAAAATCCGCTCTCCCCGACCTTCTCACCCACGTCAGCACCGAGATCGACAAGTTCATTAATGCCGCCTAATCCGCTAAAGACGTTCAAAACACCATTCATAAGCCCCTTTTACGGCATTTCCAAAATTATCCACCCAAAAAATCTCATTTCAAGCACCAACGATTTGCCCCCAGCGAGCGAATCCGATCACTTAACTCTAACATTGTCACTGTATGATTAAATTCCGCCGTTTTTAGCTCAGTTTTTGCCAAAATTTCCTCTCCATCTCGCATTCCACTCGCCAAAGCCCGCAAAATTGCCGTTTCTGCCGCCGTAGAGCCCTCTAGAACCTCATCTACCAACAAAGCGCCCTCACACCGCACTTTATTATTTCTTGCGCTCTTTGACCATTCTGCGTCACCCACAGCGTTACCAGTAGGCCATAATTCCATCTGAGCATCCACCATCTCCGCCTTTTTCGCTATTTTTGCAGCTCCAGGCGCCCGATTTTGCTGCTTTACAACCTTTTTTGACACAATTGTCTCCGGGAACAACACTTCCAACACATCCTCCGCCCCTAGATACGGCATCGCCCCCTGCCGAATCAACCGATTACAACCCGCCGACATCAGCCGCGTAATATCACCTGGCACCGCAAAAATTTCCCGCCCCTGTTCCAAAGCATGTGCCGCCGTATTAAGCGACCCGCTTCGCTCCGCTGCCTCTGGAATCACCACTACATCCGCCAACCCCGAAATTAACCGATTTCGCTGCAAAAAACACGCCTTAGCATAAAACTTCGCTCCCGGCGCCAACTCACTCAATATACAGCCATTTTTCTCAATAATTTCCTCTGCCAATCCCAAATGCGCTCGTGGATAAATCTGATCAATTGGCGTCCCCAGTACCGCCACCGTCACTCCGCCAGCATCCAACGCACCCCTATGCGCAATCGAATCAATCCCATACGCCAACCCTGAAATCACCACCACGCCCTGCCTCGCCGCCGCATAAGCCAAATTGTAGGCAATTTCCCGTCCATATGCCGTCGGCTTGCGCGTTCCCACAATTGCCAAAGATTTCGGCCGTGCCAATCGTCCCTCCGCAACCCACTCAGGCACTTGTTTTGACGAACCATTGACCATTTTTGCCTGCATTTTTGTGTCATAATTTAAGCAATTTTCCGCCCTCTCC
>CAOZKB010000077.1 GCA_948571325.1 uncultured Candidatus Saccharibacteria bacterium | reverse complement strand
CGGAATAGGCCGCACTCTAATCTTATATTGGCGGCGGCCAGTAAACGCAGAGAGGAGAATGATATGAAAAATGTGAGACTTATATCCCAGCAATGGGAAGTAAGAGATGCAAGAAATCAGCTGGAGGTAGCAGTGTCACGACTTGTCTTGATAGTCGTGATGACTGCAATTATAATACCGACGGCCGTGCGCACCTTTTCGGCCTTTTGGGTAACAATCGTTGCAGTGGCGACGGTTGTTGGCCTTGTAACGGGAGCCTTATGGGTGATAAAAACTCGCAGGGCGTGGCTCTCTGCTTGTCAAGAGTATCGGCAATTAGAAGCAAAAGAGAAGGCGGCTGAAGAGCGGAAGGCACGTGAAGCTGCTGAGCATGCTCGGCGGATGGCTATTGAGCGTGTAGAATCGCTTGATGCCGTTAGCGGCAAAAAAGGCGAATTATACGCCAAAAACTGTCGGCTGGGAGACTTGATCCCCGGTGCGTATGGTTGGCGCATTGAGCTGCGCGACTGCACGGCGGTTTTCTCCTACTCTCTGAGTGGTCCGATGATGCGGGGGCGCGAGTGCTACATGCTTGACGACGTTTCTGAGTCAAGCATAGTGGATAATTTGATCCTTGCGACCAATGACGCGCCTAGTCCTAATATGAGATATACTAGGGCAGAGGTGACCGTGGACGGCAATATAGGGCACCTCCGGAGCAGTGTGGAATTGGCATAGACTGACTCTTGGAGCGGTATCTCCTAAAACTGCCAAACCCCAGCCAAAAATGCTTACATTGATCTATGTTGGACGTATAAAATATTAGAGCATGAGGCTGGGGGATTCTTTGGTTTTGGACCCTGTGAAGGGTTTATTTTTTATATATTTTATGATATAATTTGAGGAATGGAATTTGAGAAAACGATAGTGATATTGGGGCCGACGGGGAGTGGGAAAACTGGGGTGGCGATACAGATTGCGCAAGAAATTGTTCAACGAGCTGAGGAGACAACGGGTGGGGAATTTTGTGGGCTAAAAGGGGCGGAGATTATTTCGGCGGATTCGCGGGCGATTTATCGGGGGATGGACATTGGGACGGCGAAGCCGAGCATTGAGGAGCAACAGGGGATTAAACATTGGGGGCTGGACTTAGTGGAGCCGGGGGAGCGTTTTACGGTGGCGGATTGGAAGCGCTATGCGGAGGGGAAGATCGCGGAGGTCCGGGGACGAGAAAAAGTTCCGATCGTGGCGGGAGGGACTGGATTATACATGGATGCTTTGATTTATGATTATAATTTTAGTGCACAAAATAAGTTAAGTCAGGAAGATCGGCGAAGGTCGGCGGAAGAGATTTGTTCACAATATTTAATCATAGGCATTAAATGGGGGGTAGAGGAATTGAGACAGAGATTAACAGAGAGGACTGAGCAAATGTTTACACAAAAATTGTACAAAGAAACGGAAAAATTGGTGGCGAAATATAATTGGGATACTCAAGCGATGAAGAGTAATATTTATCAGTTTGTCTGGAGTTATTTGCAGGGTGAAGTTAGTTTGGAGCGTGCAAAAGAATTGAACACTTATGATGATTGGCATTTAGCTAAGCGACAACTAACTTGGTTCAAGCGGAATAAAAATATTAACTGGTTACCGCTTGCGGAAGTACAGGAGTTTGTGCTAAAATGTATACAGGATGAGCAAGGAAGATAGTGCACCAATCGAAAAATTGTTCGGCTCGAAGACACGAGCGAAACTTTTGGGACTATTCTTTGCGAATGTAGGTCAGTCTTATTATGTGCGAGAAATTACACGTTTGATAAATGAACAAATAAATTCTGTGCGGCGGGAATTGTTGAATCTCGAGAGTATAGGGGTGATTAAGAATGAAACTTATGATAACAAAGTGTATTATTCGGCGAATATGAAGCATCCTTACGCGCACCCTTTTCAGGAGATTTTTGGGAAGAAGGTGAATTCAAACACTGTAGTAGAGGTAAAAAGAGCGGCGGCGGCAAATGTATGGGATGAGTATATCCGGCCGGTGGAGAAATATTTGCGAGGTTTGATGGTGACTAAAAAGATACCAGGGCAGGAGGGGGTGGATATGTTGATTATTGGGGATGATCGGACGAAGAAGTTGACAAGGTGGGCAGAGATTGTAGAGAAGCGGCAGGGAAGACCGATGGGGTACGTGATTATGAGTAGAGATGATTTTTTGTATCGAAAGAGTGTGCGAGACCGGTTCTTGACCGATATTCTAGAAATGGAGGCGGCGGAATTGTATGATCCAGAGAAAATTATTAAGGAGTAAGGAGGAAAATGTTTGAGATAGAGAGTAAAGACCCAGAAGAAATTGTTTTAACGACGAAACAGACGAAGATTAAGTTTAATTTGGCGGATGAGTCGATTGATGCGAATTTGAACGTAGGGAAGATTTTTGGGCCGGGGGAGTTTGAGATTGGTGATGTGGCGATTCGGGGGATTAGCACAGAGAATAACGATAAAACGATTTATGATGCGGTAGTGGGGAACACACATATTGGAATTTTAGGGAATGTAGAAGAGTCGTTAGCATTGGATGAATTGGGAATTGCGGATGTGCTTTGTACGAGTTCGGTGCGTGCGGTGCGGGAAATTGAGCCGAAATTGGTAGTAGCAATGGGGAACATAGACGGGATGGTGACAGATTTGAAACTGGCGCCACGGACCGAGAAAAAACTGAAGGTGAAGAATAAAGATGCTTTGCCGGCGGCGTTAGAAGTGGTGGCGCTGACGTAACGAGGGTTTGGGATGCAGGGCGTTAATTTTGGCACATTGTTGATTGTCTTCGCGATTATTTTGGTATCGATGATGTTGCATGAGCTGGCACATGGTTTTGTGGCATATCTGTTGGGTGATGATACGGCGAAGACGGAGGGGCGATTGACGTTAAATCCGTTGAAGCATTTGGATCCGATTTTGTCGGTGATTATGCCGTTACTTTTGTTTATCTCGGGTGGGCCGATTTTTGGTGGGGCGAAGCCAGTGCCGGTGGACTCGCGGAATTTGAGGTATGGAGTGTGGGGGATGGCGTTAGTGGCGATTGCGGGCCCTTTGACGAATTTTTTGATTGCGTTTGTGGCGTTTATGGTTGGTATGCTAACTGGGGTGACGGTGTTTGATGGTGGGGCGTTGATGTATTATGTCGGGGATTTTTGGGGGTTATTACTAGTGAATATAGTTTATGTAAATTTGGGATTTGGGGTGTTCAATTTGATCCCAATTCCACCACTTGATGGGTCGAGGATACTCTACGCGTTGGCGCCGGATCAGGTACGGCAAGTGATGGAAGGGATGGAGCGGTGGGGGATTTTGTTGGTGATGATTTTGGTAGTGGTAGGAACGAGTTTGATTGGCGGTATTATGCAGGGGGCAATGAGTGGGATTTTGGAGGGGTTTGATTGGGTGGCGAGGCTGTTTGGTAGGTGATGAGGCTCGTTCTCTTTGTCGCAAAATATTCGTCGAAGTTTATTTGATTGTAAGTGGTTTATGTTGTAAAAATTACAACATTTCTGTTGGAGGATTTGGCATAAGTGTGATATAATGAAGGTGCATTACTTTACATCGTAGCCGGTTTTTGGTAGTAGTTTATATTGTTCTATCTGTTATTGAGCATACATGAAGAAAGACGTTCTTAAGCGATACCGCATAAGTAAACTCGTTAATTGTTTATACAATGCAATGTAGGTTAC
>CAOZKB010000076.1 GCA_948571325.1 uncultured Candidatus Saccharibacteria bacterium | reverse complement strand
GTAGTGGAATATACGATTAGTTTTTTGCAGGAATTTTTTACACATACGGTGTCGTGGGATTACAGTCAGCAGTTTTTGAATATTAATGGCCGAACTACTCTGCCATTTATGTTGGTGTGGGGATTGTTGGGTCTAGTTTTAGTAAAAGTAGTTTATCCGCCGGTTTCCGATGCGATTGAAAAAGTGCCCGTGAAAATTGGCAATGTAGTTTTTGTAGTAGCATTTGTACTAATGAGCTTGGATATGTTCGTATCGTGGACGGCATTGATTAGGCAGACCTTGCGACATAATAATATTCCACCATTTACGATTTTGGATGAATTTTATGACAAATATTACACGGACGATTTTTTGCAAAGGTTTTATCCAAATATGACGCATTTGGATCAGCAAGGGGACGCTAAGAAGTGATTATTATTGGTGGGTTTTGCGTAATTATTGCGCTGGTTTTGGTATTAAAAAGTCAGTTAGCTTTGCGGCAGAATAGTTTGAGTTTGACGGCGCGGAGTAAACCGGAACGGATTGCGATTCTGATTCCGGCGCGGGATGAAAGTCGTGTAATTCGGGGATTGTTAGAAAGCTTAAACGCGCAAAGTTTGCCGGTAAGGATGCAGGATGTTTATGTAATTGTAGAAAAACCTGATGACTCGACGGTAGAGATTGGCAGGTCGTTTGACTGTCGGGTGGTAGTGCGTGATGATTTACGTGGTCGTGAACGTAAGGGTTATGCGTTGGATGATGCCGTACAAGAAATTAGGCGTCGGGGCGAGCAGTATGATTTGTATTTTGTGTTTGATGCGGACAATGTACTTGCGACGGATTATTTAGAGCAGATGCTAAAAGTTTATAAACAGGGTTATCGAATGGCAACGGCTTATCGCAATACAAAAAATGGTAATGCGAATGTGATTGCGGCGGTTTCGAGTTTAACTTTTTCAATGATAAACGTGGTGGGCAATCGGCGAAGAATTAAATATGGTGCTAATGTAGTTTTTTCGGGCACGGGATGTTTTGTAGATGGGGATTTGGTGGAAAATTGGCAAGGCTGGCCGTTTCATAGTTTAACGGAGGATTATGAAATGTCACTGTATGCAACGCTAAAAGGTATTCCAACTTATTATAATGAGCAAGCGGCGTTTTTTGATGAGCAACCGCTACGTTTTGGACAGACGGTGGATCAGCGGACAAGGTGGATTCGAGGGTATTTTGATGCGCGTAAAGAATATATTCCGCAAATTCGACAGAAACTACGTAGATTGAAACATCGTCCAGCTGAGTTGGAAAAATGCCAAAATCTGGGTAGTTTGAAGAGAGAATTAGTGGGGGTAAATGCGTTGATTTGGCTGTTAGTAGGGGTAGTATGTTTAATAATAGGTGGGGTAGGATGGCTAATTTATCTGGGTGAAGGTTGGATGATTTTATGGTTGGTGGTTGACGTGCTGGTGTTAGTTTACTGTGTTTTGGCGGTGGTGACGATTATGATGTTGCGTCGCGAAAAACTGGATATGTGCATCAGTATGAAAGTACGTGCGGTGTTGTTTAATCCGATATTTTTAGTAACTTATATTTGGTGTGCATTGGTAGCGATTCTGGCGCGTAAAAAAGTGACCTGGAAAAAGATTCAGCACGGTGAATAAATTAGCGAGTTAGAATTTGAATTTGGCTTGCTTTTGACCCTCGGCGGTGTCATAGTAAATATTAAAACGTTGCTCGGATAATTCTAAGGCAAGCGACCAAATGGTTTCGGAATTATAAATATAATTTGACTGACGGAGAATACGCCAAATGTCGGTAAACTGGAATCCGGGCATTTGTTGGGCAATGAGATATTGGGCTTCGGCATAACGCACGAAAGTGTCGTGCCGTGGATCGTCGTTTAGGACTTGGTCGAGTGGTTGGAGAGTAGGACTGAGGCAATGATTGGTTTGAATGAGGACGCCAGATTGATTGGCTTTAATTACGTCATAATCTTTGGCGGCGTGCTCGACGATGGCAATATTGCCTTTAGCATCGGCAATGAGGAAGTTTTTAGGTATGGCGCAGGGGATTTTGGCAAAGGCATTGAGGGCTTGGCGAGTGGTGTTGCAATGCTCGGCAATGTAGAGGATGAAATGTGATGGGGATAATCCATAAGTCCACTGATTGATATGTGAGTAGGTTAGACCGATATATAGACCGTGTTCGTTAATGGCGTCTTCGGCGTAAATTTTGCGAGTTTTCTTGCCAGTATGGCGACGATAGACTGATTCATCAGAAAAGGCGAAGTAGCGATTACTATTAGGGAAATTTAGGTCATAGCGTTCGAAGAAGTTGCGGGCTTGCGGAAGCCAATCGTAATTACGCCCAACGAAAGTCTTGTCGCCTTCGTGAATAGCGAAAATGGTGCAGCCGTGTTTGCGCTGGTTAATGCGGCGGCGATAGTTATCGACAAATGAGGCTAAATCTTCGTAAAGTAAAAAGTCAGGATCTTGGTGTAATGCTTCGGCGGCGGCGAGACGTTCGATGATAAGTTCTGGATAATATTGCTGATAGATTTCGAGTTGCTTATGTAGAGTTTGGACGTTAATGTGGGAATAAAAATCGTGTCCGAAGGCCTTGAGTCGACGACCATAAAAATCGCCATAAGCTTCCCTGCTCCCGTCAAACTTAATCATAAGTATATTATAGCACGGAGTAGAGGATAAATGAATGATATAATATATCTATGAAAAGGTTCAAATTACAATATCGGACGAGGAGAGTTGTAGTAGTGGGGTTGGCTTTGGCTGGGCTAATTGGCGTGGTGATCGCTAATCCAGCGAGTTATGAAACGGCGAATGTGCTGCAGGCTAGTGCTGATGAGCAGTCGCAGAATATCGGTGCGAACGAAGTAAATGCGGCAGGGGAGCCCGACGGTAATGTTTTATTGGCAACGACGATATTAGCAAAGTTAGAAGTAAAAGGCAGGGCGCCTAAGACTGGTTATAAGCGCGAGGAATTTTATAAAACTTGGCCAAAAGTGGATGGGTGTAGTTTACGGCAAATTATTATACGGCGCGAGGTTGGCGGTACTGCAAGAATGGACAATGATAAATGTACAGTATTGGCGGGGGAGTTTGATGAGCCTTATACGGGCGAACATATGGTTTTTACGGAAAAAACGGAGTTTTCTAAAGGTGTGCAGATTGATCACGTGGTGGCGTTGTCGGATGCCTGGCAGAAAGGCGCACAATATAAAACCAGTGATGAACGTTATGCAATGGCGACTGATCCACTAAACTTGTTGGCAGTGGATTCAAGTGCAAATCAAGGTAAGTCGGATGGCGATGCGGCAACGTGGCTGCCGCCCAATAAAGGCTTTCGTTGTCAGTATGTGGCGCGGCAGATTTCGGTGAAATATAAGTATGGACTTTGGGTAACTGAAGCAGAGCGCGATGCGATTGCGGGAATTTTGGAAACTTGTCCGAGTGAACCGGCGGTGGGAGTGGAGTTGTAGTGCTTTTTTGGGTGAGGTAGTTGCTTGTAGGCCCAGGACTTAGCGGGAGAGACAACGGACGGAGAAAGCGTTATAGCGACTAGAGTAACTTGAACTAGATATCGTACTATGCTCAGAGTCTAAGTTAAAACTGAGCTGATTAGTGCTGGTTGCAGCAATAGATCTCATCGTTATTGATTCGGCGATATGTCGCATGGAACCACTTGGTGGATGCACTATTCCCCCACGGACAAAGGAGAGAGGGTAGAGGGAGAGGTTTTGATGTGCGGCTCATCCCTCCCCCTACAGTACTAGACAGCGGACGGAGAAACCATGGTAGCGATA
>CAOZKB010000075.1 GCA_948571325.1 uncultured Candidatus Saccharibacteria bacterium | reverse complement strand
GAAGATTATGACTGATGCGCCTGTGAACTTGGAAGAATTACCGGATTTGGAGATAGATCAGGTACGGATTTTGGACGCATTAAACAAGTTGGAATTTAGGTCAATTGCACGTAAGTTTTTTAGTAAGTCCAAGAAATCTAAGCGTCAGCCAGAACAGGGAGGCTTGGATATGGGTGATGTGGAAGTCCTGGAGAAGGAAGGGCGAGCTACGGCCAAAAAGATTCCTACGGCGGTAAATTATAGCCAACAGACGTTAGAGATTGTGCAGGAGTTACCAGATGGGATGCTAGTGAGCTGGAATGTGAAAGATTTGATGCATAAAAATGCCGAAGTGGCAGAGAAGGTGCTTTCGGGTACGGAGTTTTGGGATTTGGGGCAGGCGGCGTTTTTGCTGAATCCCTTGGAACGCAAAATCGATCAGACCGAAGAAAAGGAAGCGTACGCCCGACAAAAGGACGAATTTAGTCGGCGACCAGAGTTGTATAAAATTTATACAGATTTCGATTTACCCCTGATACCAATTTTGTACAAGATGGAAGATTATGGCATGTTGCTGGATATGCCATATTTTGCTAAGCTCAAACGGGAATTTGAGGTGGAGGTAAGCCATCTGGAGCAAGTTGTGTGGGATTTTGCGGGGAAACAGTTTAATGTGAATTCTCCAGCACAACTGGCCGAAGTGCTATTTATACAATTGGGCTTGCCAACGAAGGGAATTAAGAAAACTGCACGTGGCTATTCGACTGGGGTAAAAGAATTAGATAAACTGCAAGGGTATCATCCAATTATTCGGGCGATTAAGGACTATCGTGAAGCGGCGAAGCTTTTGTCGACCTATATTGCACCGTTGCCAGAATTGGCAGATAAGAATAGCCGGATTCATACGACATTTAATCAGAATGTGACGGCAACAGGGCGACTATCTTCGACGAATCCGAATTTGCAGAATATTCCAGTGCGAACAGAGGTGGGTAAGAGAATTCGTGAAGGTTTTGTGGCTTCGGAGGGGAAAGTGTTGGTGAGCGCGGATTATTCGCAGTTTGAATTGCGTCTTGCGGCGGCGCTGGCGGGGGATGAGGCACTGATTAAGGATTTTAATGATAACGTGGATATTCATACCAAGACAGCGGCGGAGGCGTTTGGAGTGCCCATGGAAGAGGTGACTAAGAGCCAGCGCCGCGCAGCTAAGGTGATTAACTTTGGCATACTCTACGGGATGAGCATACGGGGGTTGGCGGAGGCCGCCGATATGAAGTTTTATGAGGCGAAAGAGTTTATTGAGAATTACTTTGTGGTACGTAAACGCATAAAAGAGTATCTGGATAATTTGTTAAAAGAAGCTCGAGAAAAGGGCTATGTGGAGACGCTATTTGGGCGGAGGCGGCCGACGCCAGATGTGCTTTCGAGCAATTTTATTGTACGTACTGGTGCAGAGCGGGCGGCGCAGAATATGCCAATTCAGGGAACAGAGGCAGATTTGATGAAGCGTGCTATGATTAAGGTGGATAAGGTTTTGTCGGAGAAGACACCTACGGCACACATGGTGATGCAAGTGCATGATTCGTTGATTATTGAGTGTGATATAACAGATAAAGATGTTGTAGCTGAGATTTTGCAGTACGAGATGGAAAATGTAGCACCAGAATTGCCAGTAAAATTAGCTGTGGAAGTTACTACCGGCCGAAATTGGGGCGAGTTATAACATCCCTAATACAGTACTCAGGCAGCGGAGGGAGAAACCGAAGTGGCGCTCGTTCGGACCATGCGATGGGCGCACCGCAGAGGCAGTAAAATCGAGAAAGTAAGCACTAGGAGAAGCAGCGCCGTCGGGGCGCGTAGAGGATGCTCGCGACGACCACCAAATACCATTGACGCCAGTGTACCTCAAAGTATCAGCAGAAACAGTTAGGTTAAGGTATCCGCTGCGCACGAAGTGGGCTAGAATATCATCAATAATGTTGTAAGATATGTTCGGAGCAAAACCTATACCAGTGGTATAGGTTTTGCTAAAGACTAACAGGGGTAGAGATTCTCTCAAACCTGTACTAGTGGTATAGGTTTAGTGCTTTTCGTGCGCAGCGGGTTTATACATTTAGCTTTATCTGCTGGTACACTTAGGGATACTGGTATTAGCGGTCAATGGTGGGCATCACAATCATATTCAACGGATATTCGATCATATTATCTTGGCTTTGGCATTAACGTTGTTTATGCGTCTGGCAATGGTAATCGCTACTACGCTTTCCCCCTCCGCTGCCTGAGTACTGTATTAGGGATGTGAGGAGAGGCAGATAAATGATATAATATTTACATGTTAATTGACACGCATTGCCATCTGCACGATTCGGAGTGGTTTACGCCAGAGCAGGCGGATCAGTTTTTGCGCGAAGCTCACGATAATAATGTGCAAAAAATTATCTGTATCGGCACTAATCCAGAAGACTCTTTTAATGCACGGGATTTCGCTGAATCACACGATGATATTTATTGGACTTATGGCATTCATCCTGAATTTGCCACGGATGATAAGCGGTGGGATGAGGACATTTCGCTTTTTTTGGAGAGGATCCGGAGTTACGACGAGGAAGAGCGGCGCAACCCTGTAGCGACAGACGTCGCGGACGCGCCTCGAGGAAAGAAGGTGAAATGCTCTCGTGCGCCAGTTGCCATCGGTGAAGTTGGTCTGGATTATCATTATGATGGCTACGATCGTGCGGCGCAAATTCGCCTTTTTGAGCGCATGCTCCAGCTTGCTCTCGATCTACATCTGCCGGTTTCGCTCCATATTCGCGAAGCTTTTACCGATACCTTTGCCATACTAGACAACTTTCCGCAAATTACGGGCGTCGTGCATAGTTTCACTGGCTCCAAACGTGACCTGCGTCAGGCGCTGGAACGCGGCTTCTATATTGGCGTTAATGGTCTCTGTACTTATACTACCAACCCTTTACCTCCACTAGAAAAAATGGTCCTAGAAACTGACGCTCCATTCTTGACTCCAGCACCTTTCCGTGGTACAATAAACAAACCAGGATATGTTAAAGTAATTGCAACATATCTCACGGAAAAATTGGGTGTGGCAGAAGTAAATATAGTGGAGCAAACAACCCAAAATGCGAGAAACATTTTCCAAATCTAATTTTGACAGTTTAGATAAAGCCAGAATCTCTAATTTTTGCACGCCAGCCTCGGTTGAAATTTATCGTGAGTTGATGGGTGTAGCCCAGGAGATCGAAACATGCCGTGCGTCAGTTTAGGTTCTCACAGGACTTATAAAGCTAAAATCATGAAACCAGTAGACTCTGCGGTCAAGGAAGCAGAGCCAGTTTGCGTTGCAGATTTGACAAGTATTAGTCAAGAAACAGAACACCTTGTCAATGTTGCTGCCGTCGCAGAAGAAGTTTTGCAATCTGAGCAACTGCTTTCTAATCCACAGACCGTCACTATTACCTCTGCTGGTATCAAACCACTTAAGCAGCCCCTGTATTACAGAATCCAATCTGGGGTTTTGCGTCCGATGCAAGCCAAACGTTTGCGTCGTGCTGCAGTTAAGGCTGCTCGTCAGCCCCTTCACAAAACTGCACCTGTTGTCCCTGACGCCCCAAATAAAGCCCCGACATCAGCACCTCAAATCTTGCTTGATGGTACTAAAGTACAGATTCGCACTCACCGTAGCTCTGTATCGCATATCGGTCAAAAAATTATCCAAGGTGATGTCAAACCCAACTCTCAGCCTAAACCCACCCGTAAAGCTGCCCGCCTTTTCAAATCTACCAAAAAACTTACAGACCAAACCACCAAAAAAATTACCCTTGCCGCTCGCCAAATGCGTCGTCGCCCCAGCCGCGCCGAGCTTATTAACGCCGAATCAAAACTCGGTAGCACAATCTTTGGCCCA
>CAOZKB010000074.1 GCA_948571325.1 uncultured Candidatus Saccharibacteria bacterium | reverse complement strand
AAAAGTGCCGCTACTTGCAAAATTATCGCACCTAGCAGGGCCAGCCAAAAACTCGTGTGGCGGATTTTAAGCCGCTGCCGGGCAGATTCATACAGACCACGCGCAGAAATTGCATTACTCCACTGCATCACCACAAGCGCCGTAAAGGCCAAGGTATTAGCTTGAGCAGCGTCTTGGAGCACAGTTTTAGCGATAAAATAAGTCGCGAGAGTCATCAGCGCCATCATTACGGCGACTATACTCATCCGTGCAATCATAAAATTAGAAAGAATCGGAGCGTTTTTAGCTTCGGGTTTTTGGCGAAGAATTTTAGTCTCGGGCGGCTCCAGGCCCAGTGGCACTACCAATAGAGAATCCGTTACGAGATTAATCCAGAGAATCTGAATGGGCGTTAGGAGCCGCCCGCCCGCTAATACCAACGCACCCAACATAGTGAGGGCCTCGCCGGCGTTGGTGGCGAGGAGATAGCCGAGCATGCGGCGAATGTTGGCGAGGACTGTGCGACTCTCCCGGATGGCTTCGGTAATGTTCTTAAAGTTATTGTCTAATAAAACAATGTCGCCAGCATCTTGTACAATACTGGGAGAGTCGCCCATGGCGATGCCAACATTCGCCGCCACCAACGCCGGCACATCATTCACGCCGTCACCAGTCATGGCCGCGATTTCATTTTGTTTGATGGCTTCCAGAATTCGATATTTATCCTCTGGTGTGACGCGCGCAAAAATTGTTACATACTTAACCATTTCCATCAATTCTTCATCGCCGATATTGCCAAGTTTTGAGCAGTCTAGTACTTGCGAAAAATCATTTGCCAGACCAAGTTCGCGTCCAATAGCATAAGCCGTGCTAGCGTGATCGCCAGTTACCATTTTGATTTTAACACCCATGCGATTAGTCTGCTTAATGGCACGAATTGCCTCTGGACGCAAGGCATCAGCAATAGCAATGAAACCCTCAAACTGCAATACATCGTCATTGCCGAGCCGATTCAGTTCGTTGATTTCGTGCGAAAGTTTACCGCTGCCCAGAGCAATAACTTTGTAGCCCTTGTTGGCAAGCTCCACGAGCTTGGCTTCGGCGGCTTCACGATCTTTTTGTGACATTTTAGCACGAGCGAGAATAGTTTCTGGGGCACCTTTAACTTTTAGACATAATTCCCCGTGATTGCCTTTATATAAATTGCCTGATAATTTAATATTTTGGTCGAAGGCATAAACTTTAAGCGGATCGAGTTTTTCGACGTCGTATTTTTCACTACGCAAATATTCCAAAATACTCGTATCCAACGGATCAACCATAGCTTCCGGCGTACCATTGCTCGCCAATAAAGAATCGAGCAAAGCAGCGTGTGCCAAAATATCGAGAAAATCTTTTTTATTCTTGGATGTCCAAATGTCTTTAAGTTCCAGACGATTTTCGGTAAGGGTGCCAGTTTTATCACTGGCGATAGTAGTAACAATACCGATTGATTCGATAGCCTTAAGTTCCTTAATGAGAGCCCGTTTACGCGCCATACGCTTCGCACAGAGTGCTAGCACAATTGAAATCGCAATTGGTAAACCCTCTGGCACCGCGGACACGATCATTGCCAGAGTAAACTTTAAAGCGTCAACCCAGCCAATACCATCTAGCAACTGAATAACCAGCGCCACAACTGCCAGCGCAATTACCACTACCGCGATTTTAATCACCAACTTATCAATTTTTTGCGAAATTGGACTACTTTTTTCAATCGAAGTGGCAAGCGAAGCGATGCGACCATATTCAGTATCGTTACCGGTGGCCACGACAACGAATTTCGCCGTACCAGTAAAAACAAACGAACCCGAAAAAACCATATTGCGTCGCTCGTAAACTTTCTTTTCGCCAGAAATTGCCTTAGCGTCTTTAGCAATCGGCTCAGATTCGCCAGTCAACATAGCTTCGTTCGACAATAAACCAGATTCACTAATAATTCGACCGTCGGCGGGAATGCGATCCCCCTCGCGCAATAGAACAATGTCGCCAGGCACCAGTTCGGAAGCATCAATTGAACTTTCTACACTATTACGTATAACCGTAATAGTCTGCTCAGCACTCTGCTTGAGCGAGCGCAAAATTCGCTCTGTGGAAAAGCGTTGAATATAATAAACTATGGCATCGGCTGCGATAATTACTAAAATGGTCACTGCTTCCAGCCAATCGCCTTGTGCTGCCGACAAGATAAAGGCAATCATCAAAATCAGCATAAAAATGTCGAGGAATGGCTCAAGCAACTTGCGCCAAAGTGGCGTTTCGACCATTTTTAAGACATTAAGGCCATATTTAGCACGGCGTTCCTCAACTTCTTTATCGGCTAGACCCTTGGCGGGATCAACCGAAAGCTCTACTAGTACCTCCTTTGCGGAACGATTATAAAAATCCGTCATAATTTAAGTGTAGCGAGATTTTTGAGTTTTGACAACTACCTTACGTGAAGTCCGGTATTGTTTTGCTGAATCCACGTTGCAATATCTTGCCAGACTTGGAGCTTAGCTTTTTCGTTAAGAATTTCGTGTCGCATACCTGGATAAAGTTTACTCTTAATATCTTTATAGCCGCGCGAACGCAGAAAATCAACAGCTTTATAAAAAGCTTTAGGATTAATAATGCAAGGATCGTCTTCTCCAGCAATAAAGAAAATTGGTAAATCTGGATTTTGCAGTTGCCAACCCTGCTTACTATAAGTTTCTAGCATTAGCCGAAAGAGATTTTCAAAACCGTTCAAGGTGAAAATAAAACCACTAGCCGGATCGTCATTATAAGCTTTTACTACCTCCGGATCGCTCACTAGCCAAGCGTTAGCGAGACCTTCGTTCTTGAATTTTTTATTATGCGGCTGAAAAGCTAAGCGGTTTAGCAGCTTACTACGATGCCGTTCGCCCTGAATACCGCGCAAGAGCTTCGCCAATATTAGCGCCAAATGCGCAGCAGATTGCTTGCTGGGCGAGCCGCAAACGATTAAACCATTCAGCTCGGCGTCGTATTTCTTCAAATAGCAACGCACCACCATCGAACCCATACTATGACCAAGTAACGTAAGTGGCAAATCTGGGTAGCGCGCTTTAATATATTCTGTAACCTGATGAGCATCATCAATCATACCATTAGTACCATCTCGATAAAAGTAACCGTAATCCTCATCCGTGCGGCGACTATCACCATGCCCGCGATGATCGTGGATAATCGCGGCAAAACCACGTTCAGCAAAAAATTGCATTACTGGGTAATAACGTCGACGATGCTCGGTCATACCATGCACGAATTGTAGAATGGCCTGCGGATGAGACGGCGCGATAATTGTTGCGCCGAGGTCAAGCCCGTCATGATTACTACGCATGGTGATTTCGGTAGTTTTGATTGATTGCAGTGATTGGTTAGTCATGTGTAAAAATCTTAATAATTATTGATAATATTGTAACATAATGGTTATGATATACAGAGAAATCTGACGAAAATCATTAATCTCAGGTTGTTTTCTCCTTTGTCCGTGGGGGCTACGTCTATCCATGGGGCGGTTCTACGCGGGCTCTAGGAAACGATAGCGTCTATTGGGCTTCTACTGCATACCCTAATGCTTCGCACGCCTACTATCAGAATTTTGGTAGCGCTACTGTCTACCTCTCCAATAGCAGTTACCGCGCCAACGCTTTCTCCGTCCGCTGTCTAGTACTGTAGGGGGAAGACTCTTGATGCAAGTCGCTTTACGCCTACAGGTCTTCGGACGGGGAAAGCTTGATATCTCTCTGCCGTACGCATTGCATCCACCGATCCTGGTTCATTCGAAAAGTAAAAATGCTTAGCATACGGCTGTTCCTTAAAGTACGCTGTTGATTCCCAAGCCAAGCTGCTCTGCCCCACGGCACTAACTCTAAATTTACTAATATCGACCCACCCACTACGCACAAAGTAGAGGGGAGGGGAAGCAATATTATAATTTA
>CAOZKB010000073.1:1617-3965 GCA_948571325.1 uncultured Candidatus Saccharibacteria bacterium | reverse complement strand
ACTGGGTAGCTAAGCTTGCAGACGGGAATTGTTGGATGACGCAGAATTTGGCGTTGGACTTAAACTCCAGTAAAGCATTAACTAGTAGTGATACGGATCTAAATAGTAAGGAAAGGTGGGTGCCAGATTTTGATACAATTACAAAAGTAGAAGCGCCAGTGAAAATTATTGAGGCGACTTACGATGAAACTAAAAGTTGGAATTTAGGTCAATATGTGCTCGCCGTGCCTAGCCGTGGAGTGCTTTGCAACTCAGCCCCCGCCAACGGATCAACCAGTAATGATGGCGCTAATGCTGTACGTCCTGGGCAAACTTTGGCACAGAATTGCCCGGACTTTGTCGATGTAGGTACATCTGATTGGTCGCCCACCTTTAAAATTCAAAACGGTACTTGGCAAACTACAGAAGATCGCTTTACTCCCTCTGGGAGCACTTCATCGCGTCTTGTTTCGCAAGCTAATGGTACACCAAAAACTTATTTTGGGCCTGTGGCAGTTAATCAGGCGAATAAGACTTACGACGCACATTACCTGATTGGCAACTACTACCAATGGAATACCACTACCGCTGGATCGGGTGCTGGCTTAATGAGTCCAGAAAGTGCCAAAACCGATTCTGCAACTCTTGTCAATGCCACGGATTCTATTTGTCCGAAAGGATGGCAGTTGCCGGTTTCGGGTAGCAACGGGATAAATGGTCTAGTTTATGATTTGAAAGATAGTTTTTATCAGCTCCTCCTTGCCTATGATTACCCCGCCAACACACAATACACCGTCGATCAAACTTTCAAAATCGCTCATACCCCTATTTTGCAAGGTGCTTTTGATGGAGCCTCCGGTACTGCTTCGCAAAATTATTATTCAGCGCCACTACATTATGTCAATGCTGGCAATATCGTGATTAACCTTGGAGCCTTGCGAAATGTTGGTACTTATGGTGATTTATGGTCGTCAACGGCATATTATGAATCAGACTATGAACCTAGTATCAAAAATGCCTTCTATAATTCATTCAGTTATTACAGTGTCGCGCCAGCCTACGCACTTTACCGTCATCAGGGGTATTCTGTCCGCTGCCTTGCCCGCTAGTCACGAGTCGCAAGGCTTTTCTCATCTCTATAAATGTGCTACAATTATCTCTATGAACGCAAACGAAATTCGTCAAAAATTCCTTGATTTTCAAGTCAAACATGGGCATAAAATCATCCCGCCCGCTCCATTAGCATTAGAAAATGATCCTACTACGCTCTTTACCGGTTCTGGTATGCAACCGCTTTTGCCGTACCTCCTCGGTCAGCCGCACCCCGAAGGCACCCGCTTGACCGATTCGCAGCCCAGTATGCGTCTTCAAGATATCGAGGACGTTGGCGATCCGCGCCACACTACGGTTTTTGAGATGCTTGGCAACTGGTCGCTTGGAGATTATTTCAAAAAGGAGCAAATTGAGCATTTCTTTGAGTTTTTGACGAAAGAAGTGGGCCTCGACCCGACGAAAATTTACGTCACCTGTTTCATCGGTAACGAAAAATACGGCATCCCCAAGGACACCGAGGCTGCCGAAATTTGGCAAAAAGTCTTTGAACGCGCTGGCGTCGAGGCTAAAATCGTCGAAATTGGCAGTGCTGAGCAAGGTGATAAACGAGGAATTAATCCTGGCGAACGCATTTTCTTTTACGACGATAAGGAAAACTGGTGGAGTCGTGGTGGCGGCATCGAAACCACTCCGCTCGGCGACCCGTGTGGTCCAGATTCTGAAGTTTTTTACGATTTTGGTGAAGACAAACAGGATGTCGAAAAATATGGCAAATCTCACCCCGCTTCCGATGGCGCACGCTTTATGGAGATCGGCAACCAGGTCTTTATGCAGTATAAGCGCAATGAAGATGGCACTTTTACCGAACTGGAACATAAAAACGTCGACTTCGGTGGCGGCCTCGAGCGTATCACTGCGGCCAGTATCGACAGTTTTGATATCTTCAAGATTTCTTTACTCAAGCCAATTATTGACAAACTCGAAGAAATGTCACATAAAAAATACGACACTAATACCGACGAAATGCGTATTATCGCCGATCATTTACGTGGTGCCTACTTGCTTGCTGCTCAAGGGCTCCAGCCGAGCAACAAAGCTCAAGGTTATGCCTTACGTCGCCTAGTGCGCCGTGCCGTGCTTAAGGCTCTTGATCTCGGCATTGGTCAAGAATTTTTGGCCGAAATCCTACCAATTATCGCTGAGAATTACCAGGACTTGTCCGATGATATTCTGCCAAATCGTCAAAATGTTCTCGAAATTCTTACCAAAGAAGAAAATGCTTTTCGTCGCACCATCAACAAGGGGATGAAAGAGTT
>CAOZKB010000073.1:0-1607 GCA_948571325.1 uncultured Candidatus Saccharibacteria bacterium | reverse complement strand
AAAAATGGCCCAGGCCGACCAAGACAATGAATTTACTGGCCGCGATTTATTTAAATTGCAGGATACTTATGGCTTCCCGCTTGAGCTTAGTGTGGAAGAAGCTTATAAACTTGGGATTAATTTATCAAAAGATTATCAGAACGAATTCGAACAGGCCCTTAATGAGCAGCGCGAACGTAGTAAAACCGCGTCGAAGGGCATGTTCAAGGGTGGCCTTTCCGACACTAGTGACCAAACTGTCAAATACCATACCGCTTGCCACCTACTTTTGGCTGCTTTACAGCAAGAGATTGATCCCGGTATCGGTCAAAAAGGCAGTAATCTTACTCCAGAGCGCCTACGTTTTGATTTTAATGTTGACCACAAACTCACTGCCGATGAGTTAGCTAGGGTCGAAGCCAAAGTTAACGAATGGATTCAAGCCGATCTCCCCGTCGTCTTTGCTGAATATGATAAAGATTATGCTTTTGATGAATTGCACGCGCAGGGCAGTTTCCGCGACCGCTACCCCGATCGTGTTACTGTATATATGATTGGTGAGGATGGCGCTGAGTGCATATCCACTGAGATTTGTGGCGGCCCCCACGTCACCCATACCGGCGAGCTCGGCAAATTCAAAATCACCAAAGAGGAATCCTCCAGTGCTGGCGTACGCCGTATCAAAGCCGTTTTGGAATAAAAAACCTCGACCTTAGCATACTGCCTAGGTCGAGGCTATTTTGTAGCAACTTAAACTCAGAGACTAGAAGAACTAAACGCTTCCCGCATATGTAACAAATCAATCCAAAGCCGAGTAGTTGGAATCTCCTGCAAGCCGCGCAGATTGAACCAAAACTGCTCCTTTGGGAAACTCTCAGCTAAGGCCGCCTGTATTATGCGCGTCACCTGCATTGCAAACATTACATCCTGCTCCTGGGTTGCACCGCTGAAGGCGATCCGGATTTCTCCATCCTGCGGAGTGTCCTGCTCATTGAGTCTTGCCGACAGTACCTGATATGGCATTCTGATAGCACCCTCAAAGTTAGTATAATCGAGGTTATTCTTGAGCCATTCGTGATGTCTTCTGCTGAGATTATCGGAACTTAGCATTTCGCAGATTTCATGACCCAGCTCAGTATCCTGTAAATCATGCTCATTTATTAGCTTCTCAATGTCAGAAATGTCATCTCCTCCAGTGGCTGCACGCTCGGTGTGAATATTTTCCAGTGTTGCCATTTTAACTTCCGCAAAACTACCACCACCGTGATTTGATTGTAAGACTAGCACTACCTCAGCGCCATCGTGACCACTAATCTTGATTACGGTCTTCCAGCCCCGCTTCAGTAAATACCTGTAATCACATACCAGTTCTTCAATGTTTTCATCATACGCTCGAAATCCTTCTTATAGTTAAAATGTGTGTTACAATAAAATAGAACAATTCCACAATTTATCGCACGGGCAATTTTTCTGGTTTGAATATTCCAATCAGAAAAACGCAAGTGTCGTTGATGGGTGCTATGATACCATCCAGTACACTTGTGATTAACACTGGTTCGTGTTGGTGGAATTGTTCAACCGTCGTAGCACCCATTTTTGATTACTTTTATGAGGTTTGCCTCATAAAA
>CAOZKB010000072.1 GCA_948571325.1 uncultured Candidatus Saccharibacteria bacterium | reverse complement strand
TTTTGTCTATGCTGGTGTGATTGCTGGTCGTAAGAATACTGATAATCAGGATGCAGGACTTTGGGGTGGTGGATCTGAGTTTCGGTTGTGGTCACCAAACATTGTAAAGGCTGAGGCACTAAATGCTGCGTATATATTTTATAGTAGTACTAATTTCTTTAATGATACTTCCAGAGAATACTATAATGAAAGCCATTCTATTCGTTGCATAGCAAGATAACCCTCATGGAGCAATAAGTATCCCGCCTCAATCCTTTTCATTCAAGGCAGAAATTAGTGTTTAAGACTTCACAAAAAACTTCTTTTATGCTATACTAGATGCAGAATATTATAGAGTGTAGTGCGAGTGGGCAAAAAGAAAGGCAATTTGTTTTTATGAGTAAGAAAAAATCTCGTAAATCCCATAAAAAAACTTCTGCAAAAAAGCAGTTTGTGCAAAAAAATACCACGCAGTCTGAGGCGTCGGTATATTCTGGTCGTGATTCGTATTCTAATAATTCCGCTTCGCAGCCTAAAACCTCCGTGCTTAGCGACAAATCTCAATCTAAAGCGGCCGAAGTGCAAGCTTTACACAATAAATATCAAAGCGCCATTACAAAAACTGAACGCAAAACTCAGGTCAATCCGCAGAAATCTACTTCTGCCGAAAGTTCTGCCCCGGCCGAAAAAGTCATCCTCTATGGCAATAAGCCTAAAGCCACTGCCTCAAGCTCTTCTTCCAGCACATATATCACCACGAAAACCCATACTTCAATCAAAAATTCTTCTAAATCTTCTGATGGCTTCATCGAAACTCCTCAAGTAAGACTCAAAACGGCCTACACTCCTGCGCCGTACCCTGTTATTGAACAAACCGAAAAAGTTAAGCAGTCAGAAAAAACAGCAAAATTAGAAAAAAACGAAAAAACAGCAACTTTAACGCCAGCTCCTACTCCCACTTTTGAAGACTGGCAGTCTGAACAAAAGCAGCGTATCGAAGAAGCTTTCGAAAAGAAACAAGCCGAGCTGAAGCTAAAAACCGTCGAGCTCGAACTTAATGAAGCGAGTAAACCTCATCGTCATTTTGGTCGCTGGCTTGCTGCTAGTTTTGCTACGTTGCTATTAGTAGCCGCTTGTAGCGGTGGTGCTTGGTGGTTTTTAACGAACTATCATCCTGCCGAAAAAATTGAAGTCCCCACTACCAGCTTAGCGACTGCGGAAATTGATTTCGGCCAGAGTGTAATTAATGCCGACGGCGACGAATTTACGCCAGTTTATCAGCGTGGCGGCCTAAAAAAGGATCTCTTCATTAAATTTGCTAATTTGAAATGTAACGAACAATGTACTAATGTCCAAAATTTGCGTTTTGCTGACAATGAACTCATTCCTGGCCTGGATTATAATTTAGTTGGAGAAAATCTTTCGTTTACGCTCTACACGGACTTTCTTGAACAATTTGAAGCTGGTGTTTATGAACTAACTTTCGATTACTTTGATGATTCGTCTGAAGCGGCGCAGAGCCAAAAAATTGGTCTTCATGTCACGATTGAGGCTGTAGAGTTAGTTTGTGAAGATTCGCAAACCTTACAAGACGGCGTTTGTGTCGACGAAAAAGGTGAAGAAGTTGCGCAGCCTACCGTTCGCGTATTGCCTATGCCAGAAAAATCTTCCAATTCTGAACAGCAGTCTTCAAATACCGATTCTAACCAAGAGCCTACTACTACGCCTACTCCAGAACAGCCTACTACCCCTGCTGAACAACTCGCTTGCGAGCGCCGTAACGGTCCCAAATATCTCACTATTGTCCACTGGGCCACTGAGGCTGAAAAGGAGCAAGCTCTCGCCACTAATCAAATCGACCCAACGCTGACCTTTATCGAGGGGGGATTTAATACTGAAACTAAACTCGCCACAATGAAGTGGGTTAACGGTATTTGTCGACCAGCTATCAAGGCCGAATACCTACCAGATTCTCAACCCGGAATTTCTATCCTCATGAGCCTCGATACTTTCCGTATTGTTGGTGGCCATCTCAACGCATATATTGATAAATATCCTAATCAGGATCTACTTATCTGGAACGAAGCAGACGGTAGTATAAGGGTAGAAGTTGTCGCAAATGGCTATGCAGTGCTAGAATATTAAGATGAAAGCATCTCATCTTCAATTAGCCTATGGCACTAAAATTATTTATGATGATTGCAGTTTTAACCTCGAAGATCAAGACAAAGTTGGAATCGTAGGCGTTAATGGCGCTGGTAAAACCACGCTTTTCCGTATTATTCTTGGGCAACAAAAATTAGATGATGGTAAACTAGAATTACCTAGTCTGCGACTCGGTTATCTTCCGCAAGAAATTACCGTATCGAACGAGCAAAGTGACATGACAGTTTGGGATTATGTTGCAGCTGGTCGGCCAGTTGATGAACTTCAAAATCAACTGAATACTGAGTACGAAAAACTTGCCAAATATCCCGATAGTGCTGCGATTCTTAATCGTATTAACCAGTTACAGGATTTAATCGACTCGTACGACATCTCGAATTTCGACTACGAACTCCTAAAAATTCTCGATAAGATGTGTCTGTCGGATTTAGTTGACGCAAAAGTTCGCCATCTTTCTGGTGGACAAAAATCCAAAGTTGCTTTTGCGCGTGTGCTTTTTGAAAATGCCGGTTTGCTTTTGCTGGACGAACCCACCAACCATCTCGATGTCGAAACCAAAACTTTTGTCATGAACTTTTTGCGCCACTATCATGGTACAGTATTGGTAATTTCGCACGACGTAGAATTTTTAAATGCCATTACTAATAAAACACTTTTTGTGAATAAAGTTACACACAAGATGAAAGTTTATCGTGGCAATTATAGTGAATTTCGTCGCCAATATGCTGAGGAAAAAGCCGCCGAAGATGCTTGTATCACGGAGCAAGAAAGGGAAATTAAACGTCTGAGTGAATTTGTGGCGCGCGCTCGTGCGACTAAACGCTCCAATACTGCGCTAATCGGTATGGGTCACCAACGCGAAAAAGTTCTCGCCAAAAAACTTGCCGAACTTGGTACGCGCGAACGTGAATATGCTCACGTCGCACTTAATGTTTCGCCCGCCAAGCAAAGCAATAAAGTCCCGCTCGAAGTGCAAAAATTGTCGTTTAATTATCCAAATTCTCCAGTATTGTACGAAGATCTTTCCTTCACTCTTACCCGTGGCGAAAAATTTCTCATCGTTGGTGAAAACGGTGTTGGCAAATCAACTTTACTAAAACTTATCGTCAGCGATTTACAGCCTACCGATGGCGCAGTTATTTTTGGTAATAATACAACCGTAGCATATTATGCGCAGGAACTAGAAATTCTAGATGAACGTCGCACGATTTTGGAAAACGTCCAATCTTATGATTTTACTGATACGGAACTTCGCGGTGCGTTATCGAACTTTTTGTTTTACGATGACGATATTTATAAAAAAGTCGCTGTCCTATCTCCTGGCGAAAAGGCTCGTGTTGCTCTATGTAAAATTCTTCTGCAACGAGCTAATTTAATCATTCTTGACGAACCGACTAATCATTTTGACCCCGAAACCCAAAAAATCATCGGCGAAAATCTCAAAGATTACTCCGGCACTATTATTATGGTTAGTCATAATCCTGCCTTTGTTGAGCAAATTGGTATTACTCGTATGTTAGTTATTCCATCACGCGAACCCGATTCGACTAACCCTCGCCTCGCCTTAGTTAAAAATTACTCGCGCGAACTTTTGGAGTATTATTACTATCTTAATTCAGATTTGGTCTAAAATATTTCGCAGCGGTATTTAATTTATCAATATTTTATGGTACAATTATGAAACAAACCATAGGTTTTCTGCACTCGTAGCTCAGCGGATTAGAGCACTTGTCTTCGGAACAAGGGGTCGTGGGTTCGAATCCCTCCGACGGTACCATTTTAACGCAATATAACCTATGAACCAAACAACTGATCCTGAAGAATATTTTGACATTCTCGACGAGCACGGTAACAAGACTGACCGAATC
>CAOZKB010000071.1 GCA_948571325.1 uncultured Candidatus Saccharibacteria bacterium | reverse complement strand
TGGTTATATCATGAAGCGTTTGAAATGTAAATAGGAGAAAGGTTAGAACAAAAAATAACCTTTTGAGGTTAATTTAGGATCTTAAAAATTGTTTGGTCAGGGTGATCGGATTTGAACCGACGACCTCGCAGTCCCGAACCGCGCGCGCTACCAACTGCGCCACACCCAGAATAACCACATTTTACCACAAAAACTCATTCTGATCCACCGCATTATCTAATATATTTTACTGAAGAGTGATTCTTATTAGCATATTTAGAAGATTTTTCAATAACTCTTTTGGTTGAATTATCTCTGTTCCAAACGATTTATAACCATAAGCAAAATCTACAAAAAGTGATTTTATACTTGACAAAATTAAATCTGTGTGCTACAATGGCTTCAAGCTTTGACGCAGTGTTACTTGCGCTGTGGAAGCAGAACTCAGTAGACATCGCAGGGTAACTGACTGCGAAGTAGATTAAAAAGGAGGAATAAGAATATGGGTAATTTTGCAGGTTTCGGTAACTTGAGGGGATTGTTCGGCGGTAACAATAATGCTGAGGGGGGGTACGACGATGGATTAGAGAGGGTTCAGCAGGGTGGCGACTCTTCCTTTGCGGAAGAGTATTGGAGAAAGCTTACTCTGAAGGCTGTGCCGGACGACGAGAATCGCAAAAATGCGGATGTTACCGGCGTGATGGGGAAGTATGATATATATCACAATGACGAAAAACATTTTTCGATCATTTGTGACCCAGAGATGCTGGAGCAGTATCAGAAGGCTGGCATCGCGCCAGAAACGCGAGAGCGATACTGCATCTTTCCTGAAGACTGGAGAGAGAAAGGTAAGTATCCTCATATTCAGTCCGATAAGGAATCTCTCTTGCACAAGAGTGCAAATAGAGAAAAACTGTCGGATGCGGAAGAGGAGGAACTGAGCCGGTATCAGGAAGAGCTAGCGAAGGCGCGTCGAAAGAAAAAAATCATCGAAAAGCTCGATGAAGGAGGGTATCTGGATGAGATTGAACGCCGTTTTCTGGGTAGTGGAGCGATAGATTTGCCTCTGCTTCAGGTAGACGATAATTCGACTACTCCAGCTACTCCAGCTACTCCAGCTGCAGACCCTTCCGTGTCTAGCGGTTTGACCATCGAGCAGATTAATGCTCTGGTTAACAATGCCGTCCAGCAGGCTCTTGATCAGCGTCAATCCGACAAATCTAAGACGCCGGAGCAGCCAACGCGGCAGCAGAACCAGCCATCACCTGACGACTTTGATGATCAGAACCAGAATCAGCCTGCGACGGACGACTTTCCGTTTACTCTGGATGCAAATGGCTGCATTCCTGGGCTGGATAAGAAGGCCACTGCAGGTATCTTGCAGCAATATGAAGCTGCAAAAAAGCAGTCTGCCGGTGAAGGAGGCAATGCCTAATGCCTCCAAGACATATCCTCCAGCGCCGTTCGGCGCAACAACCGGGAGTTCGCGCGGATACCTCAATTATCCGACCTCCCTAAACCGCTTTCTTTTCAGAAGGCGGTTTTTTCTATCTAAAATTTCTTCAGTACGCCAAACACTGCTTCAAGGGCACTTTTAGGGTCTCAAAAGACTATCAAAAAGTTATTTTTACGCTAAAACATATTTATGAAAAATGCTCAAGCATAAGCAACCCCTAAACATAAAAACTAAACATTTTTCGCAAAACGCTTGCAAAACCTCATTTTTATCCCAAAATAACAGGGGAGAACGTGTATTTATTGCGCCTATGCTTAAACGGTGATAAAAGTATTGACATTTTTAACTATGTGTGCTACAATGGAATCAGTCCGTTGGGAGCATAGAGCGGCGCCTGCGGAGGTCCATTTACAACAGCTAAATACATCTCAGGTACAATTAGTACCTAGCAGATTATTTTTTGAATGTCAAACATCATTTCGCGGAATCTCTAGCATAAAATGCTAGGGTCCTTGTTTTTAGTAACAGGGGCCCGAATCCCCCTGATTTTAATAGATAAATTTATATAAACCATAAAATTTTCAAAAAGAAAGGGGGCTGTATTTTATGATGAATACAGTTGTAACAATTGTTTTTTGCTTGCTTTGTCTATATCCAATCGCTATCGGTGTATTGGGTCTCATCACGGCTATACTTTCAAAGCAGGCCGTTAGGGCATCGTCGACTCTTGATGATGTGTGGAGTATAGCTGGCGGGATAATGCTTATCTGCGCCTGGCTGTATGGACAGTCACTGATGTGCTCCGGTGAGCAGCCAATGCTGCTGATTGCAGCTATAGCAATTTTGTTGAGCATCATCCTGACAGTAGTTTATAGTATAGCTGCCATTAAAAAGCCGCAAAACGGCACTACTGTGACAGGAATCGAGCGTAAAAAGAGGCTTTGTTTTGCCACTGCTTTCGCAGGGATCACAGTACTGACCGTATTAACTATGGTTATGCCAATTATTGGTAGCTCCAAGAATAGTGCCAATCAGGATGCTACGGAAGTTAAAGCGGCAGAGAGCGACTTGGATGATTCCTCGGAATCCGAGGAATCCGGCTCGAGTTTCGCGCCAGTAGATCTAAACGGCGGGACTAAAGAGGAATGGCTGGTCTCTAAATGGGGGAAGTACCTCGATTTAGAGCAAATCGACGAGTCAATGTCGGCGCAAGACAAGAAACGTCTTGAACAAACATTTGATGACTATGACTTGCCGTTAGAATTCCGGTACGACAAAGACACTAACAAAGAGGAAGAAACGCGGGACGAAACCTACGAATCTCTTTTTAGTAACGTGTATGCTGGTTTTCAATTGGCCGATGGCTGGAGAGAACATCCAGAAATAGTTGAGGCAAATCCTCGACTGAAGGAATTTATCGAGGCTATCGATAGTGCATACACGGAATACCGCGATCCCGTAACTCGTGAAGTTGTCGAGGAAAAGGGAGAGGACGACGTGGTGATGGGCGCTTCATATTTCTTGACTAAAAACGAGCAAGGCAAAATCACTCCCACTCGCGAATATCAAGAATATGTCGCTGAAGCGTTGGCTGAGCCAATTGCGCAAAGCAAATTTGTCGGCGTACAAAAGCGTCAGACAAAGATTCAATTCGGCCTACCATACAAAGGGCAGGATGATAACAAAATGCGACGCGCTATTATTCGTCGGAAGGCGGAAGAGCAGGATAATCGCAGTGCAGTTATCTTTGCCACGACTTTGCCAAGTAGTGAAGTTATAGAATGGGGACTCGGCGAATCTAATAAGAATTATCGCGAGTTTGCTGAAGCAGTTATTACTCAAACTACTCAGCGCTATAATCCCCCAACAACCATCACGACGCCAGATCCGGAACCTGATCTAAAGCCAGAACCAGAACCAGAACCAGAACCGGAGCCAGAACCGGATACCAAGCAAACCGGAGAATCGGAAAAGGCTGACACTGCAGGTAAAGCTGAGACTGGCGGAGGAGACCAAGAAGCGAACTTGGCGCACGGGGGGCAAGTAGAAGTTTCTGGCGGTAATGATAATAGGACGGAATATGATGTAAATAATGAACCCGCCGATACGCCAGGTAGTAATAACGTCACGACATCGCCAGCAGGTACTAGTTCTACTGGCACAGGTGGTTCCACGAACCAGGGGACTATTAACGGGGATGGCGGAGCCAGCGAGAATATTGTAAGTCCTCTCCCAGATACAAAGGTGGATATAGGGACGTCTTCTTGGAACACGGAATCGCAAGAAATAACTTATTCTAGCTCTGGGGCGTCTGAGACTTCGGAATCCTCGAATTCTTCAACCTCTTCAACCTCAAGCGGTATATCAGACGCTAAGGCGACATCTGGCAATAAGGAAGAGCCAGATTGATACTAAGTTTGACATTCGATATATAAGAGGGTATCGGGGCCCTCGCTTTCCCGGCAACGCATATGTTGTCGGGAAATTCCAAGAATACTTAGTCGGAACATTGTGTTTGAGATGTATTTAGCTGTCAAGTTAAAGGATTTAACAATTTGGACCAGAATAAAATTAGAAAATCAACAATTATTAACTT
>CAOZKB010000070.1 GCA_948571325.1 uncultured Candidatus Saccharibacteria bacterium | reverse complement strand
TCCCAGAAGACCAGCTTCTGTTATAACTTTAGAACCAAAAAGGGTGCCACGACGAGTTGAAAGAATTTACCAACACGAATTATGACAACAATCATATTCAGAATTGGTGTCGAAGCACCCAAATTTTACTGAATACTAAGCGTCATAAAAGCATTGTCATAACATGCGTCATGGAACCAAAAACTTCGTGTTGTTTGTAAATTCTTTCACTTTTGATTATATCACGCTTTTGGTAAAATAGACACTTTTTTGTTTGCATTATTATCATAATAATGTTTAGAGACTTTAAAATACCACCTTGAAAGGCGGTATTTTAATCTTTGGAAAAATAGCTTTTAGTTAGCTATTGCTCATTCCAACGTTTAATAGCATCGGCAATGACTTTTTTCGCCTCGGTGGCATCAGCGAATTCTCTTACTTCAGTAGAGCCAGGTTTTTTGAGGTCTTTGTAGTGATTGAAGTGGAATTCGATTTGCTTAATGAGTTGTTCTGGTAAATCGGTGAGAGTTTGATAAGCATCGCCATTATTCCGATCGTCCTCAACTACGGCAATAATTTTATCATCAACTTCGTCACTGTCAATAAATTTCATTACACCGAGCACACGAGCTTTGGTATAAATACCCGTGGTGAGTGGCTGATCCGTAATCAGCAGCACATCAAGTTCGTCGCCATCCTCGTCGAGAGTCTGGGGGATGAAACCATAATTGCAAGGCTTGGCAAAAGCCATCGGCTCAATGCGATCAAGCATAAAGCAAGCGTTTTTGCGATCCCATTCAATTTTGTGATTACTACCAGTAGGGATTTCCACCACAACATTAATAATACCATTTTCGTAATCACCAGGGGTGAGGATTTTATTAAAATCTGCCATAAAACTCCTTTTTTATAATAATGCCATACTGGGGCATTAAATTTGTATTCTTATTATAGCACATTTATTGGGATGATTCACAGAAAACTCACGTGGCGGCGTGATATAATTAGCATATGGATAATAACGGTCTATCTGATAGGGATTTTGTACAGGCGAGCAAAGTAGTGAGTTATGGACTGGATACAGCGAGTCGAGTTTATGGTTTAGATACGGTACTAGCGGCCGTGCAGAATGTTGACGAAGCTAGACGTGAGGCGGAGAATCCTTTAGGGGCGATTTATGAGCGGCTGGCGCCAACCTCGGAGGCGCAGGAACATCTTTACGGAGAGATGAAGCGAGATTTAGAGAAACCGCAGCGAGCAGCATTCGTCTTGCCAACAGCAGATGATACATTGAGAGTGGGCAGAAACGCGCAGGGGGAGTTTTTTGAGAAAAACCCTGAGAATGGTTGGCCAGAACGCAGCCATGAGGCGTCAATAAGCACAATTCGATCGTTAAAAAAGATTATTGAAGCCTTAGATAGCGACGAGCTTTTTGCCAAGGTGCGTGAAGAGGCGCAAGCGGTAGGACTATCACCACTAGAATTTTTAGTACAGGCGGAAATTAACCCGACTTTGTCATATTTTTTAAATCAGGTTGGTGCGGCTACTGGCATAGAGATGGAGGAGCTTTTAGTAAAAACGGCGAAAATGAGTGAAGAAGAAATATTAGATATCGATACCTCGGACAGTAAGATGATGGAAGAAACTGTTGAATGGGTAAATAATGCAGAGATATTAGAGGAGCAAGATGAGGTACCGGAAGCGGAACTAGGTGAAATTCAAGATTTAGGTTTACCCGAGGAGGATATTGATACAAATAAACGCGATTTTAGAGAATTAGAGGAATTGTCACTAGAGGTGGTAGATAAGACTGAGCTGGAGGATGATATTGATGTGGATGAGTGGTTTGAAAAAGCAGGAGGTAAGAAGTAATAGAATAACTTAGTTATGTTTTGTTTTTTGGTTATGGTTGTAATTGGACGGCTGGCTGGGGTCGTAAATTTTTTCATGCTTAATTTCGTCGGGGAGATAATTTTTATCAAGATGGAAGCCAGCCGTCCACTGTTGGCCCGCGCCAAAGCCGAGGTCTTTCATGAGTTTGGTGGGCGCATTACGCAACCAAGTTGGGACTGGGCAATTCATTGATTTAGCGGCGACGGCTTTGGCGCGGGCCCAAGCATCATAAGTATCGCGGTTTTTCTTGGCCTTGGCCAGAACAACCGCGACGTGACTCAATACAATCTCGCCTTCAGGCATACCGATGCGTTCAATCGCTTGAAAACAGCTGACGGCGAGATTGAGTGCCCCATTCCCTGCTAAGCCGACATCTTCGGAGGCAAAAATTACCATGCGCCGCGCGATAAATTTAGGGTCTTCCCCACTAGCCACCATGCGCGCTAAATAATACAACGTCGCATCAACATCCGACCCGCGCATTGATTTAATAAAAGCGGAAATATTATCATAATGGTAATCGCCAGATTTATCATAAAGCGGCATTTTTTTGCCAACAGCAGTCTCGACTACTTCAGGAGTGACTTCTTTGGCTAAACTAAGTGATAACTCTAAATCTCCCAGCGCCGAGCGTGCATCGCCACCCGAGAGCTCAGCGATATATTCGATAGCTTCGTCAGTAACACGTTTTTCAGCACTTTCGGCTGCGATGGCGCGTTTAAGTACTGCGATAATTCCTGCTTTGCTCAAAGGCGCCACCAAAACAACTCGCGAGCGTGAAATTAACGGCGAAATTACTTCAAAGCTAGGATTTTCGGTAGTGGCGCCAATTAAAATAATCAAGCCTGACTCAACGTGCGGCAAAAAAGCATCCTGCTGAGCTTTATTAAAGCGATGAATTTCATCCACAAAAAGTACTGTGCGAGTTTTGAGATTCCAGTTGGTTTTAGCACGTTCCACTACAGCCTCAACGTCTTTTTTGTGCGCAGTAACCGCAGAAAGCTCGACGAAATCTGCCTTAAACTCGCGTGCTAGAATCCGAGCTAAAGTTGTTTTACCTGTACCTGGCGGCCCCCAAAAGATTAAGTTAACAGGCTCACCTTTTTTGACGATTTCGGTGAGAATTTTGCCGTCGCCAATAATCGCCTCCTGACCTACGACTTCATCTAGATTTTGGGGACGCATACGCTCCGCCAGCGGCACTCTACTCATAATTATATTATAACAGCAACTAGCGCACGACGCAACGAACGCTAGTACCCACGATGAATTGATTATTTGTGGGAGCGGGAAAGATTAAGGCATATGTGGAGCTCCAATAATATGGCATATTAGACTTAGTGCTAGCAGTAGCACTACGATACGAGCCGGAATATTCCGCTTCGAAAAGTGAACCGGCGGCTAAATGGATAACACCAGCGCGCACATTATAAATAGGTGGCTTAGAGATAAACTGCGAAGCACCATTCAGATCGCCAAACAACATTAGAGTACGATAGGAGCCAACACTGCCGTCATAAACAAAACCACTATCGGGATATTGATAAGCCCTGAGCAATTTAAAGAAACTATAATTACGCTCAAACGCAATATGAGTCACAGTATTAATACCAGAAACCGGTAACTTCCAACCTTTAGGGCAAATTGAATCTGGCGCATCAACCAACGCAGCAGAATTCGTAGCAGATTCAGCTGGGCTCACGATATTAATCGAGCTACCAGCCGTAGCTACAGAACCCTGATAGTAGTTCCCCATGGAATAGTGGGCATCATAAGTTTTAGTATCTAGATCAGCCGCCACCAAATCCTGACTAATTCCCCGCCATTCATCAGGCTGAGCAACAAAAGTCGATGACCAATCCTTAACATTTTGTACATAAGTACAGCGATCTGGTGTATAACCAGTGAGCACAGAATCATTCACTCCACCACCCTTCTGTAAGCAAATTGAATTAGTAGCCGGTGCAACTAAAACATACTCCCCTAAATCCCAAGAACGGTAAGCCACCGACGTGAAGTTATTGTCTTTTTCTGGTACTTTATCTTCCGTCGTAGTAGGCACCACCCATGTCCTGCCTGGTGTAATGTCTGTGTCGGAAGAAGTAAGGCTTTTCCCCTTCACCAAATCATAAGCCAAATTCTGCGTCATCCAACAATTCCCGTCTGCAAGCTTAGCT
>CAOZKB010000069.1 GCA_948571325.1 uncultured Candidatus Saccharibacteria bacterium | reverse complement strand
TGGTAATACGATTCAAACGTCTACGTTTTACCGCTAAGCCACTAGTCCAATTTGGACCAAAGCTTAGTGTAAACTTCGGACTCAGAATTGAAATTACCGTCGCTCCTAAGCGGAAACGGCGGTAATAACATAAACTAACTGTACTTACTCTATCAAATCACTTTTATTGTGTCAATAACTTCAACCGCGGATAATTAAGCTAAAGTTAGCCTTAAATACTTTACGTTGATGCGCTACTCCATTCAAGGCTAAACCAAGCCAAATCATACTCCATACAAACCCAAAACCAAACCGTTCACCATACCATTTTTTAACATTAACATTATTTCCTGTATAATTATTTTATGAATCAAACAAACTCAACTTCGCACTCCAATACCAAAATTCCCCGCTCAACCGGCGCACCATCTCGCGCTCAAGCTCCAGATCACCCCAGTAATACACCTCCTCACAAACCAAAAAGCTGCCTCACCGCGCTCCTTGCTATCTGCTGCTGCGCCCTGCTTACTATCGGCAGTTACTTTTTCATCCATAACCTTAATCAAACCGCCCAAAATCTCCCAGAAATCACCCAAAATACGCATAATATTGGCAACCAACCACCTTATAACTTCAACTATAGTTGGGCCAACGAGCACCCTTATATCGCTCATGCTCTAGGCGGCATTATGGGCGAAACTTACACCAATTCTTACGAAGCGTTCCTGCTTAATTATCAACTCGGCCAGCGCGTTTTCGAAATCGACTTCATGATGACCGATGATGGAGAAACCGTTGCCATGCACGGCGAAGAGCAATGGCGCGACAATCTCCAAGATCGGCCAGACGAAGCCTTCACCACCAACAATTTCCTATCTAAACTCTTCAATGACCAATATCATACCATCACTTATCGCACTATTATTGACATAATGTCAAAATACCCAGATATTTATTTAGTTACCGATTCCAAGTACACCGACGAGGCTCATGTCAGCGCCGAATTTAACCAGATTATTTCTTATGCCAAAGAGCACGATCCTGCTGTATTAGACCGCTTCATCATCCAAATTTACCACCCCGAAATGCTCGACTGGGTTATGGAACTCTACCCCTGGAAGTCAGTTATCTACACGCTTTATCAAGACCCTAACTGGACTCCTGAGAACGTCGTCGAATTCGCTCAAGCCTCTGGCGTCAAAATAATCACCATCAACGGCAACGAACTCAACCAGCAACCCGCCACTGCCGAACTCTGGAACGACCACGGTCTCACTATCGCCGCTTTCACCCTCAACGACCTCAATTTCGTCCAAAAACTCCGTCGCGACTTCGGCGTCAAACTCATCTATACCGATTTTCTCCTCCCCGGTCGCGAAGTATAAACTACGCCAAACCCAAAGCTCGTTATAATTTTCCCCAGTTTTCCCCCATTTTCACCTCCACCGCCAACTTCACTCTCAACTCCGGTGCCACCCCCTCCATTTTCGCCCGCAAAATCTCCCCTACACGTTCCGCATCCTCTTCTAAGCACTCCACGATCACCGAATCATGCACCTGCACCACCATCTCTGGTCTAGTTTCCTCTGCGCGATCTTTAAATTCATTGCGCAATGCTTCGTCAATCCCAATCATCGCCTTTTTCATCAAATCTGCTTCAGTCCCCTGAATGGGCATATTCTGCGCTGCCCGCTCCGCCCCTGTACGCACCATAAAATTACTCGATTTTACATCCGGAGTCGGTCTTCGCCGCCCAAACATCGTCTCTACGTAGCCCATCTCCCGCGCCTGCGTCAAAACCTTCTCCAAATATTCCTTAATCGGCTTCCGCACCTCAAAATATTTCTCAATAAATTCCTTCGCCTCTGTATAACTCATCTCCGCCGCCTGCGACAATCCCCTCACACTCATCCCATATAATACGCCAAAATTAATCACTTTCGCTGCCCGCCGCTGTGCCTTTGTCACCTCTGTCATTGGCACTCCAAACGCCTCACTCGCCGTCTTTGTATGAATATCCACCCCTGCATTAAAATCTTTGATCAATTCCTCATCCCCCGCCATTTCCGCCGCTAGTCTCAACTCAAACTGTGAATAATCCGCCCCTACCAGCAGCTTCCCTTCTGGCGCCACAAAACCCATCCGAATCCGCTTCCCCACCTCTGAACGCACCGGAATATTCTGCAAATTCGGATTCGTCGACGACAACCGCCCCGTCGCCGTCACATTTTGGTTATACGTCGTATGAATTCGCCCCTCTTTATCCGCCAACTCCGGCAACGGCACAATATAAGTTGATAACAATTTTGCCGCCTCACGGTATTCCTTAATTAAGCCAATAATCTCATGTTGCCCCTCTAATTTATCCAGCTCTTTTACCCCTGTCGAATATCCTCGCGCCGTCTTTTTAATCCTCTTCGTCGGCAGCATCAACCGCTCAAACAGCACCTCCGACAATTGATATGGCGAGTTAAGATTAAATTCCGCCCCTGCTAGTTGCCAAATCCTTTTCTCCAACTCGCCTACTTCCGCCTCGAACTCCTGTCGCATCTCTGCAAAATACCCCCGATCAATCAACATCCCCTTCTTTTCTATCCGATACAACACCGGTATCATCGGCAAATCAAACTGAGTAAAAATTTTATACAACTCCGGTAGTTCCGCAAATTCCCTCTGTTGACGCTCATATTCTGCCAATTCCTCTCCATATTCGACTACGCGCCGCAGGGGCTCCAGAAGAAATCTTCCCTGCCCCAAATCCCAATATTTCACCCCTTGGAAAGCCCCATCACCCCCACCTTCCTCAGCCAAAATCTTATTTGCCACTTCTTCATTTTTATGCATTAATGCCTTCACGTCCCACGATACCAAAGTGCCGTCAGAGGCCTCCTGCACCACCTCTAAGGTCTGTTGCGCCAAAACCGCCATCCCAGAGCCATTAGCGCTTTCCCTACCCTGAGAAGCTCTGCTAGAGGCCTTAGGCGCCGTTTTAGTCTTTTTTATCCCCTCTTTCTTCGCACTTTTTTCACCTAAATCCTCAAAAAGCCCTTTTCCCGCCTGTTTCACGCGTTTTTCGGCCACAGCGCCCTTTTCCGCAGCAAAAAACTTCCGCACCAAACTCCGAAATTCCAGCTTATTCAGCGCCGCCACAATCCGATCCTTATCCAACACTAAATCCGGCACCTCCAATAACTTCACCGGCGCATCTGTCATAATTTTCGCGAGTTCATACGACATTTTGGCACTTTTTTCGCCTTTTTGCAACTTTTCCGCCGTTTTCCCGCTAATTTTCCCCGCCTTTAAAGCCTCGTACACCCCCTCGAGCGTCCCATATTCGTTCAAAAGCTTCACTGCTGTCTTCTCCCCCACCCCTGGCACCCCTGGAATATTATCTGACGCATCCCCTTTCAATGCCTTCAAATCCAAAAATTGCGCCTTTTTAATGCCATATTTCTCCTCCACTGCCGCGATGTCCATCTCCTCGAGCTTCGAAAATCCTTTTAGCACCCGATACATATGCGTATTCTCATCCACCACCTGCAGCATATCGAGGTCCGACGACACGATAAAGGTTTCCCACTTATCGCATTTACCCCCTTTAACAGCATCTGATGAATCGGGCGATATCCTTTCTGGCACGGCAGATATCTCACTCGCTTGCCGTGCCAGCGTCCCAATTATATCATCCGCCTCATAATCATCCACCTCCATAAACCCCCATCCCAACGCCAAAATCAACTCCTTCAAATACGGAATCTGCGCATAAAAATCCTCCTCCGGCTTCTTCCGCCCCGCCTTATACTCCGTAAAAATCGCCTTGCGTTTGCTCGTCGAACTCTTCGAATCCCACGCTACCACCACTTTCGTCGGGTCAAGCTCCCGCACAATCTCCATCGCAATCGCCGCAAACCCATAAATCCCCCCGGTTGGTACTCCCTCACTCGTCGAAAGCGCCCCCATCGCATAATACCCCCGATAAAAAACCGATTTCCCGTCAATAATCACCAACCTTTTCATTTTCTCATTGTAACACAAAAACTTTCCAACCAAAAAGGAAGCCCCCGGCTTCCACTTCTCAAAGAACTTCTAAAAGCTCCTGGAAGT
>CAOZKB010000068.1 GCA_948571325.1 uncultured Candidatus Saccharibacteria bacterium | reverse complement strand
AGCCCGCGTAGAACCGTACCATGGAGCGACGAGGCCCCCACGGACAAAGGAGAGAGGGTAGAGGGAGAGGTTTTGATGTGCGGCTCCTGACACCCCTAAGTTAGAATAATCGGTGGTATTAAGAACTCCATTTAAATAGCTACCGTTCTTGATTGGGGTATAACCATTGCCATTGTTTGGTACATATTGATTGGCTTGAGGATAACCGTAAGCTAGGAGGAGGCGGTAGAAACTATCCTCGCGGTCAAATGGAAAACCAGTTGATGTATTCCGTCCAGCAGTTGGCAATTTCCAACCCCTCGGGCAAATCGAATCTTCTGCATCCACCAATAGCGACGGGTCAGTTGCTGCCCCAGACGGGCTTACGACATCGGCACCACCCGTCCCCGCCACCGCAGCGTTCCACTGATAATAATTACCGATTAAGTAATGTGCATCATAAGTATTCCCCTCGCTCGCCGCGATACTCGAAGCATCAGCCGCACTCGTACCTTTTTCTACTGATACAAAACCATAATTATCGCTTGACTTGTTATAAGTGTAAGCTTCCATTTTCTTCGTCGAAGAGTTATAATTTGTCCCTGTCCAAGTTTTATTATAACCATTCTTCTCGGCATCATAAGTTGGTTTCCAGCCAAGCTCACCCACGTTCACAAAGTCCGTACAATTCTGACCAATCGTCTGTCCTGGGCGCACAGAATTATAACCATCGTCATTTGTCGAGCCATTTGCTGGCGCAGAGTTACAAGTTACCCCACGTGTTGGTGTTGCCAACACATACTCACCTAAATTCCAGCTACGTGCTTCAGTTTGAGGCGGGTTAGACACAGGTGCAGGAACTTCATTCGAAGTCGGAAAATCCGCCTGCCAAGTTCTACCTGGAGTAATATCACTATCCGCACTACTCAAGGTTCGCATCACAGTATTACCGCTACTATCTTTGTAACTTAAATCTAATGCAAGATTCTGCGTCATCCAACAGTTCTGATCAGCTAGCTTACTTACCCAATATTGCTTACCATCACGCACATCAATTAGCTGTTTACTAACTTCATTACCAGGAGTAATATTGCCAGTATTCTCACAAATACCCGTCGTCATGTCCTGCATATAGACCGCTTGGGTTAAATTAGAGATTACCACTGGATTCGCTACTACAGAAACCATTACCGAGTTAGAATATTGCCCAGCTGGCAACTCCGTATCGACCTGTGCTCCAAAAGTCAAATTATACGTATCTCCAGTTGTAGTGCTTGACTCGTTATGAACCTTCGTATCCGTCATTGGCACCGCCGCATATTCAGTAGCACTAGTCGCAGCTTCTTTAGTTAATGCATAACCCCAAGTATTCTTCGTAAAAGCATTTTGTGTCGGTTTACCGCTTACTGGACTAATAACATTCGTTTTGTCAGGATTAGTCATATTATTAGTCGCATCCAAAGTCTTGAGGTAAAGACTATATCCATCCCGATTATTCGTACTGACCGTCAAATTAGCTGATGCATTTGCAAAAGTCCCATCGCTCGTTGGCGTTACGTCGATCGCCACCTCCGAATCAAGCGCTACCGAAACCGTAGCGGCAGCATTCACTACAGCACGCGTCTGCGCCGTACTTGTTGAATTTTGCGCCGCATCCGCCCCTGACGCACATACAGGAGATAATAACACCAGCGTAAACAACCCTAACAGCCCACATGCCCCCCAACCCACAGTGCCCATTTTGTAATTCATTTTCAATTTACCCATTATACCTCCATTGGTAGTTTAGATGGTTTATGTTTTCTGGTCGTAGCTTGAACCGACAAATTCATATACTCATTCTATCACGCTTATGCCCAAAAAGTCAAAAAGAATTTTACAAAATCCACTACCCAAGGGGTTTTAGCTTTTTACCCCTGTGTGCTACAATGCCTCCATATCAAAAACTAAAACCAAACGTGTCCTAGTTATTTTTAACTTCTACTCAGCATATCCCCCTACCGTCGCGTCTTCCATATTGTTCGCCACAGTATTATTATTTTCGGCATTCGCAATCGACGTCAACCTCGCCTTCTCCACCGCTAGATCCTCTTTCTTCGCTTCTAGCTCGGCAATTTCATCTTCCATCCGCGATAATTCATAATCATAATTCGTCGCCCGCGTCCCCTGCGACACATAAATTAGCCCCAAAATCAATACCAGTAAAAACACTACAAATACATACGACACCGGCCCTAATTCCCTCGCTTCGTGCCGCACCGTATTATGATTACGCGACCAATTATTTACCGCAGGCGTCACCGCGCCTCCCCGTCTTGTCGCATAATTCATTTGTGGTCTCATTATTTTTTCCTCGCAGTTTTATTTAAAGCCCCAGAAGTCTAGGCGCAGACAATAAACGTCAAAATCATCTCCGCCCAACTTCCAGAAAGGTCACATTTTTATATTTGGGTAAACATTAACACACTCTACTCTATTTACCAATGGCGAGCCCAATGGGCCCATAACAGTACTAAGCTTTCCGTGAAACCGTACCGAAATTCCACTACCCCACTCATCACACGTTAAAGCTTGGAGCCCCCCCTCAACTCCAAGCCCGCTCCGCATCTTAGCGGTTGAAGTGCACTTGCACCTTCTGTGCGCGTGAACGGTTGCTGGTTACAATGATTTGACGTGGCATAATTTTGCCTCCTTTTTATATTTATTTTATTTTTTATTTTTATCATCCCACGAAAAACACTCTATTGTCGCCTCAAAACTTCCATTCTGTAAAGTCTCCACACTCTACTCAAGAATTTCGTCGTCTTGCTGCGCGTAATTTCGCGCTTCTCGCCCTTGGGTTGATAAACAACTCCTCAGTTTCCGCAGTTATTGGCTTTTTTGTGATTACTTCCAGCGCCGACTCTTCCCCCATACTCGACTCTCGTCGCATCCACTCTTTCACCAACCGGTCTTCTAGACTATGAAAACTAATCGCCGCTACTCGTGCTCCAGGCTTCATCACTTTCGTCAGAATTTCCAACGTTCGCTCAATTTCACCTAGCTCGTCATTCACCGCAATCCGAATCGCTTGAAACACTCGCGTCGCCGGATGAACTTTCGTTCCCCTGCCAAATTTCGCCAGCATTTCACCCAAACTTTTCGTCGATCGCCATGGTCGACCATGCACAATTTCTCGCGCGACCATTTTCGCAAAACCCGGTTTCAGTTCGCCATACCGCTCAAAAATCTCCACCATTCGCCCCTCACCCCAATGGTTAATAATTTTCTCAGCATCCAACTCTTGCGCCTGATCCATCCGCATATCCAGCGGACCATCCTTCGCAAAAGAAAAACCCCGTTCTGCTTTGTCTAGCTGCGGAGAAGAAACTCCAAAATCCATCAGTATTAAGTCATAACAGTTTCCACACTCAATTTCCTGTAGCACCGCATTATAAAAATCCATCTTCACTATCCGAATCGGCTCATCTCTAAACCGTTCTTCCAGTACTTCGATTGCATTCTCGTCTCGATCAACGAGCACGCTATCTTTATAATTCCGTGTTACCTCCAAAATCCTCCTCGCGTGTCCCGCATATCCCGCCGTCAAGTCTAAATACGACTCACCCAGCTTCGGCTGCAAAACCTCGAGGACTTCTGACCATAACACTGGTTTATGAAGTTCTTCCATGCTCATATTATACCATTCATCAGCCGAAATCCCTAACATTAACGATTTCGACCAACTTACAATATAATATCTTCATTTGTTTGAGACCGTTCAACTAGAAACTTCCGCAGTTTTGTTTTGTTTCATTTTTTGTTTGCAGTATACTATATATCCACCACGATAACCGATCCGCCGAAGCAAATCACAATATCATAGCCGTTGAGAGACTTATAGTGTACAAGTGGTATGGTCTTGCGACCAAATAGAGTTAATTGGGAGGTGTTTGTTAGGATGTACATATTGGATTAGGTTTCGCGTATCCCAAACGCGTGCCGAAACTCCTAGTTGGCCGATCTCAAACTCTGTTAATTTACTATCTTTTGATTTGAAATGGCTTTACGCCCATCCTCGCAAGTCAAATTTGTTTCAAAATTATCGTTCTATTTTTCGATATTTTTATGTTTAATTTTAAATTTTTCCTTGTTTGTGT
>CAOZKB010000067.1 GCA_948571325.1 uncultured Candidatus Saccharibacteria bacterium | reverse complement strand
GGACAAGAATAGCGGTCAGGTTACCCAAGGAAAGCGAGAGAAACCGGAAATAAAATCGCTTTATGATATGCAGGCTATAAGCGAACCTGCCGTACTTTAGCTATGGTTGATTTTACATAGTCAACTTTATAAGACCGCCTAAGTGGCGGTCTTTTTCTAGCCAAAGACCGGAGAAGAAATAAGTTTTATAATCGTGTAGAAACCGTGTAAAATGCGTGTAGACGTTAGGTATCAATCAAAAGTGTGAACCGTGTAAAAGCCTCATACTTTTGGTGCATCGTGTAAAAACGAGCCAGGAAGTAAACCAGAAAATCCATCGTCAAATCAGCCTATTTATCCATGCATTTTCGACTTCATGGCAGTGCCCCATCAGGAACCCCCTGTAAAAACAGGGGGTTCCTAGAATTATCTTTGTATTAAACGTGTCGTCTTGACATGGCTGGAGATGAGGGATTCGAACCCCCGAATGCCGGGACCAGAACCCGGTGCCTTACCACTTGGCGAATCTCCAAACTAGGTTTATTATAGCACAAAATTGTGAAAAATGGCGGAAAAGTAAAGTTTTTACGAAAAAAATTTACGAAAAAACGAGAAAATTGTTAAAAAGTATTGACTTTTTTGGTAATGTGTGCTATAATGAAGGGATAGGCATAGTGTGCTTCGAACTTTAGCAAAATAAGTTAGTAAGCATGAGATGCGAAATATTTTTAGGAGGGCAAAAATATGAGTAAAAAAACTTTTTGGCAGAATCTGGGTGATGTGTTGAATCTTGCGGGGGGTATTGCGCGAGATTTGGCGGAGGACGTTGCTAGCGAGGCAAAGGTGGCTTGGCGGGAGGCTAGTCGGACTTTGGAAGAAATTAGGAATGAGTTTGGCAATCAATGTGAATTTGATGAGTATCGTAAGTCCGAAGATACTGCATGGCAAGAAACTAAGTCTGCGGTTTGGGACGACGACGTGGATTGTAGTAATGAAGCAGGAGCTTCGGGTGCTGAACCTGAGGTGTCCGTGTCTGCTACGGATGGTAATTCCGAACCCGATCTTTTTCAGGCTTCTGATTCTAAACTTGAAGAACCTGAATCTGTTTTAGAATCTGATCCTGAGGAGCTGGATTTTCGCGAAGAGCTTAGTTCTGAGTCAGTTATTGCTGATGTAGGTGTGGATGTAAGCGTCCCATCAGAGGAGGTTATTGTTGACGTGAGTTCGGACTCGGATGAGGATGAGGATAAGGATAAGGCTCAGTCGGAACAGCCAAAGGCGAAACGTTATCGCGCGGCGTCATATCATAGTATGTGCGATGGTAGTAGTAATGGGACTCCGATAGATATCTATACTTATTCTATCCAAACTAAGATTTCTTCGACTATCCCTCGCAGGGTGATAGATGATGCGGTGGGTGAAGTTTTGTTTGAGGTGTTAGATGATGTACCGAGTGACGGCGTGCCGTTGGACTACTTGAGTAATCGTTACTGGTATCTGAGACGATACTGTGATCGGATGGGAATTGAGTATAATCATGACCTGTTGCCAGAAACTTCCGCTGATTATCGAACGGCCAATAAATGTTTAGGAGGGTTAATTCATCGGCATTACGTAAGACGCCAACAAGAAGTCGCGCAGGTGAATGTATCTGTAAAACTGAAGGTGATAGAGCGGCCTCACTTGGTGACGGCGGAGATGTTGCAGGAGGCTTCAAAATAGACCTACATAGGTCTGCTTACTAATATTAGTAAGCAGCTATTGTTTAATAGTTGCGAGAGAACTGGCTTCCGGAGAAATCTGGGAGCCTTTTTGTGTGCTGAACCTCAGCGATGTGATTATTGCGAGTAATCTGGCTGGGAGCGATGCGGCTGGCTTGGATAATTTGGTGAATTTTGGTAATTTCTGAGGAGGTAAGGAGGTCTTGTGGTAGAGCAGTGAGGCGTGAGCGGAGTGTGTCGGGATTACAGATATAGCAATCTTTGGGCGGAGTAATGGCGGTTTTTAGTGTAGTATTGCGACCAAAAACGATGAAGGAATAAATTTGGCAGTGAGGAAAAAGACTATAGAGGCTAGCGAGGTGAGTACTGTTTTGCATGATGGGGTTATAAAATTGATTTTTAGTACGGCCAAAGTCAAGTACAGCAGTCCAGTATTTTTGGTCGGAATCGCCGTAAATCCAGCCGCTGTAATCTTTGGATTCGAAAACGAAGATTCCCTGTTGGTTGACGGCAAGGCAGTCGATTTGGGTGAGGTAATCGTTGGTGGTGAGATGGCGAAAGTTTTTGGCGTCGAGTTGGTGTAGGCTATTTGGGTTTGGACCAGATTTGGTCTTGTAACTGGAACTAGACGGCGTGGTTGTTTTAGGAAAATAACGGTCGGGATAGATGTGCTCGGGGGCGAAATATTTTTGCAAACTAAAGATCAGGCGAGTTTCGGCAGGGGTGAGTTGAACGGGGTACGGCGAGGTGACTTTGGTGCCGCGAATTTTGTAGTTTTGCGTAGGCATTTTTTGACTTTTTAAGAAAGTCTATCCTCTAGAGTTTAGCTAGAGGATAGGCTAAATGGAGTATTAAGATTTTTTGCGGGTAGATTTGGTGGTGGTTTTTGCGCTAGCTGCCGCGCGACGGGCGTTATTTTGTTTGGTCATTTTGGCGGATTTAGGGTTTTTGGGATTATTTTTAGTTATTCGGGCGGATTTGTGGGCGTTTTTGGGAGAGTTATGGACGGAAGAGCGGGTGGCGGTGGCTTTAGGGTTGAGATATTTGCGCATTGAGAAGTAAGCGGCGAAAGAGATGGCGAAAATGAGAAGAACAACCATCACGAACCATTGCGAGAGAATGACTTCAGCGAAGCCTTGTTCGAAGATGCTAGCGAGGGCGGTGCTAACGATGCCGGTATTTGGCACGAAGGCTACTTCACCGAGCGGGGCGAGATAGGCCATAGAGGCATCACCGAAAATTGGGGAGGATGGGATGGTAGGGATAACTGGGGTTTCTGGCTGTTCTGTGGAGGGGTCATCCTTAGGTTCGTCGGGGATGATTGGGTCGGGTTCGGTGGGCTGATTTGGCTTGTAATGAACAAAGTATTCGAGGTTTTTGTCGCCAATTGTATCGCTAACATTGGGCTGGTCGGGGGTGTGATTTTCGATTTCTGGGGATGGAATATTAAATGGCGTACCAGGTTCGAGTTCTTCGATGTAATCGTCAGCGGCAGGAGAACCGTCTTCGTAGACGTAGTGAATTGTGACGGTAGGTTTGGTGGGTTCTGGTGGGTTTGGTTTGTAGATGACGATATAGGTTTGGTCTTGGTCGCCCATAGTGCCAAAGACAGTTTTAATATCTGGTGTGTAATTAGTGATGTCTGGTGAGTCGATCGAGAATTCTTCTCCACTAGGATGTTCTTCGGTGACGTCGGGAGAGGCTTCAGAGCCGTCTTCATATTGGTACTTGACGGTGACTTTGTGCGGGGCGGGTTTTTCTGGGGCGGTGTAGGTAACTGTATCGTAATCATAGGTGACGCCGCTGTTGCCATTGAGCGTGGTATAAAAGCTGACTTTGCTAGTCATATTACCGGAGTATTCGGCGGTTTCGGCGAAGTAGCGGAAGTATAGTGTATCGCCAGCTTGGCCGGACGGCGACATACGGATAGATTTGGTGAGGTTGAAGCCTGTTTGTTCGCTAGAGGGGGCAGAGATATCGACTGGTTGCCAGGAATCATTATCGTCTGGGGTGGTAGTGTAGTAAAGAGTCTGGACATCAAGCGGTAAGAAGCCGTCAACGGTGCCAGTTTCAGCGGTGTCTTCACGGATGTAGGCAGCGAGACGCTCAAGATCGAGTGGACGAGCGGGGTCGCGATTCTTAATACTAGCTTGGAATTCAACTAAATTGCTGTTGGTGTTTTCAATCCTACCAACGATTTTGCCGTCAAGTGTACTATCGGCGGAGATTGGCCAGTTCATATTGGAGATGGTGATTTTAGTGTTTGATTCGGTAGTACTACGCTCGGCGTAAAAGAAATCGAGATTAACTACGTCCCCTTCTTTGAGTCCAACGTCGATGGTATCGTACTTATCTTGATAAGTTTTCATGATAAGTTCATTGAGCGGATTGACGTAGCTGTTAAAGTCGCTACTGGGTTCGCCGAGGACGGTGCGGACGCTCGGATCGTTAACATGTTGAACACTGGTTTCATAAATAC
>CAOZKB010000066.1 GCA_948571325.1 uncultured Candidatus Saccharibacteria bacterium | reverse complement strand
AATACTGGGTAGCTAAGCTTGCAGATGGGAATTGTTGGATGACGCAGAATTTGGCTTATGATTTAGTTAAAGGGAAGATATTAACTCCGAGTGATACGGATGTGACAAGTGATTGGGTGGTGCCGACGAGTACGGAATATAATACTAATAATTTCAAAGAAACAGCTGATACTGTTAGGTCATGGAATCTCGGACAATATGTCTTGGCCACACCAGACCGTAAGATATCATGTAACTCGGCACCAACTAGTGAGTCCACTGACGAAAGACGCTATAACTCTGTGCGTCCTGGCCAAAATATCGGCGATAACTGTAGTGATTTTGTCAATGTGTCCGGATCTGACTGGAAACCTACTTATGATTCATCTGATGCTCTTGAAGGTGCTTGGAGCGGCACTAATTATAATTCCACTACCAAACAAATGGAACCATATACTTATACTGGGCCACTTAGTGTAGATAAGAATAATAAGACGTATGATGCGCATTATTTGATTGGGAATTATTATACTTATGACACTGCTACCGCCGAGAGTATTGCAAGTATTGTTACACTTGGCACTTCTGATCTCGTCGAAGCGCCAGAGAGCATCTGTCCTAATGGTTGGAAGTTGCCAGTTTCCGGTCAAGATAATATCACCAATTTCCCAATCGAGCGTAATGACAGTTTTTACCAACTTCTACTTTCCTATCAGTATCCCGATGCTTCTAGTTCCTGGCTGCTATCGTCCGAATTCGGTTCTTATATCGCCATGCCCAATAGTATTGCCGGTACAGGTAGTTCTGGCATTGCGCATCAAAATCTCCTCCTTTCGCCAATTTACCTTAGCGGCGCTGGTAACATAAATCTTATCGAAATGCACTCCCTCTGGGGTGCTGGCGACAGCGGTTTATATTTTTCATCTACAATGAGTTCCACCCTTGACAAGGCCTACTACGTACGCAATGCAGTGCGATATATATACCCCACATATTTTGCCTATCATACTGGTGGCGCCGAGTCTATCCGTTGCCTAGCGCGCTAATCATCACCTTTTCTACCACTGTGCTCGGCGCGCCACTTAGCGACGGCGGCGTGGTTACCGGAGAGCAGAACTTCTGGCACCGTCATGCCGCGAAAATCAAAAGGCTTGGTATATTGGGGGTATTCAAGGTTATCACCCGCGGAAAAACTCTCCACGGCAGCGGAATTTTCACCCCCGAGCACGCCCGGGAGCAGCCGCGTGACGCTATCAATAATAATCAGCGCGGCTAGTTCCCCACCAGTGAGTACATAGTTACCTAAAGAGATTTTATGGTCAATTACAGCTAAAATGCGCTCGTCGTACCCTTCATAATGTGGGCACAAGATGATAAAATGCCGTATTTGGTCATTTTGAGGCGTTTTGAGTGGTTTTTGGACTTTTAAGCCATTAGACGGCGCTTTGCCGGCGCTAACGCTAATTTGGGCTAATTCGGCCGAATTATCGGCATTTTGGCCAATTCCGGCAAATTGACGCGCTAAGGCTTGGTTCCAAGTTAAGCCAACTGGGGTCGGTAAAATAACCTCGGCGTCTGGACTAGCCGCCTTAATGCTCTCAATAGCCGCAAAAACTGGCTCGCAACGCAAAAGCATCCCATCGCCACCCCCGTATGGAGTATCATCCACGGATTTATGTGGGCCAAGGCCAAAATTGCGCAAATTCACGTAATCTATTGCTACAATACCACGATTTTGCGCTTTGTAAAGCATAGAACTATCAAGATAAGGCTGCAAAGCCTCTGGGAAAAGCGTAATAATAGTAAATTTGAGTTGTGGGCTAGCCATTTTTGGATCATTCATTCTCTTTATTATAGCACAAGAATCTAAAAAAGTAAATGCCCTCCGCAGAGAGCATTTTACTATAAATTGTTTTGATACTGCGCTTTTGATACTGCGTAGGTATAAGGTAGCGCCAAACCTCATACTAGAGTCAATCTAAATTCAATAAGCTGCTAAAAGTCAAACTCAGGTAAAACCGAAACTAAATTCGGACATTTCCTGATTTCTTCCGGTAACACGTCTAAGCGAAGCGGACCATATCCTCGAACGTCGTCGCCCAAACAAAGCTCGAGCTGTTCCCCGCTCGCCATATCAGTGGCGCGATAAATGACGCCGATGTTCTTTTCTACATCATAAAATAACTCGACGTAGGTCTGTTCAGTAAAATCAACCAAACCATCGTCCCAGTCGTTAGCCTCTTTGTCGTCCCGCATTTGACAAATGGCTGCCAGTGTGGCTCGGTCATACGGACAAGCTCGCAAGTTGCTCCGCTGAGCGTTAGTAGCAATCTGACCGTTAAGATCTCGGATTTTGCCACTACTAAAGAGTGGGTTCTCCGGGTGCAGCTCTGTGCATTCGCCTATCAGATCAACACCTAGTCGCGTTGGCGACGCGAGCACCGGATGAAAAACTTCACCCGGCTCATTGCGTACATATTTCTGCGTTTTAAACCAGATTGTAGTTAATAGTGCTACCCCCTGTTCGGTCAGGCGCTGATTCTCTTTTATGATGTGAGAGAATTTTTCGGCACCACTCAAACTCAATACGATTAAGTCATAATTACTTTTCATTTTACCCCTCCTTCTGAGTCCGGTTGGAGCATATATGCCCCAAATTAACAACGATACCTTTGTTTTCCAGTACTTCCTTCGGTACTTTTAAGCGGCGAAAGATAGAGTGGGAATAATTTTCACCGTTAACCAATAGGCCGTGCTGGATTGGCGGGATTCGTCCCTTCTCGGATGTCCAGCTGCCATGACTGCAGATAACACCAATACCAGTGCGATAATCGAATAGAATCCCCAGCTGGTCTCGATACTGAATGTCATCCAAGATATCAGGCGAGAACTCTTCCTTTGTGCGCACCTTACTTACTGCGCCCAGCGCCGTCACGTCCAGATAGACGATTGAAGAGAAGCGATCATTTTTTAATTTCGACTGATCAATCGCCTCTATTCGCGTCATCAGACTAGCCGGACATCTTAGCGTTGCCCTGAACGGTTTCTCGTCACTATTACGCACATATTTGCGCATATTAAAAGTAACCGGCCAACGCTCCTGAATTAATTGCTCTAGCTTACGCCGATCAAGCGTAGCGCCGAACTGCCTGGGAATGTTATCAACCTTTACGATCAATAGGTTGTAGGTAAACTTCTTCCCCATATTATCTACCTCCTTTTTGAGTAGTGCTATCGCAATGTATCAAAACTGAAAAGAGCTAGGTTTAGCACAAAGCGAATAGCCTATAACTCTATTTTATCACAGATTGTCACAAAAGTCAATACTTTAGGAGATTTTTGAATCTTGGATGTAATCGGAAAAATAGCCCCACTTGGAGGCTATTTCGGGCTGATGCGCGCCCACCCTAGGGCACATTGGTTTGTTTTAATCCGCTGTTTTTGTTTTTAAAGTCTCCACACTCCACTAACGTATCAGTGGAACCCCTTTGTGAAGCGTACCAGCTTATGTTTATAATATATGACCAGAATCAATCCGTCAAGCGTTTTTAAGGATTTTTCAGGTTTTTGTTGTAATTTTTACAACATTTAAGTCTGCGCGACGCTTAGGGAAAGTTCGATAGAAAGTTGGAAATTTTTACGACATTGCTATCTTCGTCTGGCGGTATGACCCATTATATTGAAGCTACCACTCCGCTTGAAAAAGTTAAACCTAAGAAAATGCCCCGACATTATAGTCAGGGCTGATGAAATTGATATGTACAGCAACCTGCTGCCTATCCGACTTGCGTCGTACGTCGAGGTGAACAGTTATTGATAGACAGCGGTTGCTGATACTTTAGTTGGCGGTGCTTTTAAGATGACAGGTAAATTATTATAGCAAAAATTATTGTGTAGTTGGCGTAGCCATAATGATCCGCAATTGCAGCATGATTTTCAAACTACATTAGCCATCGATAGCAAAAATCTGCTATTAAGTAAAAGCACCAAAACTTAATGTACAAATTGAGCTCGATGGCTCGCCTAGCTTTACTGGAGGGCTAGGATGTCCGGCAGGCGGACTGCGGACTAGCAATAAGACGAAAAATTTTAGTTTTTAGTGCGGGGACACATAAATAACTAAACTTCTAAGTCGAGCGAGCGCTAGCCGCTATATACCTGAGCTTAAAACCTAAAAAATAAAAAGCATCTATTTTCCAATACAACGTGCTCGGTAGTAAACAATCTTGTTGACGAGTTACATTTTTAAAGCTCAGATACTCTTTCAGTTTAGCACACCAGAGGCAGCTAGTCAATAGTTACTAGGGTGCCGGTTCAGTGTAACAAACCAGAACAGTAGAATAAATAGTTATCTACATTATAGAAC
>CAOZKB010000065.1 GCA_948571325.1 uncultured Candidatus Saccharibacteria bacterium | reverse complement strand
ACTCAAGCATAAACATTTACACTTTTGTGTAATATTATAATATCCTGTATACTGAAAATATGGAAAATTACACTATTTATCGTACCGCCGAAAGCGTTTCACCCAAACACCCCGACAAACTTTGCGACCAAATCTCGGATGCTATTCTTGACGCCTATCTTACGAACGACCCACACGCTCGCGTCGCTGTGGAGACTTGTGGAGGTCACGGCGAAATCTTCATTGTTGGGGAAGTTACTGCAAATTCTCATGAAATCGACATCCCAGCTATCGTTACGCGCATTACTGGCGACGATTCACTTAAAATCTCCGTTAATCTCGTTCGCCAAAGCCCCGAAATCGCGCAAGGTGTCGATACGGGCGGCGCCGGCGACCAGGGAATTATGATCGGTTACGCCTGTGACGAAACTCCAGAACTTCTACCCATCGAAGTTATCGGCGCTCGGCGCCTTAATCAACATATTTATTCACAACATCCCTACGACGGCAAAACGCAACTCACTATCGTTATGGATCCCGATGGCAACCACAACCATTTTTACGTTAAATCTATCGTTGCTAGTTTTCAAAATACGCCAAAGTCTATTTTGCAAGAATTAGTCGATAAGTTCGTCGCCGCCAACCATTTACGGCCACTACCAAACCAAAAAATTGAATATTATCTCAATCCCGCCGGTGACTGGAATCAAGGCGGCTTTTCAGCTGATACCGGCCTGACTGGACGCAAGCTTATTGTCGATAATTACGGTCCACGTATTCCAATTGGCGGCGGTGCTTTTTCTGGTAAAGATTCCTCTAAAGTTGATCGTTCCGCTGCCTATATGGCCCGCCGCATCGCCGTAGATTACCTACGCAAACACCATGCTCACGAGGTTTTTGTTCGCCTTGCCTACGCCATTGGCTATACGGAACCACTCGAACATACCGTAGCCGTCGACGGCAAAACTCAACAAATCATCCACAATCCTCAACTTACCTCGCTCGGCAACCCCCGCGACGGTTATAATCTCACCCCACAAGGAATCATCAAATCTCTCAACCTTCTCCACCCTATCTACGAACCCACCGCCCGCTATGGTCACTTCGGCGAAGGCTTCGAATGGGATAAGTAACACAGTCACCAGCTATCTCACCATACAACGTATCGAATAACCGTTGTAACGATTAGAGTCGTTAGCAGCGTAGTAAAAGACGCCATTAATTCTAAATTCGTAAGCATACAAATTAGTGTTTATGTTATATACATAGGCACTAGATGACCAATCACTATTACTAAACCCAGCGCGGAGCAACGCCCCGTCCGGCAAGAAAATCCGCCCACCACGCACAAGATAAAATGGCGAAAGCGCAAGATTCTGATGTGCTGCGTCATTAACATTAATATTAGAATAAGCAATCGTATTTAGTTTACCATTCCGATAACTTCCATCCAGAATCGATGTAAATGAGTTACCTTTATTATCCGGAGTGTATTTATCCCCTTCCGGATACCCATATGCTAACAAGAGTCTATAAAAACTATCTTCCTGATCAAACGGAAAACCTGTTACGATGTTGCGTCCTGCACTAGGTAATTTCCACCCTTTCGGACATATAGAGTCCGGAGCGTCCTTCAACTTTGATGCATCCTGATCTGCACCAGTACTCACCAAATCAGTTCCGCCAGTACCAGCCGTTGCAGTATTAAATTGATAATAGTTACCGATTAAATAGTGCGAATCATAGGAATTACCTTCAGTCTCTGCAAAAGCATCAGCTTCCGATACGTTATTACCTTTCTCCAGTGCCACTAAACCATAACCATCATCATTTTTATTATAAGTATACGGTACCTTTATTTTACTCTCAGTATCGTAAATACTTCCAGTCCATGTACTTCCGAAACCACTTTCGTTAGAATCAAATAACGGTCTCCAGCCTTTTTCACTCACCTTAACAAAATCAGTACAGTTATCATCAATTTTCTGACCAGCCAGTACCGATTTCGTATCATCAACCACACCATTAGCCAAGACAAGGTTGCAACCCACAGCTCTACTAGGCGTAGCTAACACATATTCACCAAGATGCCATGATCGAGTCGCCACATGACTTGAACCAGATTCTTGGGATGGCACACTTTTTTCCGTATACGTCCCATACTGAGCATAATTTGAATCAATGGCGTAACCACCTAGTCGTGAATCACCCTCTGGTAGCAGTATCCATTCACGTTTCGTGTTCAAATCAGTATCATCACTCGTAAGTTTCGCGACCTCTCCGGTGCCAGCACCAAAAGTTAACGCCAAATTCTGCGTCATCCAACAATTCCCATCCGCAAGCTTAGCTACCCAGTATTCTTTACCGTCACGAGTATCAATTAATTGTTTAGTTGGCTCATTACCAGGAACGACTATATAAGAACCATTACTATCACGATTAGAATTCGCATCCGCCGCCATCGTATTTTTACAAACATTTTGCGTCATATCTTGCATGTAAACCAAATCCATCATCCCAGTGATAATATTAGGATTTGCGATCACAGAAATCATTACTGTGTTCTCATATTGACCAGCCGGCAAACTTGCATCTACCTTAGCGGCAAAAGAAAGATAATATTCCCCAACACCTTTAGCCTCATTACGTTCCAATCTAACTGTAGTTGGCATCGCATGATACAACGTGTCGTCAGTAGGCGTCTGGGTAGTTAACGCATACCCCCAAGTATTGGCCATAAAATTGCTCATTACAGCATCCTGCTCAAGTGCTGAGATAGTATTATTTTTAGTATTATCGACATTATGCATCACATTTGTTTCATTCAACGAATTTACATATATTTTATAGCCAGCATTACTAGTCGTTTCCACTCTCAGCTGAGCGCTTACCATCTCTGCACTTCCACTAGCAGCTGGAGCGATATTAAGTTCTGGCATCTCTGCCAAGTTTACGCTGATACTGCTAGGGTCATGTGGCCGCCAAGCCGATTGATTAAAATCCGCACCGTCCAATGCCAAAGACTGAGACACCATCACAACTGGACAAATCATCATTAAGAGCAATAATATAAAAAGCCCAAGGGCCACTACGCCCACTTTATTCTCTATTTTTTGCAATCTTAATTTTGTTTTATTCACGGTTACCTCCTGAATTTTTTACCTTTTAGAGTACAAAAAACATAACCTAGAGTCTCCGTATCTAGACATCGTATGTTTTATACTCAAACCTTCCCCTAACCGATGCTCACCAATGTATCTTCTCTGCCTACAAAAAGCGACACCGCCAGGGTGTCCAACCTTTATCCATAACCAAAGACAATTACTGTTCTGATTACGACGCGATGTCGCTAAATTGCAAAACAGTAATATACTCCATATAACAAAATACTGGCTATGAATTATTAAAGGTTGGACACTTTAATTATATCACAAGTATTTTCAAAACAATATTTTTCACGAAAAATCCCCGCCACGATCAGCAGGGAATTTTATACTAATTATTTTAAATCTTTTTATTATGACCTTCATAGCCATATTTATGTGTAATCGGATCTTCAAACAAAAAGTTATGCAAAGGAAATTTCGTTAACAATAAATATGCTGACAAAATCATCGTACTGATAATCATACTAATAAACCCACTCACCGCACCCACAGCCGGCGCCTCCAACACCAAGCCAAACACCCCAGCACCACAGAATGCCGCCACTACAAAAATCGCAATATCTACGGGCAACACCGATTTCTTCACTTTCCAAATTCGGTGATAGCCATAGAATAATACCGGAATCACAATTACTGGCACTACAAAAGACAAACTCCGCGCTAACCAATAATTCGGGTTACTCCCCAACCACCATACATCCGCCAACATACAAATAAAAGTTCCAGATAATGCCAATTTAATATGCTCCCACGTACTTTCGTTCACCGCCGAAAAAATTGCCACAAACTTATTCCTTCCACTCCACGTGTAAGTAAAATGCAACAAACTCCCAACCAAAGTCACTACTAAACCTTCGATCAACACAATCAACCAAATATTCACAAAGCTATGCCTCCACTTATTTCTTCCTATCAATCATTATACCACGCCTCGCAAAAATTATGCTCTTAGCCCGCAAAAACATACTCTAACACCTAATAATCGTACTAAAATCGTTAAAAATCATACTTTTTTATTGACCAAACATACTCAAATGTGTATTATTGTATTAAGGAGCTAATACAATTAACTGTATCAATGTATTAATACAATGGAATTTAATTTTAATAACGACCGACCAATTTATCTACAGCTCGCCGAGCAATTAGAAATCTTTATTATTTCTGGTAAAGTTAAACCCGGCGAGCGATTACTTTCCGTGCGCGAACTTGCTATGCAAGCGCAAGTTAATCCTAACACTATGCAGCGTGCACTCGTAGAACTTGAAAATCACGGACTGATTTATGCCGAACGTACTAGTGGCCGTTTCATTACCAATGATCAAAAATTACTCGCCGACTACCGCGAAAAATACGCCCACACCAAAGCACAACAATTTTACCAAGAAATGGAAGATCTAGGTTTTAATAAACTCGATGTCGTTAATCATATT
>CAOZKB010000064.1 GCA_948571325.1 uncultured Candidatus Saccharibacteria bacterium | reverse complement strand
AATTGGTGACGCACAGAAAAAACCAGCCGTCGTCGATGTTCGTTCTGGTGATACTGTTAAAGTCACTCAAAAAATCAAAGAAGGTGAAAAATTCCGCCTTCAAGTTTTCGAAGGTGTAGTTATCCGTACTGATCGTAAGGGTTCACACACCGCCCGTATTACCGTACGGAAAATCGCTTCTGGCGTCGGTGTCGAAAAATCATTCTTAATTCACAATCCGTTAGTTGAAAAAATCGAAATTGTTCGCCGCGCCAAAGTTCGTCGCAAGAACCTTTCTTATTTACGCGAACGTTCCGGCAAATCCGCTCGCCTCACCAATAAGGTCTTCGACCGCGCTGCAGTTAACGATCTGACTAAAATCATCGAAGCCGCACACGAAGCCAAGGAAAAAGCCGAGGAACTCAAAGACGAAGCCGAAGATAAGGCTAAAGAACTTAAAGACAAAGTTGAAGATAAAATCGAAGCAGTCAAAAAAGCTGCCGAAAAAGAAAAGGCAGACCAATAATTTGACAACACCAATCATTCTCGGCATTGACGAGGTTGGTCGCGGCCCCTGGGCAGGGCCGCTTGTTGTTGGCGCTGTTATCCTCGGCGAAAAATTTCAGTCCCACAACATCCAGACGAACAGTAACCAATCGGATAGTTGCCAAACCAGTACCCCCAGCCCCAGCACTAATCCTAACACTAGTTCCAGTACTAACACCGACTTCGAGCTTCAAGAACTATGGCAATCGCTCGCCGATTCTAAGCAACTCACCGCTAAAAAGCGTCAACTCTTAAGTCAGCCCATCCTCAATCACGCCGCAGCCACTGGGCTAGGTTGGGTTTCTGCTACCGAACTCGACAGATACGGCTTATCCGCCAGCCTCAAACTCGCCACACGTCGCGCTGTCAAGCAAATCCTAGCCCAAAAAGTCTTCTTTTCCGAAATTATCATCGACGGCACAGTCAATTTTCTCCAAAATACTCCGCTCGCCGACCAAGTCACTCTTCTCAAAAAAGCCGATTCACTGATCAAAGAGGTTTCTGCTGCCTCCATTATCGCCAAAGTCGCACGCGACAATTACATGATCGAAGTTGCCCAGAAATATCCCGGTTACGGCTTCGAGAAGCACGTTGGCTATGGTACTGCCGCTCATAAAGCTGCCTTATTTGAGCAGGGAATCTGTCCTGAGCATCGTACCAGTTTCAAACCCATTCAAGCAATTATTACTAACCAAAAAACTAATCCTAATCCTTCCAAAAAACATACCCTGAGCACTACCTCACGTGGTCGCCACGCCGAAAATCTTATCGCGGAATTTCTCGCTCAACACCAACATCAAATCATCGCCCAAAATTACAAAACCAAATCCTACGAAATCGATTTAATTTCCACTTTAGACGACAAAATCTACTTCACTGAAGTAAAATATCGCAAAAACACCACGCATGGTTCCAGTCTCGAGCAAATCACTAATCATAAATTAGTTCAGATGCACTACGCCGCCGAAAAATTCCTTAGTATTCACCCAGAATTTCAAAGCTATCAACCCCTTCTCGCCACCGCTAGCGTCGAAGATAGTAACTATAAAATCAAAGGCTGGTTTATCCTCGACGAATAGGCGCGCCAGTCGATTACCATCAACCAAACTAACGTTCGTCCCCTCGCCCCTGCTTCAACAAATACTTCTTCACTTCAGCCACTAGATAAAACGACCCCAAGACTATCACCGGCTCCTTCTGTTCGGCCGCTTCATGCATCACTAAATCAATCATCCGCCCAAATTCCTCATCCACTTTAATTTCCGTTCCCGCATCACCTAGCGCAAAAGCCTCGTTAAATACTTCCTACATCTTCGCCAAATCACTTTTCTTAAAATCCCCCGGTCGCGTCAAATACACCTCAGAAAATAATCCGCTTTGCGCTAAAATCTGTGCCATTTCCTCTACACGCTTATCCTTCACGCAACCAAACAATAGTTTGCCATGCAAATTTTCTCGTTGCATGCGCTCCGTCACGCATTTTACACTATTAGGCGTATGCGCCACATCCAACAGCACATAGGGAATTTGCTTAAACTTATCCGGTAAATCCTCATCACCTAGCAACTCAAACCGCCCAGGTAGCCTCGCATGCTTAATCGCCTCATCTGCTAGCTCTACGTCCAAATCCGGCAATACGCACTTCACCGTTGCCATCGCCACCTCAGCATCCGCTCGTTCGTAATTATCCATTCGTGGTAAAAATTCAATCTTCACGCCAAGTTCTTCTGCACGCTTTTGCAAAACTTCCTCCACCTCCGGTTTCTGCGCTATCGACACTGCCGGTACACCCGGTTTCAAAATTCCTGCTTTTTCACTCGCCACCGCAGTCAAAGTATTCCCCAGAAACTCCGTATGCTCCAACTCGATCGCCCCAAAAGCACAACACTCCGGTACTACCACATTCGTCGCATCCAACCTGCCACCTAGCCCTACCTCGTAAATTGCATAATCTACCTCTGCAATCCTAAAACATAGCATCGCAAACATCGTCGATAGCTCAAACCAACTCACATCATCATGTTTTAGCTCACCGTCCAGTAACAATTCTTCCACCCCAGACTTCAATTCTGCAAAAGCCTGATCGTATACCTCCATCGCAAAAGGATCCTCTCCCGTACCTACACGCTCGGTATAATGTAAAACATGTGGTGAACCATAAACTCCCGTTTTATAACCCGCCACACGTAAAATCTGCGCAATATTAGCTGCAATCGTGCCTTTACCTTTTGAACCCGCTACATGGAAGCATGGACAACTCCGCTCTGGATGGCCAAACTTCTCGCACAGTTTCTCCATCGTTGCCAATTTCAAAAGTTCCCAATTAGGTTCACTCTCAAAATTCAAAAAACCCAGCAACCAAGCATTCAAATCGTTCAAGTCTAGATCCACTTCGTTCATCCTAAACCTTAGACGTTAAATCTAAATTCTACAATGTCCCCCTCCTGCATGACGTAAGTTTTGCCCTCAGTACGTAATTTCCCCGCAGCTTTTACGGCCTGCTCACTCCCAAGTTCCTTCAAATCATCATATTTCATTACCTCCGCCGCGATAAATCCTCGCTGAAAGTCCGTATGAATCGTCCCAGCCGCTTCAGGCGCCGTCGCACCCTGTTTAATCGTCCAAGCGCGCACTTCTTTTTTGCCCGCCGTCAAGAAACTCTGCAAACCTAAAGTTTTATAAGCCGCCTTAATCAACTCCGCTAATGCATCTTCTTCCACGCCATATTCATGCAAAAATTCTTTACGCTCTTCCGCGCTCATTCCCGACATTTCTGATTCCAATTTCGCATTCACAAAAACTGCCTGGCTTGGTGTCACCATCGCAGTTAGTTTTGCCTTCAAGTCCTCATCTACCAACTCTTTTTCATCCACATTAAACATATAGATCACTGGTTTATCGGTCAAATAATGAATTTCCTCACCCCCATCATTGCTCTTACGCTTCTTTGCTACCTTTTCTCGAGTTTCCAAATCCGCTAACTCGAGCTCCGTCTCAATCACCTCGATATCGTTTTTAGGATCCTTTGAACCTTCCGCCCGAATCACATCATTATCCTCAAAAACGCGCACTACGTGACAAATAATCTGGCATTCTCGAATATGTGCCAAAAATTTATTCCCCAAACCTTCACCTTTTGATGCCCCTTCTACTAAGCCTGCAATATCCACGAACTCTACCGTTGCCGGAATTACTTTATCAGTATTACACATCTTGGCTAAAACCTCCAAACGTTCATCTGGTACGGGCACAATACCCACATTCGGTTCAATCGTCGCAAAAGGATAATTCGCCGCCAAAGCCTCCGCATTTGTCAACGCATTGAACAACGTTGATTTTCCTACATTCGGCAACCCTACAATTCCAATCTTTAAATTCAAAACAAAACCTCTTTTCTAGTTAACAAAACTCCCCTCTATTTTACCATATTTTCATTATCTGTTATAACGACTCTTAATAAAAATATCCCCAGCATATCACTGGAGATATTTATCCTTTAACGGCTATCCAATTATACCAAAGATAGGCCTTTTTCGGTTAGTCTCTCTTTTACTTCCCCTACTACCATCTTTCTGACTCTGATATTTAGATTTTTACAAAGTTCAGCCTCCTGAAGACAACAAAGCCCAGCTATAGTCGATATACCTATACGCTCAAGGGCGATATAAGTAAAAAATGATAAATCTAATTTATCAAGGTCAGAAATCTTATCGGATATAGCCTCAGCATCTTCAGACAAAACGATTGGCAACTGCTTCAACTGATATAAATCACCTCTTAACTCCACCTCACGCTGACACGATTCCTGAATTTCTCGAGATACTTTTACTATCTCTTCCAAAAACATTTCCGACTTAAAAATCCGTGATAGCTGACTGCAACGATTAGGCTTACGCATTTTTCGGAGTGCTTTCTGTTCAATTTGACGAATCCGCTCTCTCGTGACGTTGAACTCCTTTGCAATCGACTCGAGAGTTCTTGGTTTACCGTCTTTATTCCCAAACCCAAAACGCATACCGAGCACCTTTTGCTCACGCTCAGTCAAGGCTCCAATTACCTGGTAAATCTGATAAAGATCTTCCTCCGTAATATGAACATTGTCCATATTAGGAGCAGAATTATCATCCATCACGAATTTTCTAAGCTGAACACGATTATCGTTCGCTACGGATAACCAGAATCCACCGTCAAAAATAGCACAATAAAGCCTAACCACTGCTACAATTTCTCGTTCTTTCATGCATTTTTCCTCCATTCTCTAAAATACTTCTCAACTATAGCAAACACGAATTATTAGAATTTCCGTTTCAAGGATTTTAAAGTACGCCCCCCCTATCCTTCTATATTAGCATATTTTATCAAAAGAGTCAATACTTTTACGCTAAGAATAGCAAGTTCACAATCAAAAGTAGTATTTTTAAACAAAACAAGCATCCATAATCACTTCTAAGATGATATAAGGCCTTCACCGAAGGCTCGTTCTGCCTTTCACTCTATTTCCAGAAATACTCATATTTATTACAATCAGACTTCGGTATTTTAAATTTTACTCG
>CAOZKB010000063.1 GCA_948571325.1 uncultured Candidatus Saccharibacteria bacterium | reverse complement strand
GTTGGACCTCAATGAGAAGACGTTGCCGTTGAAACCGGAGACGAGTGATGTAAGTGAGGAGTGGAGGCCGCAGAGTTATACGGAAACTTCAGTACCTAATAAGGAGACCTATAGTGATCAGCAGTTTTGGAAGACGCGTTCATGGAATCTGGGAAAATTCATCCTAGCTACGCCAACTAGAATTGTTTCTTGTAATACTGCCCCAGTAAGTGGCTCGAATTTTGATGACGGTACTGTTTCGGCATATTCTGGACAAAGTATTGGTCAAAATTGTGGCAATTTAGTTGATGTTAGCGGCGTAAATTGGCAATCAACCTTTGATTCTGCGGAGAGCCCTGATGGGGCCTGGAGTGGTACAAACTATAATTCCACAACCAAAAAAGTAGAGTCATATACCTATACTGGCCCACTGGCCGTCAACAAAAATACTTCTGAATACGATGCGCATTACTTAATCGGCAATTTTTACCAATGGAATGCTGCGGTAGCAGGTACGGGCGGGGCAGACGTGGCAAGCACTGGCGCGGAAAAAGACGCAAGTAAATTAGCTTATGCTAATGATAGTATTTGTCCCAAAGGTTGGAAACTGCCAAGGACTGCGCGTGATGTTCCTGCTGGCACACCATTCAATATGAACAATCTAGGATTTCATTGGCTGACTCATATGTATGGTTATCCAGATAATGGTTTTCCAAATGAACCAACCATAACCGATGACGGAATCGATAGTTGGAAAATGTCAGGCGGCCAGTTAGTGACAAAACTCAAAACCGGAATTGCGGGAACGGGCGCTGCCGGGGTAGCCCATGAGGACGTCACACTAAGTCCAATATACATAACGCGCAGTGGTACGGTCGATGTTGTCAATGGTATATATCGTGGATCAGGGTATTGGGTGATCGAATGGTCTTCTGTCGCCTACGTAAATAATCAAGCCGCTTACCAGTGGTTCCTCAATGGCGATTATATCACTCCGGCACACGCCAATGCCCGACAAGGTGGTTCAACGTTCGTTGCCTTGCTAAATAACCAGAAGTAATATATAATACAAAAGATTGCTAGAAATTACCAAAAGGATAAAATATGAACAATTCGCCCACACCCCAGCACTTATATCTCGCCTCGAGTTTTCGTGGCCCAGGTGTCGCCAAAATGATTATGACAGATATCGAAAAACTTCTGCAAAAATCTCCCAGCGACATTAAAATCTCTTACATTATTACAGCTGGCAATTTACATCCCGAGGGTGCGCGCGATTGGATTGTTGAGGGTAGGGAATTTCTGAGTCGGCGTGGTTGGCAAGTGTTTGATTATGACATTGAGGACAAAACCGAAAGCGAAGTTGAACAGGAATTTGCCGACAAAGATGTAATTTTCGTACAGGGTGGCAACAATTTTCATCTATTAAAACAAATGCACAATTGCCACTTTGCTAAAATTTTACGCACTGCCTTGTCGCGTGGCGTACCGTATATCGGCGAAAGTGCTGGGTCTATCGTTTGCGCTAATGATATTTCCGCCCAAAAGTTCATCAGTGCTGACGCATCATTGGCTAACGAGTTGGAAAGTTATCAAGGCTTGGGGCTGGTGAACTTTCTTATTAAGCCACATTGGAACCGCACCGGCATCAAACGTGCTAAATTTAGCAAATTCCTCCACGACTCGCCAGACGACTTCTTCAGTATCACCCAACCAATTATCTGCCTCAATGATAATCAACTAGTCTACGTCGAAGGTGACAGATTCCAAATTTGGGTAGGAAAATAAACCTTCCTCAGCATCCTCCACAAACCTCGTTCTCAAAATCGGACATTTTTCCATTTCCGATAATTTATCCGCCAAGTCCCGAATTTCCGCCTCTCGCAACAAACCCTCTCTCCAATCTCGCGGAATCGCCTCGTAGCCGTAAAATGCTCCAGCCAGCTGTCCGTAAATCGCTCCGTTCGTATCGGTGTCGCCACCTAGTTTAATCACTGCTCGCATCCCGCCCTCAAAGTCTGCAAAATTTCTCAGCCCCCAAACTGCAATCGCCAGCGCATCAACCACGTAACCACCCAAATCTTCCAAATAAATCTGACAATCTTTTTCGCTACCTTTTAGCACACGTTGCAAAATGTCATCATAAACTTCGCCTGTACTGATTTTTTCTACGTGGATAATTTCTTCCTTATCTGCTAATTCCATAGCCTGGCGCAACATCGCCGCAAAAACTTCCGCTCCTGCTTCAGCCTCCCAGGAATAATGTGTTTCACGTGCCGAAACCTGCGCCAACTTCACACTGTCCTGTATTGGTAAGTGCGCCGTTGCGATTACTGCCGACGCCAGTCGCATTAGTGTACCATTGCCGGCTTGCTCCGAACGTTGGTTATACGAGTCAATAACTGGCTTCGTCTCAAAGCGCATAATCGCCGCTCGGGTCTGAGTCCCCACATCAGCGGCTGGCTTATTATCATAACTGCAGTATCCCTCCTCCATCCATTTCTGGTATTTTTCCATCACGTCATAAGAATCATACCCGTCGCGCTCCAACAGGCTATTGCCGAGGCATAGCGCCATCGAAGTGTCGTCCGTCCACGCTCCACTCGGCCACATCCCGTCGCAGTAAGCGATTTTTTCGTCAGTCACGTCTCGGTGATTAGTAATCGTAAACTCCAAATTCGCCCCCAAAGCATCACCAACCGCCAGCCCCACCAGCATACCGCGAGATTTGGTTTGTAAGTTCATACATGCATTATATAATAAAATCCATCAATAAACAATTTTCCTATCAATGATGTGATATAATAAATACTAATTATGGCACAAAAAGAAGCAAAGGCACGATTGAAAATTAACCAAATGTTAGAAGATGCTGGCTGGCGACTTTTTGACGACGAAAACGGCCCTGCCAACGTTGATGTTGAAAATAAAGTTGACATGCATGCTTATGGCGATGATTTTCAAAATACTAAAACTGGCTATATTGATTATCTTTTACTCAATAATGATCAAAAACCGATCGCGGTCCTAGAGGCAAAAAGGGAATCTATTTCACCACTTTCAGCTAAAGAACAGGCGCGAAAATATGCGAATTCGCTACATGTGAGATTTGTTATTTTAAGCAATGGTAATACCCACTACCTATGGGACATGAATTTTGGTAACCCAGAGCCGATTAGCTCATTCCCAACGCTCCAAGCGTTAGAGGACGGCAAAGAATGGACTCCAGACCCAGACGCTCTCGCCAGAGAAGATGTTAAAGGAACGTACATTGCTGCGTCGCAAATCCCTGATGTTGACAATCAACCAGATTATCTAAACGAAGATACCAGACATGATTTTATTTTAAGGAATAAGCTTAAAATCTTGCGTAATTATCAACTCCGCGCTATTAAAGCTGTACAAAAATCAGCTGAATCTGGAAACAAACGCTTCTTATTGGAAATGGCCACTGGAACCGGTAAGACGCTGACTTGTGCCGCATTAATCAAACTTTTTCTCAAGACCGGCAATGCTCGCAGAGTGCTCTTTCTGGTTGACCGCATAGAGTTGGAAAATCAAGCCGAAAAATCATTTAATCAAACTATTGGTCGGGACTACATCGTAAAAATCTATAAAAATGATCGGGACAACTGGCGCACGGCCGATATTGTGGTAAGTACAGTGCAATCGCTTCGTGCTAATGATCGCTATAAAACTTTTAGTCCAAGTGATTTTGACTTGATTATTTCGGATGAGGCACATCGTTCAATTGGTGGCAATGCTAGGGCAGTTTTCGAATATTTCACCGGTTATAAAATCGGTCTAACTGCTACGCCAAAGGATTTTCTTAAAAACTTAGACCCTAACTCCAATAGCGAAAAAGAATTTGAACGTCGAGAATTACTTGATACTTATAGAACCTTTGGTTGCGAGTCTGGGCAACCAACCTTTCGCTATGATCTAACAGATGGGGTGAATGATCCGGATGGTCCTTTTCTGGTTAATCCGGTAATTTACGCGGCGAGAACTAACATCACGACCCAGTTACTAGCTGATGAAGGATATGCTGTACATACTGTGGTTGACGGTGAAGATATTGACGAAACTTATAAAATTAGTGATTTTGAAAAAACTTTTTTCAACGAAGAGACTAATGCTGTATTTTGTGAAGCATTTTTTCGATACGCCGCCCATGACCCGATTTCGGATGAAATAGGCAAAACTATTATTTTTACGGTTAGTCAGAAACACGCAGAGAAAATCACTCAGATGCTTAATAAAATTGCCATGATACAATTTCCGGGAAAATATAATTCTGATTTTGCTATTCAGATTACCAGTAATGTCCGCCATGCCCAAGATTACACAATCCAGTTTTCTGAAAACAATCTTTGCGGACAAACGAGATGGCTACCTGAATATAAAAGTTCAAAAGCCAGAGTTGCCGTAACAGTCGGCATGATGACAACTGGTTACGATTGTTCTGATTTGCTAAATATTGTTTTTATGCGACCAGTTTTTAGCCCGTCGGATTTTATTCAAATGAAGGGGCGCGGCACACGACTACATAAGTTTAATTGGACGGATTACGATCACGGTGAGACGCAAAAAATTGTTCAGAAAAACTCTTTTCGCATTATTGATTTTTTCGCAGTATGTGAATATTTTGAAGAAAAATATGACTATGATGCTCCGCTCCTACTACCGCAAAATCGACCAAGTCAAGGAGTCTTTATTGCGCCGCCGGATCAACCTATCCCACAGTATTCCAATGTCGTAGACCTTAACGCAGGTGATGAATTAGAACATGTCAATGAAACTGCTGTTGGCTCAGAAGGTATGCGAGTTGATCGGGAAATGTTCAGGAGTTTCCAAGACGAAGTCCGCTCGAACCAGGAATTTGTCGAGATTTATGAAAAAGGTAATATTGACGAAGCAGTAAGCTATCTAAAAAACAAAATTCTCGGCGAAGATCGACCAAAGTTCTACATGACACCAGAGAAAATTCGCAAAATATTTAATTTAGATCGCAGGCTAGATTTACGCGAGATTCTTGAATTAATCATGACCGACAAAGAGCCACGTACTCGATCAGAATATATCAAAGACAAATTCGACGAATTCGTTAATGACAAAGAATTAGGTGAAGAGTTGGTTGGCGATTTATATAATAATGCCTTCGAACTATTCGATGCTTATATTACTAATCCCGCCGTGGCCGATGCTATAGATACGAAAAATTATAGCTTGCTAGCTGGTTTTGGTTCAATTTCAATCGGCCAACTCAAGACATTAGGCCCAGATTTAATTAATCGTATTGTAG
>CAOZKB010000062.1 GCA_948571325.1 uncultured Candidatus Saccharibacteria bacterium | reverse complement strand
AGTGATGTTGAATTTATTGCTCAGGTCAATGTTGAAGGTGCTTACATAAATTTTGTTTTGAATAAAGAAATATTTGCGCGCGAAATTATTTCTCAAGTTCTTGAAAAAAAAGATGATTTTTTTAAATCTGATATTGGCAATGGGAAAAATATTGTTTTGGATTATTCTTCCCCTAATATTGCTAAACCGTTTCATGTTGGACATTTGCGTTCAACTGTTATTGGCAATGCCCTGTATAATATTTTTTCTTGCCTTGGTTATAAATGCGTGAGTGTAAATCATTTGGGAGATTGGGGAACGCAATTTGGTAAATTGATTACAGCTTATAAAAATTGGGGAAACGAAAGCGACGTTAAAAATAAAGAAATAAAAGAATTAATGAAACTATATGTAAAATTTCACGATGAGGTACAAAAAAATCCGGCATTGAACGATGTGGCCAGAAGCTGGTTTGTAAAAATGCAAGATGGTGATGAGCAAGCTTTAAAGCTTTGGAAATGGTTTAATGATATCAGCATGGAAGAATTTCAAAAAGTTTATGATCGACTTGGTATTAAGTTTGATTATTATACCGGTGAAAGTTTTTATAATGACAAAATGCAGGCGGTTGTAGACGAATTAAAAGAAAAAGATTTGTTGGTTGAAAGCGACGGAGCAATGATTGTTGATTTGGAAAATTACAAAATGCCGCCGTGTTTGATTTTGCGTCGCGACGGTGGAACTTTGTATCCAACTCGTGATATAGCTGCTGCAATATATCGCAAAGAAAAATTTGATTTCGACAAGTGTATTTACGTTACGGCTCTCGATCAAAAATTACACTTTGAACAATGGTTTAAGGTTGTTGAATTGATGGGTTATGATTGGGCAAAAAACTTGGTCCATGTTCCATTTGGATTAGTAAGTCTGGATTCAGGGAAATTGTCGACGAGAAGTGGTCATGTTGTATTGATGGAAGATTTATTAGATGAGGCAGTTGCTAAAACTAAACAAATTATAAATGAAAAAAATTTTGAGCTTGAAAACAAAGACGAGATTGCAAACATAGTCGGTATAGGCGCGGTTGTATTTAATGATTTATATAACAGCCGCATAAAAGATGTAACTTTTTCGTGGGATAAAATATTAAATTTTGATGGAGAAACTGGTCCATATATTCAATATACATATGTAAGAACTTGTAGCGTTTTGAAAAAAGCAGGCAAGACTAATAAAAATGAAATTAATTATGAAATTTTAACTGATGAAGCATCCATGAATATAATCAAGTTAATAAATTTATTTGCAGAAAAAATAATTGATGCTGCTGAAAAATTTGAACCATACATTGTCTCAAGGCATTTAATGAATATTGCTCATGCATTTAATAAATTTTATCATGATAATTATATTTTGAATGCGCCAGAGCAAGTCAAAAATGCTAGGTTAAATCTGACATTGTGCGTGAATTTAGTTTTGAAATTTGGTCTAGAGTTGATAGGTTTGAAAGTTACAGATGTTATGTGATTGTTTGATGAATAATAGAAAAAGAAAAGTAAATTTTCAAGTTCAAAATCTAAGCTTTTTTGAAAAAAAGCTTAACCAAAAAAACTAATAAAAAATCATGCGTATGCATGATTTTTTTTTATAAATTTCTTTCATTAAACGGATTTTAAGGAGCTGCTTATGTGAACTTTTTTCAAAAAAGTTTGGTTTTTATTTTGTTATAACTTTTTTGTTTTCATTCAATAAGTTTGGGGGAAAATTTTTTTCAGTTAGCACTTGACAAAAGGAGGAGAGATATGATAGAATAAAAAAGTTGTGGTAAAAAGCAGATTGAAAACAGGGAGCAATAGAGTAAGAGTGAAATAGCGGGAAAAAATTTCACAAAGAAGAAGCAAATAAGGGCAATAGGGGAAATACTAGGAACCGAGAGCCGATGAAGGACGTAGCAAGCTGCGAAAAGCTACGGTAAGACGCAAGCAGTCAGTGAGCCGTAGATATCCGAATGGGGGAACCCGGCAGAGAAGAATTCTGTCATTACTAGATGAGAAAGTAGTCTAGTGAAGGGAACGACGTGAACTGAAACATCTAAGTAGCGTCAGGAAGAGTAATCAAAAGAGATTTCGTAAGTAGTGGCGAGCGAAAGCGAAAGAGGCCAAACCGATATCAGAAATGAAATCGGGGTTAGGGCGTTCAAAAATTTATAAATCATAGCAGAAATGTCTGGGAAGGCATGCCAAAGAGAGTGAAAGACTCGTACGCGAAATGATTTATAAATGGGAGCGAACCCAGAGTAACGCGGATAAAGCAAGGTCTGTGTGAATATAGGTGAACCATCATCTAAGCCAAAATACTACTCGGTTACCGATAGTGAACAAGTACTGTGAAGGAAAGTTGAAAAGAACCCCGGGAGGGGAGTGAAAGAGAACATGAAACCTATTGTCTACAGGCGTCGGAAGGTAATTTAGCAATAAAATACCGACCGAGTACTTTTTGTAGAACGGTCCGGCGAGTTACGTTGCATTGCGAGGTTAATAACTAAGAAGGTTAGGAGCCGAAGAGAAATCGAGTCTGAATAGGGCGAGTAGTAATGCAGAGTAGACCCGAAACCGTGTGATCTATCCATGAGCAGGTTGAAGTTTGCGTAAGAGTGAATGGAGGACCGAACCCACGTGTGTTGAAAAATGCGGGGATGACTTGTGGATAGGGGAGAAATTCCAAACGAACACGGAGATAGCTGGTTTTCCTCGAAATAGCTTTAGGGCTAGCCTTGGTAGCAGTCTAGCGGAGGTAAAGCACTGAACTGATGCGGGTCCCGAAAAGGATACCAAATCAAATCAAACTAAGAATGCCGCAAAGATAGCACCAGGAGTCAGACTACGTGAGATAAGTTTCGTAGTCGAAAGGGAAAGAGCCCAGACCAACAGCTAAGGTCCCAAAGTACATGTTAAGTGGAGAAGGATGTGGAGATTCAAAGACAGCTAGGATGTTGGCTTAGAAGCAGCCACTCATTAAAAGAGTGCGTAACAGCTCACTAGTCGAGAGTCTCTGCGCCGAAAATGAACGGGGCTAAAACATGACACCGAAGCTATGGAATACATACGAATGTATGGATTGGTAGAGGAACAAATTGCAAGGATGAAGCGGAAGTGAGAACGACCGTGGACGAAGCAAAGGCGAGAATGCCGGAATGAGTAGCGAGATATATGTGAGAAACATATAGGCCGAAAGTCTAAGGTATCCTGGGTAAAGCTAATCTGCTCAGGGTAAGTCGGGGCCTAAGGTGAGGGCGAAAGCCGTAGCCGATGGACAACTGGTAGAGAATCCAGTACTGATAGATATTTGAAGTGATGACACAGAAGGATAGTCGAATCCGGGAATGGGAATACCGGAGCAAGTACAAAGTCTAAGGATGAAGTGCGATGCGTAGCGAAATTTAGTAGTGAAGAAGATGAATCCACACTGTCAAGAAAAGTCATGGAAGGAAGTATCAATCACCCGTACCGCAAACCGACACAGGTAGACGAGGAGAGAATCCACAGGCCAGCGGGAGAAGCGTTGTTAAGGAACTCGGCAAAAAGACCCCGTAACTTCGGGAGAAGGGGTACTCATAGAAATGAGTGACAGCAAAGGAGCCCAAGCGACTGTTTATCAAAAACACAGGTCTCTGCAAAACCGAAAGGTGAAGTATAGGGGCTGACACCTGCCCGGTGCTGGAAGGTCAAGGGGAGAGGTTAGTACTAGATACGAAGCTTTAAACTTAAGCCCCAGTAAACGGCGGCCGTAACTATAACGGTCCTAAGGTAGCGAAATTCCTTGTCAGGTAAGTTCTGACCCGCACGAAAGGTGAAACGATTTGGGCACTGTCTCGACAACGCGCCCGGTGAAATTGAAGTGCCAGTGAAGATACTGGCGACCCGCGACAGGACGGAAAGACCCCATGGAGCTTTACTGTAATTTAATACTGAGATTTTGACATTGATATACAGGATAGGAGGGAGACTGTGAAGTATGGACGCCAGTCTGTATGGAGTCGCTGGTGGGATACCTCTAATCAATGTTGAGATTTCTAACCTATGCATCTAAAACGAGGCAAGGGACAATGTTAGATGGACAGTTTGACTGGGGCGGTCGCCTCCGAAAGGGTAACGGAGGCGCTCAAAGGTCATCTCAGGATGGACGGAAATCATCCAAAGAGTGTAAAGGCAGAAGATGGCTTAACTGCGAGAATGACGATTCGAGCAGGTACGAAAGTAGGACTTAGTGATCCGGTGGCGGCAAGTGGGAGCGCCATCGCACAACGGATAAAAGCTACCCTGGGGATAACAGGCTGATCTCCCCCAAGAGTTCACATCGACGGGGAGGTTTGGCACCTCGATGTCGGCTCATCGCATCCTGGGGCTGAATTCGGTCCCAAGGGTTCGGCTGTTCGCCGATTAAAGTGGCACGCGAGCTGGGTTCAGAACGTCGTGAGACAGTTCGGTCCCTATCCTTCGTGGGCGTAGGATATTTGCGAGGCGCTGTCCCTAGTACGAGAGGACCGGGATGGACGTACCGATGGTGTATCTGTTGTCACGCCAGTGGCACGGCAGAGTAGCTAAGTACGGAGCGGATAAACGCTGAAAGCATCTAAGCGTGAAACCCACCTCAAGATAAGATATCCCATATCTAAAGATAGTAAGGCACCTGAGAGACGATCAGGTAGATAGGCCAAGGGTGTAAGCATAGCAATATGTTGAGCTGATTGGTACTAATAAGCCGAGGGCTTAATCACAGAATATTAATCCAAAATACTCTATGTAGTTGTCAATGTACGAGACGAAGAGATATGTAGGTTGCGCAAGCGACATATATATACCATTGCGGTGATAATATCGTGTAGGATCCACCCGTTCTCATACCGAACACGGAAGTTAAGCTACACAGAGCCGATGGTACTGTACGGGACACTGTATGGGAGAGTAGGACGTTGCCGCATTTCAATAAAGGACAGAGAGATCTGTCCTTTTTTCTTGCTATATTATCCCGCGATCGCTATTGTATTTGTACGACTGGTATAGTATATAGCATTGAATGTACCGGTGTTTTACACATTCGTTACATTTCTTTTTTTGCGAATGATATGGAAAATATATAGCTTATAGTGTGTATTCGGACTAATGGTCTTAATTCCTAATATCCAGTGGATTGCTTTTCTGCTCTATTTTGAGTGCATTTATTGTGTGTTGCGTTAAAAGGTGCTTGTATATTACATATCTGTTACATCTCTTTTATTTGCGTATGATATGGAATAATTACATCTTTTTTTGTGAAAGGACGGGAGGCGCACGGTCGCGCGTTTTATAGTACGCTGCAAAGCGCTTTCTCTCTTTTTGATAAAGAGTTTGCAATGCTTGACAAAATTCGCATTTTTTGTATAATTGATGTTATGGTATACAAAGATGTTACAGACGAGTTGAAACGGCTTGCAAGCGAGAAGTTCGCTTCCGACGATAAGTACCGCGCCAGGCACGAACGCGTAGTCAATACGAAACTACCGCTTTACGGCGTGATGACGCCTCCGCTTCGCGCGCTCGCGAAACGGATCAAATGCGACTATCCCGAATTTGTCGACGATTTTTTCTCTCGCGAAACCTATTCTTTCGAAGAGGTTTTGCTGTGCGGTTGGCAACTCGGAAAGGATTACGACGAAAACGTGCGCATTCTGAAAATGCTTATTCCGCGTATGGACAGCTGGGCGCATCCCGATCAGATAATAGGAAAGTTCGGGTGGGCGCGCGATCGCGACCGAT
>CAOZKB010000061.1 GCA_948571325.1 uncultured Candidatus Saccharibacteria bacterium | reverse complement strand
ATCAAGTACCACTTAATTATAGCACAAACTTTGGCAAAATAAAACCCCCAAATGTAAAAAACCCAAAATTTCTTCAAATTTTTATCTCATCAAAAGCCTTCCAAGCATAATCCCGACATAACCTTAGTGTGGCCTCAATGTAGTCTCAGCATAATCCAAATCTATCCTAAATCTACTATATAATATATACTATGAATCGAACCGACGTCGAAAAATTTATCCACGCCAATTTCGGCGGTACTTTACAAGAATATCCCTGGTCTGACGCGCCAAATTATGCCGTATTCCGTCATCAAGATACTCGTAAATGGTTTGCTTTGCTCTACGATGAGTCGTATACAACATTTCTCCGTCAAAATCCTCAACTCCCCAAACTTAATCCCAAAGCTGCTGTGAACCCTGACGCGACGGTCTCGGCCATCAACCTTAAATCCGACCCTGATCTTATCGAGGCATTGATTTATCAAGAGGGAATTTTGCCGGCTTACCATATGAATAAACATCACTGGCTAACGATTTTGCTTGACGGCTCGTGCCCTGACGCTAAAATTCAGCAACTTATAGATCTGAGTTACAACTTAACCATGAAGAAGCTCTCTAGGAAGTTGGAATCTGCTTCTCCAAATAAATAACTTCCTTGTCTAAATCCTTGGCGTGCTTAATCTCTTGCCGAGTGCTCTTACCAATATATCCATTAACATTTACCACAAAAATCGCATCTGACATCCGAATTTTCTCTTGATGAATTTCATCTAGCAAATCTTCCTCCTCCGCAGTAAAATCTCGTAACATTACATGCGGTGTTACGCCAATCACATTGTAGCCTTTTTCTAATTCTAACTTCTCATGTATCTCTTGCATCTTATCCCAAAACCTCACCGACCCGCAAATCGTCACAACCTTCCTTTTCATACCCTAATTATATCACCTTGTGCTATAATAAAATTACTATGAGCAAGACTAAAAACTCCAATGAAGTTGTCGCAGACTATAATGGCTATGATTACAAAAAGATTTTCTGGGAAGATGCTGATCGTAAATACGAAGATGAGGCTGACCGTATGGCCATTCGCCGTTTATTGCCCCAAAACATGGACAAATTCGTCGATATCGCTGGTGGCTATGGCCGTCTAGCGGATGAATATCTTCCCCGAGCGAAAGAAGCCACGCTTTTTGACTACTCTAAAACCGAGCTTCAGCAAGCTAAAGAGTTGTACGGTGATAAAATTCATATCAAAGCTGGCGATATTTATGATTTACCATTCAAAGATGATAGTTTTGACACTCTGATGATGGTTCGCGCTACGCATCATTTTAAAGATATGTCAAAAGTTATGAGTGAGCTCTATCGCATCCTTAAACCTGGTGGAGTTGCCGTAATTGAGGTTGCTAACAAGAAGACTCTACCCAAAATGGTACGCTACTGGACTAAAAAATCTGACATCAATCCCTTTAGTCGCGAAGTTGCTCGGCTTAAAGAGTTAAATTCTGGCGAATTTTATAATTATCACCCCAAATACATCGAAGAAATCTTCGAAAAAGCCGGTTTTCAAATTGACGAAGTTTTGTCAGTCTCTAACTTCCGCAGCGCTAAACTCAAGCGAGTCTTTGGTACCAAAAATCTCGTCCGTTTTGAAAAATCTGCCCAAAAACTACTCGCACCGGTTCGCTTTGCCCCTTCGATTTACTATAAATTAGTTAAATAATCCATTTCGCCTCAATCTTTAGATTTCTTTAAGCTTCGTATTATATAATACTACTATGAGAATCCTCTATGTCGAAGATGAAAAATACTTGGCTGATGCCGTCACACATCTGTTGAAGAAGTCTGATATTGCGGTTGATTGGATCGATAATGGTCGCACAGGGCTGGACCTAGCCTTGAATAATACTTATGACTGTCTCGTACTTGATATTATGTTGCCGGAGCTGTCTGGTGTGGATATTTTACGCAGCGTGCGCCAGCATAAACTTACTATGCCGATTATTATGCTTTCTGCCCTGAGCGAAGTTGACGATAAGGTGAATTCCTTGGAACTCGGTGCTGATGATTATCTTGCCAAACCGTTCAAAACTGCCGAACTTATCGCCCGTATCAAGGCTCTAGCGCGGCGTCCGCCTCTGCAGCTCGAGCAGACTCTAAGCTTTGCTGATTTGAAATACGATCCTAACAATCGTACTCTCAATGGGCTTACCCTTACCACTAAAGAGGCTGCTCTCCTGGAAATTCTGCTCCGTCATCCCGACCACGTCCAACCCAAGACGCAGCTGCTGGCGCGCGTTTGGGGCAGCGAAGCTTCTCTGAATGATAATTATGTCGAAGCCTACATTAGCTATCTGCGCAAAAAGCTGCGCGCCGCGCACTCCCATACCAAAATCAAAACCATCCGCGGCCTCGGTTATAAACTGGTTGACGCCTCTGTATGACCATCCTCAAACACCGTCTTTTCTCTCGCTTGCGTAATCGCTTAATTTTGATAAATTTAGCCGTTACTACTGTGATTTTGGCGGTAGCCTTCTCAATGATTTACCTACTCGCCGCTCAGGCTTCCAGTAATCGCGAAATTACCCCCGCCCAGATTACGGAGATCCTTGGCGCCAATGTTGAAAGTAGTCCTAGTCGTCTTACCGAAATCCTCTATCAGCGTGTTCAGCTCGAACGCCAAGCCAGCCTCTCGGCTTTACTGTTTAATTTGATTCGGGTGGGTATTATGGTAGAGTTGGTCGTAGCTGCACTGTCTTATTTGTTGGCCGAAATTGCCATTCGCCCTGTTCAGGAGGCTTATGAAAACCAAAAAACCTTCATTGCCAACGCCAGTCACGAGATTAAAACTCCCCTCGCCGTGATTAGCGCCAATCTCGAAGCGGCCGATATCCATGATAATCATTGGATTGATAATGTCTCCCGCGAGGTCAAAATTCTCACCCAGCTTAACCAATCCCTTCTCACGCTCGCGCGCGCTGACGATGGTAGTCAGTCAAACGCCCACATTGAAACTTTTAAGCTTAAGCCGTTGGTTGAGGAGACCATCGCCATTTTTACTCCGCAGGCCGATGCACAGGGAATTAAGCTTGAGTTAAAAACCAAGCTCAAAACTGCCAAAGTTCGCCTTGCTAAAGCTGATCTTCAGCAAATCCTCACTATTTTGCTGGACAATGCAATAAAATATGGCAAAACTACGGTCACTATTAGCCTCCATGCTGACCAAATCAGTATTAAAAACGACGGCGCCGCTATCCCGTCCGATCGGCTTGCGCATATTTTTGAGCGATTCTATCAGGCTGATAAAAATTCCGAAGGCGTTGGCTTAGGCCTAGCTATTGCTAAGACTCTTGCTGATCGTCAAAATTGGCAGCTAAGTGCTGTTTCTGCCAAAAGTCTTACTACCTTTACACTCAAATTTGCCAAAAATTCCGCCAGTTCTATCAGCAAAATCTCGGATTATACCGAAAAAGCTTGACAATTATAATCATCTGTGCTACAATAGAAATGTAAACCGTCTGACGGGTAGCTTTTTGAGGTAATCATAGGGCTAGCCTGACAAGTTTAGGCTCCTTATCTTGATAAACTTCTTGGCCTACCGTCAATTTTCTTATTTTATATAAAGGGGGTATTGATAATGAATAGGGAACATGAAAAGGCAGAAAATCTGGTGAACTCTCAGGCGCTGACGCAAGAATATTTGCGGCATCTGCAGACTTTGAGCAAAAATTTTAACCTCGCTAAGCAATCTGACCAGCAAATTGAGCAGCTAGCGCGCTGGTTTTGTCGCGAACTGCTCAAAAAGGCTAACCAAGATACGAACTGGCTCCGTTTGGATGACCGTAGTAATCGGCAAATGGTGCAAGAATTACACCGCGCCGACCGCGTTCAGGCTGCAGAGCGTGAGCTCATCGCAATATTCATTGCGGATAAAATTGTTTGTGCGGAGCTGCGCTGGCGCAAAGCCTGCTATGAATTACTGCAGTTAAACCCAGCGCTGCATGCGCGGTTAGGTCTCGTAAGTGACCGCTATCTGCTTGAACAGACCGCACATCAGCAAGCTGCTCAGAATGCACAAGCTGGCTGGGTGCCGAAGTTCCTGCGACACTTTGCTGGGCGCGTATGGCGTCCGCAGTTTGGCCAAAGTCAGGCTTCGCAAGACGCAGTGCAGGATGTCGCGTCGTGCTTTGAGGATGCGATTATTGAGCTGTATAGTTGGATCGGTCGTGCTTATCCGCGCGCGGAGTCTGTTGAGGTGGGCAACTTCAAAAAACGCCCGCGCCAGGATTTGCCGAGTTATCTCGAACAGATAACGCAATATCGGCAATGGCTATGCAGCCAGTTTGCTAAGCAAACCAAGACAGACTTCGGTATCATCCTCGCACGCGCCGCTAGCCAGCGCTGGTATATCAAGTTACCATAAGTTAGTTTATCAAAAACAAAAACGCCCTGAGCTACGAAGCTCGGGGTGATTTTTTGGTGACCCCAGTTGGAATTGTTATCCGCCCGGCGCTTTAGCGCCACGGCGCGGATCCGAGAGATTCCAGCTTTTTAAGATATAATCCCCCTGGTGACCCCAGTTGGAATCGAACCAACATTGTAGACTTAGAGGGTCTATGTCCTATCCGTTGAACGATGGGGCCGCACAGATATTTTAACAAATTTCGCCTTAAATCGCAAATCGCCACCCTATTTCTCGTGACACTATTGCGACTTTTTATAAATCATCAATTTGGACAATATAAAATATGTTAAAATAACCTTAAAGCAATCTAAAATTTCGTACTATTAGAAAGGAACTTATGGCAAACAAGGAAAAACATCTCGCTAAATGGCAAAATGCTCTTACTGAGCTTAATTTAATCTCGCCCGAAGACAAAGTTGAGGCCTACGTTGTCGCGAAATGGGCCGAAATCAACCTCGGTCCTATCGGTAACTGGCGGCAAGGAACGTTGATTTTTACAAAGGAAAAACTGGTTTTTATGACGACTTTTGGTGTTAGTCAATTCGCAATTGATTATAGTGATGTGCGTGAAGTTAGCAAGAAGCTTGCTGGTCTTTTGCCGATGGGCATGCAAGTTTCCGCTTACAATAAGAAGACGGATAAAATCAAAAAATACAAATTCTGGTTAGGCGGTCGCAAGAAGTGGATGCAACTCATCTCCGAAAAAGCTGGCTTAGGGCAATAATTTTTCGCTTCGATTTTTGAATACAAGCGTAAGCTAAAAGATTTTTGAAAACTACTGGCTAGAAGTCGGTAGTTTTTTGTTGTGAATTTTGCTTTTGTTTAAAATAAGTATGCTATACTAAAAAATGAAAGAACTCACAATTAAACGCAATTTTTTGGTTAATTGCTAAATCTGCCGAATGCAACTTTGGATTTTTGACTTAGTATAGTCGAGCTGGGTGCTATGACATCACTGGCTATCTAATTCGTTAATCCGAGTTGCGTTGGTGAGCTCTTTCAACCGTCGTAGCACCCATTTTTGATTACTTTTATGAGGTTTGCCTCATAAAAGTAATCAAGCCAGCTTTAACTTTAAGCAAGCTACATGCGGTGCCTACGACGATTGGATACTAATCTTTAACTCTCAAGGAGTTTCACCCATGCGTAAAATAGCCACCCGTACCTTTCAAGCCAGTAACCATGACCCAAAGCTTAAATCTTGCAGTTTTGATAGAACAATAGGTAGCATAAGCTCCACACTATTACTCTTCCTTCTCCTCGCTTTGTTTTGCCCAGTAGCCACTAATGTCACTAATGCCAAAGATGGTTCTGACTATAATAAACCTGCCTGGATCCCATCTAACTATGTATCACTCAGCTTAGGCTCTA
>CAOZKB010000060.1 GCA_948571325.1 uncultured Candidatus Saccharibacteria bacterium | reverse complement strand
GACTTAAACTCCAGTAAAGCATTAACTAGTAGTGATACGGATCTAAATAGTAAGAATAGTTGGACACCAACGAATAGTACTATTGTTTCTGAAACTTTGACTTTTCCGAGTGATGCAACTAATGTTAATAGTACTTATTCTTGGGATTTGGGGGAGTATGTGTTGGCTACGCCTAATCGCGGAATAACTTGTGGATCTAAGCCCACTGACGCTTCTCCCAGCACAGCTGGTTTTAACTCCGTCCGCCCAGGACAAAAAATTAGCGATAATTGTACAGATTTTGTCAATGTTACGCAAAACAAATGGCAACCGAATTTCAGCATCGATAACGCTCAAGAACGGACTTGGTCCGGTAATGGCTACACTTATACTGGCATCATCACAGTAGCTCAGGGTAATAGTTCTGCCGAAGCCAACAATATCGCCATCACTTCTGGCAATTCATACGACTCACACTATCTTATCGGAAACTATTATTCTTGGTTAGCAGCCACAGCTATAAGTGGAGATGATCTAGTTAGCAACGATGCTGAAGAGAACCCCGCCCAACTCAAAGATGCTCCAGACTCTATCTGTCCTAAAGGTTGGGGTTTACCAAAAAGTGGCAGAAACAACACGACTGGTTTGCCATATGATCGGGCAGACAGTTTTTATAAATTATTTCTAGTATATGGTTACCCTAATAATTCCACAATTACCGATGATCCTACGGGTACAGGCGGTTGGTACCAAACATATGTAGGTTATCTTAACAATATGAATGCCTATACCGCTATACTTTATGGTATTTTAGGTCGCGACAACAAAACAGCGTATCAGAATTTAGCTCTCAATCCAGCCTATCTCATTCGTAGCGGCTATATTGATCCGGTGTTAGTTTCAGCTTCTTACCTAGGATACACTAAACATACATGGTCATCTACCGCTGATATTAGTGCTACTCGAACTCAAATGCTAGCTTTTTCTACAGATAGCGTTTATCCATCCTCCTCAGATGCTCGTTATCGAGGCAACACTGTTCGTTGCCTTGCCCGCTAATCTCCCCCTACAGTACTAGACAGCGGACGGAGAAACCATGGTAGCGGTAAGCGTTAGAGGAGGGGCTGGTATTAGTGTTATTAAAATACTGACCGTCGGCGTTTGAAGTATTAGGGTATGCAGTAGAAGCCCAATAGCGGTTATCGAGGCCTAGATACCGAGACGAACCGTGCCATGGGTGGATGATACCCCCACGGACAAAGGAAGATGTATATTAAATGTCCATACAATGTAAGTGATTTGAACTTGATTGTATGGACAATGTGCGTCAAAAACGCGCAAATTGCATTATGATAGGGAATTTGTGAACAAAAAGCAAGACGGATCTTTAAGAATGCACCCGGTGGATTAACGGGTGTACTTTTCGTTGAGGTCGGAGTAGTCGTAAAGTTCGCCGTCTTTGAACCAGAGTTTGATTTCTTTTTTGGCTTCTTCTTTGCTGCCGCTGGCGTGGACGAGATTTGGCACGCCCATACCTTTAGCGTCAGAATAACCGAAGCTCATATGTGAGTAGTCGCCACGGATGGTGCCCATCTCGGCGGATTTTGGTTCGGTTGGGCCGACGATTTTGCGAACGAGCGGTACGGCTTCAACACCTTCGAGTACAATGGCGATGACGGGTCCAGTCATCATATAATTAAGATTGTAACGGAAGGCTTGTTCGCCGCGGCGTGTAATCATTTGGCCAATGTCTTCGTAGTGGGCGCGGTATTGGTCTTCGTCTGGCATAACCATTTTCATACCGACGATTTTTAGTCCGACTCGTTCGAAGCGTGTGATAATTTCGCCGATAATACCACGTTGAACTGAGTCTGGCTTCAAAACGACTAAACTGCGTTCAACTAAATCTTTCTCTTTACCCATAAAAACTCCTTTCTATTGGATTCTTCTGCAGAAGAGCTCCTTTCTGCTGGACTCTTCGGCGTCAAGTCTTCCGTTGCTCAGTCGACGTACTATTTAGTACGTCTTCTTCCGCTACTCAGCCTTTCCTAGAATAGCCCTAGCATAAAGAAGCATTGCCACAAAACAGCAGATATATTAATTAACTCGTTTGGGCTATTATAGCATAGATTCGTGTTATAATAAAGATATGAGTTTGTTTAAAGAAAAGCCGAAGACGGAGCGCGAGAAGGTTGAGGAACGGCGCGAGGAGGTCTTGGCAAAGGGTCGGAAATTTAAATATCCGATGCAATATGCGAAACATAAGCTGATTATTAATACGATTATTGTGGCATTGGTGGCGATTATCTTGATGGTGGGGGCTGGTTGGGCGATGTTGTACAAGTTGCAGGATACGGGGGATATGATTTACCGCGTGACGCAGCTGATTCCGGTACCAGTGGCAGAAGTGGATGGGGAAAAAGTGCGATACAGTGATTATTTGATGATTTATCGGAGTAATCTTTTGACGGCGGAGCAGCAAGGTGGGCAGTCGGGGGAGGGGGAGGATGATGTCGAGGTGATGCGTGCACAGTACCGGCAAGCGGCGATGGATTTGGCAGTGGAATATACATATGCTTTGAAGTTAGCGGGGGAGATGGGGATTACGGTGACGGATGAGGAAGTCGATGAGGCTTTTGATGAACATTTGCGCGTGGGGGGCGTGGAACGGAGTGAGGAAGCGTTCTTGAAAATCGTGAGCGATAATTTTGGCATGAATAAGGCGGAATATCGGCGAATGTTATATTTGACGCTAATCCGAGCAAAGGTAGTACAGGCGGTGGATAATGAGGCGAGTGAAGCAGCGGGGCAGGTGGATCAGATGTTGGCGGAGAACGGTGGAGATTTATTAGCGGTGGCGGATGCGTTGGGAGAGGTGGTGATTTATGAGGAGACTGGGGATTTGGTGGATAATATGAATGTGGACGGGGGGCGTTCGACGAAAGCGATGTCTTTGGAGCCAGGTCAAGTGAGCGAAAAGTTTTTATCGAGTAATGGTGACGGATATTATTATGTCAAATTAAATGAGAAAACTGATTCGCAGGTGAATTATGCATCGTTGAAGATTAGTTTTATGACGTTTGATGAACAAGTTTTGGCATTATATGCTGATGGGAAAGTGGAAGTATTTATTAATTTGGAGTTGCCGGAGGGGGATGATGAGAGGATGCAAGAATCGCAGAATTTACCAGAAGGGCAGGGGACAGGAGAGGATGCAGTGAGTGGGGGAGAGTAGACGGGGAGAGCTTAGCGTGCTATAATGAGAGTAGTTGCGGGTGTCGTATAACGGCTATTATGTATCCTTCCCAAGGATGAGACGAGGTTTCGACTACCTCCACCCGCACCAATAAAATAAACTAGACTATTTGTCTAGTTTATTTTATTATGGGGTGTGGGCTTGGATCGTTGCGGGGTGTTTAGGGTGTTTAGGGTGTTTAGGGTGTTTCGTAGTAGTAAGAGGTCTTGAGACCTTTAAAAACTTTGGCTTCAGAAAAATCATCGGTGAGGTTGTTGGCGAGTAGAGTTTTGAGTTCGAGGGCGTTGACGGGACTGCGTTCCATAGTTTGGAGGTAGAGAGTCTTGTCGATGTTGGCCCAATCAACGATTTTGCCAAGATTGTGTTTGAGGATTAAATCAAGCCAGATACGTGTACCGCGACCGTTTCCTTCGAGAAAAGGGTGTGCAATATTCATTTCGATATATTTATCGATGATTTCGTCAAAGGTGGTTATAGGCATAGTGTCGATTTTGGCGAGGATTTCTGGTAGATATAGCGTATTAGCAAAACGGAAATTGCCTTTGGCGAGATTTTGTTGGCGGATTTGTCCAGCAAAATCATAGATATTATTAAACAGGGCGTGATGGATTTGTTGTAAGCTAGTAGTGGTACCAATGGGGAGTTGGTTGGGGAGTGAGCTGCTGAGAAAAATTTTGGCGTTCTCGAGGCTTTTTTGGTCGGGTTCATTAAGCATGATTTTATTATAGCATATTTGCTTGATGTCTGAGAGGTGTGGAATGATGGGTGAGGGAATTGAATTTATTTGGCGAGGCAACGGATGGGGAAGCCAAAGTAGCGGGAATTGATATAAGATGGGTAAATGTCAGCATTATTGAAGTCAAGGTTGTAAGCGGAATCGGCGAGAGAGTGAGCGTTGGAGGATCTTGCGTAGCTATGGTAGTTGGCGTTTCTGAGCGATACCGCTGGTGTCTAACTTCCATTCATAACCTAACTCTAAAACATAGTCGTTCAAAAGTCACATTACTTATGCGGTGCCGCTTAAGTTGACTTTTATTAGATATGCTAGAGTTAGATTTTATATAATATACTACCAAAAACTAGTTATGATGTAAGTTAGACATATTTATTATAGCACAAACATTTAGGATTTGGGTGACAAAACGTGCTATAATGGGGGTATAGAATAAAAAAGAACTTTGGGTGGGAAGATTCGTAAAATTAGGAGGCAAAATGGCAACTACAAAGAAGACGACGTCGCGCAAAACGACGAAATCTGCTGGTAAAACAGGTAGTAAGTCGGCGGCGACTAAAACTACAGCGAAAAAATCACAAAAAGCGGATATTAAGTATCTGAAACGCATCAAAAGCACGAGTTGGATGGCGATTTTGGAGTCGTTGGTGATTGGTGTGCTGGGTTTGTTATTGATTTTTAAAGCGAATGAAATGAAGATGATGATTTTTTATATCATTGGAATTTTCTTGATGGTGCGCGGAGCTTACAAGATTGTGAGTTATTTTGCGATGCACGGTAAATATGATTTTTATAATAATGATTTGTTCTACGGTGTGATTGCGTTGATTTTGGGTATCATTGCGGTAGTGCTTTGGGAACAACTAGACAAGGCGATTGGAATTATCATTGGAGCATGGATGATTTACGGTGGCTTAGTGCGCTTAAATACGGCAATTAAATTGCAAGGTGCGAAGGTGAAACAGTGGTTTTATGTGATGATTTTGGCGCTGATTATGATGGCATTAGGGATTTATTCGATTGTGAGCGCGGATGCGTGGTCTGACTTCTTGGGTTGGATTATGGTGGCTGCGGCTGTAGTAGGAATTCTTGATGATATACTGTTCATGGCGCATATTGATGAGTTAGCTGAAGACTGAAACGGTAAGACTTGTGAAAAATCCCTCGGCGGTTTGGCTGGGGGATTTTAAGATTAAGATGGTTTGGGGTTCTTGTTTTCTTGGATGGGTTACCGTCGGTGTTTTTGGTTATGTTTTTGGTTGTGCTCTCCCCCTACAGTACTAGACAGCGGACGGAGAAAGCGTTGGCGCGGTTATTGCTACTGGATGGAAAAACATAGATATGAGTAAAGCTGTGATAATAGGCGTATGAAGTAGAGAGATGGACGGTAGATGAACGGTGGAAGCCCTGTTGTCCCATACGTAACATTGATCCGTACCAATATTCGACATATCCCCCACGGACAAAGGATGGGGAAAGCAAGATCTCGTTTGCTAATGCCGATTGAGGTATATACCGACTTTTGTTCTATTGTTAGCCTGAGGCTCGACATATCATTTACGCTAGTATCCGACCAAAGGTATGCAGTGTGCCCTGAATATCTATGTTGGCCAACGTTCGTACCAACTAATCCACTACGCACAAAGTAGAGGGGAGGGGAAGCAACATGTTAAAAGAAATAAGGATTTGGTACTTGTGTAAAACTTGGAGATGGTGTATAATGGAAAGGTAGTGGATTCGTAGCTCAGTTGGTTAGAGCGCTGCCCTGTCACGGCAGAGGTCGCGAGTTCGAGTCTCGTCGGATCCGCCACACAGAAGGCTCTTTGGTCTTTTAGCAGGACTGGGGCGTTTTTTTGTTTTTGATAAGAATTTAAGTGAGGTAGCGGACGGAGAAACCGAGGGCGCGGTTACTGTTATCGGAGGGGACGATATTAGCACTACCAAAAGCCTGAAA
>CAOZKB010000059.1 GCA_948571325.1 uncultured Candidatus Saccharibacteria bacterium | reverse complement strand
AATACTGGGTAGCTAAGCTTGCGGATGGGAATTGTTGGATGACGCAGAATTTGGCTTATGATTTAGTCAAAGGGAAAGTATTAACTCCGAGTGATACGGATGTAACATCCAACTGGATCATACCGACTACGACGGAGGATAAAGTACCAGAAAAAGAAACTACACCATCAGATTTTACAGCAAGGTCGTGGAGGTTGGGAGAGTATGTTTGGGCAACGCCGACACATTTAGCGATGTGTCAATACGTGAGTAATAGTAATGATTCGGTACGGGCAGGTGATACTTTGGATAGATGTGATGGTTTTCAGAAGGTGGAGGGGTGGCGTTCGACTTTTGCGACACAAGAGGGGGTTTGGAACGGCGTGAAGTATGATGCTGTGGCTGTAGATAAAGACGCACAGACTTACGATGCGCATTATTTGATTGGGAATTATTACCAGTGGTTAGCGGCGACGGCGGAAAGTGGCAAGGCCCTATTTAAGGGTGAGAATACGGTTATTACTAATATTAATAATTCGATTTGCCCAAAAGGGTGGAAGTTGCCGGCTGCACGTCGTGATGTTTCGGCAGCTGGGAGTCAGCCACATGATTTGGATGATAGTTTTTATCGTTTATTGGCGGCTTATGGATATCCAAAGAGAGGGGGATATCAACTGACTGGTAATGGTGATAACGTTTTTACTCCGCTATTAAACGGAAAAGACCAAAATGTGTTTTTGGCGCCAATGTATGAGGTTGCTGGTGGCCACATAAGACTTGATAAGGGGGCATTGAGTGTGGCTGGTTATATCGGGAACGTACAATCTAGTTATGTTTGGACGTATTATAAGGGGCAATATAGTAATCTTGTTTTTAGTTTTAGTTCTAATCTTTATCCCGCGACGAATGTACCAGTAAGTGACGGTATATCTGTGCGTTGCGTGGCGAAGTAGTTATGCTTGGTGTTTGGTGAGGTGAGTGCTATAATGAGCGCAAATATGCAACTAGGGAGGAAAAATGGGCAGTTATTATAAACATACGAAAAAAGAGAGCGTAGATGTACCATATAGTTTTCGGTGCGAGCAGTGTGGGAAGGAAAGCGGTAAATTGAGGGCGCAGATTGTGGGGCCGGTAGCGCAGATTAACAGTAATTTTAAGAAGTTAAATGAAAAGAAACAGGCGCAGTTGAACAAAATGGCGCACGAGAAAATGATACGACGGGTGCGGGAAGTTTATCAGGATGCGACAGAGAAGCAGATTTATGCGACGGATTTTAAAGATAAATGCCCGCATTGCCAGAAACCGCAGTCTTGGGCAGTGGGTGGCGTGAAAAAGGAAATGTATAGTACACCACTGGGGATTATGGGGGCGGGGGTGATTTTTGGACTAGGATGCTACTTTTTCTCGGAGGAGACGGATGAAGATGTGAAGCTGAGGATTGCGCTAATGGTTGGTGGGGTGATTTGTGCAGTGGGGTTGGGAGTCTTAGCTTTTAATTATATTAAATTAATGTTGAAGAAGAGGCAGCTTGCGGGGCTTGCTCAGAATCTACCAGAAATTGAGTGGGGAAAGATACAGGATGTGATTGATGAAGGAATGATGGGTGGAAAATAAAAGTAAGTTAAAAATTAGCACTCAGGGCTTGCAAGTGCTAATTGGGTGTGATAATATAGGGGTAGAAGGGAGTTATTAAATGCAGTTAAAACCATTACAAGATCGAATTGTAGCAACAAAAGAACAGCCAGTGGAGATGACTAAATCGGGAATTCTATTGGGCGAAGCTAAGGAGAAGCCAGCTTACGCGGTAGTGGAATCGGTAGGTCCAGAAGTTAAAGTCGTGAAGAAGGGGGACAAGATTATTTGTAAGGATTATTCGACGACGGATATTAAGGTTGATGATAAAGACTATATTATCGTTAAAGAAGAGGATGTACTGGCAACTTTGTAGAGTAATTAAGGAGAAAAGGAGTTAAAAATGGCAAAAAAGATTTTTTACACGAATGAGGCGCGAGATAAGGTGCTTGCGGGGGCGAGACAATTGTATGATGCTGTAAAAGTAACGTTTGGTCCGAAAGGTCAGAATGTAGTAATTGAGAAGTCTTATGGGGCACCGACAATTACGCACGATGGTGTGACTGTGGCCGAAGCGGTGGATTTGGGCTCGACTGAGGATAATTTGGGGGAAGCGATTGGTGCCAAATTGATTAAGTCGGCAGCACAAAAGCTTAATAAGGTAGCTGGTGATGGTACGACGACGGTGACGGTGTTGACTTATCATATTTTAAATGAAGCGAATAAGTTGATTGCAGCGGGTGTGAATCCAATGGAGTTGCGCAAAGGGATCGAAGAGGCCGGTGCGGAAGTAATTAAAGAGATTGAAAAATCAGCTGAAAAAATCGAAGGTGATGATAAGAAAGTGGCTGAGGTGGCGGCGATTTCGGCTGGTGATCAAGAGATCGGTGAGTTGATTGCGGGGGTGATCAGCAAGATTGGTAAAGACGGTGTGGTGACAGTTGAACAGGGGCAGGGTCTGGAGATGGAGCAAGAGATTGTAGAAGGCTTCACTTACGATAAAGGTTTTTCTTCACCATTCTTTATTACGGATACGAATCGTCAGGAGGCGGTGTTTGAGAAGCCGTTGGTACTAATGACAGATAAGAAGGTTTCGAGTGCGCAAGAACTATTGCCGATTTTAGAGCAGTGCGCGCAAGCGGGGAAGAAAGAACTAGTGATTATTGCTGAAGAAGTAGAAGGAGAGGCGCTATCGGTCTTAGTGTTGAACAAGCTGAAGGGCGTATTTAATACTTTGGTTTTGAAGGCTCCGTCTTTTGGTGATCGTCGCAAAGAAATTATGGAGGATATTGCGATTTTGACTGATGCTACAGTAGTTTCTGCTGACAAAGGCATGAAGTTGGAAGAAGTTGGTATGGAAGTACTGGGTTCTTGTGGTAAAGTGATTGCTACGAAAGATGAAACCACGATTATTAAGGGTGCGGGTGATAAGAAAGCGGTGGAAGTGCGGATTGAATTGATTCAGTCGCAGGCGAAGTTGGCGAAGTCGGATTATGAGCGCGAGGAGCTAGAAAAACGCGCGGCAGCGTTGCTGGGTAAAGTAGCGGTGATTAAAGTTGGTGGGGCGAGTGAAACTGAAATCGACGAGAAGAAATATCGCGTGGACGATGCAGTGGCAGCGACGAAAGCAGCTTTGGCTGAAGGTGTCGTGACTGGTGGTGGAGTGACTTTGGTAAATATCGCAGCGAAGTTAAAGGCTGACAATGCGGGGGCGGGTATTGTCAAGAAGGCACTCGAGGCGCCATTTGTACATATTATGGAGAATGCTGGTTTGAATTCGCAAGCATTGCTTGCAGAAGTGGAGCGGGCGAAGGCTGGACAAGGTATCAATGTAATGGAGCCGGAAAAAGGTCTAGTAGACTTGAAAAAGACTGGCGTGATTGATCCAGCAAAGGTGACTAAAGAAGCAGTGCAAAGTGCTACTTCGATTGCGGCGACAGCAATTACGATGGGGGCGTTGATTGTGGATATTCCAGAAAAAGAAGCAGCTGGTGCTGGTGCAGATATGGGGGGAATGTACTAAGTCTAAGGCTTTGGTTCGAAGAGAATCCCCTGGCTTAGGGCTGGGGGATTTTTGAGCTTTAGTTTTAAAATAATTCCAAATACCAAAAATAGTCTTGGTGAGATTTAGACCTATATTACTTTAAGGTTAAGTTCAATGAGAAAAATAATACGTCTAAGGTTATAACTTTTTGAAATTTTGTTATATGATGCATGATAGAACAGCCCGGGCACCATTAACGCAGTAGGAGTATGAGGGTATCGCTACGATCGAGACTGTTGAAAGTCACAGTCACGATTAAAATCTTCCTAGACGGTAAGCACTAGGAAGATTGCATATTTCTATACTACAATCCTAATACTCTTTAGTAGTGAGGTCAATGATGATTAATTCTATTGTCATGCTCGGGCTGTTCGAAAAAGGAAAATAACGATTTTTAATCCTTCCCCCCTACAGTACTAGGCAGCGGACGGAAAAACCAGCAGAGCGGTCTGTGTAAGTTGTAGAAATTTTAGAATTATTCATAGATAAGATGGAAGCATATTGATCGTCAACATAAGCAGTTGATGACCAGACTAAACTGCTGTGTCCGGACATACGCTGAGCCTCACCACCAATCCAAATAGCCATATATCCCCCACGGACAAAGTGAGAAGATGTCATTTTTATGCGTCGTTGACAATACTTTATTTGATTTTAAATTTTTATGCTATAATGAGAATGTCATACTTTTATACCGTAACCAGTTTTTGGTAGTATTTTATAACATTCAGCACCTATCCCGGAAAACGAAGCCATACTTAAGCGGCACCGCATAAGTAACATGGTTTCGGAGCAGTGATGCTCTAGGGATAGGTTACGAATGAAAGTATGACACCTTGCGGTGTCGCTTTTTGTGTGCGGCTCGGTTAATTATTAACTAACTTGGAGGTACCAATGAATAAGAGTAAATTAGGTCGTGGAAATTTCGGTTGGAGTTTGTACTTTATTTGTCTGGGGTTATTATTGATTGCATTTCTATGTCCAATTGTGCCACAAGCTTCTAAAGCGACTGAGGCCTATAAGTTGTCTGGTGCTGCTACGATTGCCGTTAGTGTAGGCGAAGAGGTAATTTTAGACATTGAACCTTCTGCTACGGGGACTTTTGGTAGTGCGATTACTGATGTGATGGTCTCGACGAATAATCAGAGTGGATACTCTTTGTATTTTGGTACGCTTGATCAAACTAATTCGCTGGTTAATGTTAGCTCAAGCGACAACGCTGGCATTTCTGCTATTTCAACTCATACTTCTGGTAATGATTTCCAGGCTAATACTTGGGGTTACGCTTTAACGGATGCTACGGATTCGCCTAGGATTTTTGCGCCGGTGCCGCTTTATGATACTGTGCCAATTCTTCAGACTAACAATTCTACTACGGATCATTATCGTTTAACTATTGCGGCGAATATCGATACTGCGTTGCCGGCTGGACAATATAGTAATAATCTGATGATTTCGGCTATTGCTAATCCAACTACAATTTCAACTCTGCAGGATTTGGTTTATTTTCAGGATATGACACCAGAGATTTGTGCAAATACTGGTAATATTGAAGCTGGACAAGAGATCACAAAGCAGTTAATTGATATTCGTGATAATCAGGAATATTGGGTGGCAAAAATGGCTGATCAAGAATGTTGGATGACTCAAAATTTAGCTTTGAACATTGACGCCGAGAAAGGTTTGTCCATGAATGATTCTGATATCAATTACCCTAATACAGTTTGGAGTGTCGAACATCCTGGTACGGATATTACTGGTACTACTAAAATTGTGCCGGCCGATACATCTTTTGATATATCCCCCACGACCGAACCGTCGTACAAGTCTACGAACTCCTATAATCTTGGCAAATGGATTCTTGCGATTCCGAATGCGAATGAATTTTGTTCTAATCTTTTAAATCATCTTTCTGAATGTAGTAATTTGTATCTTGATGTAAGTGATGCGACTAAATGGCGCCCTACCTTTACGGCGCAAGCTGGTACGTGGAATGGTAAAACTTATGATTATGTTACCGTAAAACTGGATAATGCGCAGGATGTGTCCGCTGGCGGTGAGTATGATGCTCATTATTTGACGGGGAATTATTATCAATGGAATACTGCGGTAGCTGGCTCGGCGGGTGATTTTGATGGTAGTCGTACAAGGATGCCTGACAGTATTTGCCCAAAAGGCTGGAAGATGCCGGCTCTAACGGGTGAAGGGTCATTATGGCAACTTGCACAGCATTATGGCTTTACTGGTGATAGTTTTACGGGTGTGAAGGACGGTCAAATTTATAGTCTTGATCGTGCACCGTTGTATGTAATGGCTAGCGGTTATGTTTATCCATCATCGCCTGATCGAGGACAAATACGTGAGGGTGGTATAAATTTTGGCTTTATGACACCGTATACTTGGCAGGAGGATGACTCCTATAATTTTACGTCAGTGGCTTATGTGTTGCCAGACCAAAGTGTTTTTCAGGGAGGCATAGCTGGTCGCTATAATGCCTTTGATATGCGCTGTGTTGCTAAATAGAATGTTCTTGGTTTTCTGTGATGAACGATGATGCTAGTGGGGTTGTAGGGGGTATTGAAGAGCTATTTTATAAACGGACGGGGAAAGCATCTATCCTAACTACGCTAATTGACGGATAAAATGTGTTATGGTCCCAACTAGACATACTAGACATACTAGTATAACTGCTATGAGCCACCTTAGTCCAAAAGTAGCCATTATAGCCAAAACCATCTAAATACTGTGTATTAACTGGCAAATATCCACTACGCACAAAGTAGAGGGGAGGG
>CAOZKB010000058.1 GCA_948571325.1 uncultured Candidatus Saccharibacteria bacterium | reverse complement strand
GAGCCTAAGCTGAGTGATACATAGTTAGATGGGATCCAGGCAGGTTTATTATAATCAGAACCATCCAGAGCAGAAGAAGCGTTAGTTACAAATGGTAGTACTAAGCACAAACTCACCAAACCTAGCATAGTACAAGATATTAAGCCTACTGTATTATACCAATGACTTAAGCTCATCGGCTTTACTTGCTTAGGTTTGTTGAGTTTGTGCATGGGGACCTCCAGAGAATAATGTTTTATTAGTCCTGCGGTATCACTTTTGCCTTAGCTAGCTTAATATCTTTTGGTACTAGAGTGGAGAGAGTTGGAATAGTCCACTTCATTCTGTGTCAATTTCTTAAGTTAGCTTAATTTCTTTGACTACCAGAACGGAGGTATTTTTGCTTCTCCGGAGCGAAGCGCGTCTCTATCGACGAGTGAGCTCCGAGAGAACTGTGAAAAGACCCCGTTCTGGTGTCAAAGACAAAAAGCGACACCGCAAGGTGTCTATAATCCATTCGTAACCTACATTGCATTGTATAAACAATTAACGAGTTTACTTATGCGGTATCGCTCAGTTGCTCGCTGATTATTTAATACCTTCCTGCAAAATAGGCCACACAAAATACTACCAAAAACTGGTCACGAAATTGACTATAGACACTATCATTATATACCTCAAACACATTTTACGCAAGCGTCTCGCCCCACCAACTACAAAAAACAATTCTTATGCTAACTCCCCACCCTCAACAAAAACCCCTTCACTAACGTCCACGGCTCCACCTCGCTCGATGCTCCTTCTCCCTTCATCTGCATATCCAACTCCGCCAACATCTTCAAAATACGTTTTTCTTTCTCTCCCGCTCGTTGTTCAAATTTTTTGATCGCCTGCGTCACCATCAACCCAAAAAACATAAATGGATCCTGCTCCAATTCAATCCTCTCTACCATCTTCACTGCCGCCGGGCCATCTCGCATCGCCGTGTCCAATATGCCAAACACCAAATTCGCCTCCGGCTTCTTCGCCAACGCAAATTCCTCTACTCGAATCCCCAACTCCTTCAGCCGTTTATATCCCGCCGACCGTTTATCAATTTTTGTTTCCCAGATGATTACCTCATGTTCAGTATTTACATAATCCAGTACCTTCGCCCACACCACCGCATTTTCACTCAAATCCTTCAACAAAATCCTCCGCACCTCCCCAACGCCACCTCCAAACAGCGTCATCCCCTGAAAAATACTCGGCAAATCATTCTCGCTCAGTTTCTCCCCCTCAAAAACCTCATAATTCTCCCCCAGAGTCCGCTTAATCGCCCGCTCTGCCCCTAGTCGATCATCTCCCGTAAAAATCCTAATCATCTCCCACTCTCTTCTGACACTCCGGACAAATATGCGTCCCCCGCCCAGCCACTTTCATCTTAATAATCTCCGCACCGCACCGCGGACAAGCCTGCCCTTCCCGCCGAAACACCTGCGCAAATTTTTCCAAATAATTCCCCGTCGTCCCATCTGGCTTAATATAAGTCGCCATCGTCGACCCACCCGAGTCGATCGACGCCTGCATCGTCTGCCTCGCCCCCTCCAAAATTCGTTCTGCCTCCTCCAGACTCAAATCCCCCGCCCGTCGCTCCGGATGTACTCCTGCATAAAAAAGTGATTCATCCGCATAAATATTCCCCAACCCCGCAATCACTTTTTGATCCAATAGCACCGCCTTGGTCAACGCATTTTTATGTCGCTGACATTTCTCGTATAATTCTTCCGCACTCATTTCCCAAGGTTCTTTCCCCAGCGACGCGATAAAACTATCTTTTTCCACCTCGTCCGTCGCCAACAATTTCACAAACCCAAACTTCCGCTGGTCGTTAAAAAACAATTTCCCCTCCTCGAACTCAAAAGTTACTCGCGTCTGCGCATTCGGCAAAGCGTCCGTAAAATTCTTACTCGGATGTCCCGCCGCAAAATCCTTCTCACCCCGCCAAATCAGCTGTCCCGTCATCCGCAAATGAATCATCATCGTAGTACCGTTATCGAGATCCGCCAGTAGCGCCTTCCCCCGTCGCCGCAAATCCGTCACCGTCGCCCCCTTTACCGCCTGCGCCATCTCTGAGCCACCCACAAAACTCTTCTCACAGTCCACCTTCACCCGAACAATTTTTTTACTCAAAATAAACTCCCCCAACCCCCGCCGCACCGTCTCAACCTCTGGCAACTCTGGCATAACACCCCCATTATATCACAAAAAAGGAAGCCCCCGGCTTCCACTTCCCAAAGAACTTCTAAAAGCTCTCCGAAAGTTTCTACCAGGGGTTATCAAGCGAGAGATCAGACAGGCTTTTCCAGTCAAACCGACCAGTTGCCGCAAGATGTCGAAAAATTCTCATTACATCGTAGTTATTAGAGAATTTTTTCAACTCCTTAGCCGTGGTCTGCGTCTGACCCGGAAAGTTCTCTTTCACAAAGGCTTCCGTTCCCGGGCGACAATTGCCTGCCGCCAGCGAATCTTCAAATGTGATGACCAGGTCATCTGGAACTGCCTCCAGTAGCTCCCGATCATCTATACTATCGATCCACTGCTGCACGCGGCTCCTTACATCGTCGCGCATCTTCTGCATCAAGCCTTTACGAAGCTCTGCCAGCTGCGCAGACTGATCGAGTAGGTAAAGTACCTTTGGTACTACCAGTTCGAACTCGACGTATTTACGCCCACAATCAGAGACAAAAGAGATAAACTCTTCCCCCTCATTCATGTGACGCGCATATCGCCGCGCCAGCTTCTCGTATGCTGCTTTGGTCGGAAGGTACGCCACCAGATGTGCCTCATTGCTTCCGTCATAGAAGCGAACGAGACTGTTATCATCCAGCCGCTGCCAGCCTGCAGTCAATTCACCAGTTTCCAGGGGATCTCCGCTAAGGATTCGTCCCCTATACCGCCCTCCTGCGATATTGATGGTTTGGACGAAATCGTCCCCCACCTTTTCTACAGAAAGGAGATGGAACATACGCTCATAGCTTCCTACCAAGAAGCGCTTCAGATCCTCTTGGAAGAACTCCCAAGGATCTGGCGTCTCATCCATAGAGCACAAATTATAAAACTCTATGGATATCTCCTCCTCCCGAGTTTCTCCCCAATGAGTCAACTCGGTGAAGGTCCGCTTCAACGTACGGTGTCCTCGACGGGTGTAGGTAGCTCCATTGATCTGACACTCCTCTGGCAGCGTTTCACCGGAGAATATTGCTTTCAATATCTCCATAAAGTTATCCTCAAAATTACAAAAGATAACCTTATTATCGTCAACCCGAAGAATCGTCGGATACTTTCGCAGGGTTTCCTCCTTTTCCTCTTCGTGACTGACGTACGGCACAAGTACCTGTACGTCCTCCGTATGCCAAGCCCTCTGGGCTTTACCCAGAGAGACAAACCGCTGGAATTCATTATACCGAGTATCAACCCGGTAAGCTCCCAACGGAAGTAGCGTCCCAAGACCCTTCAGCCATCCAGCTCCAGAACATCCGCTGCGGGACTCATAATATTGCTTCCCACCGCAACGTTCATGAAGTTCTCGATTATCATACTCATAATCGAGAACTCTGGGTTCCGCGCCAGCCAAGTCCAGGAAGAGATCGGTTGCACCGTCTCCCCAACTTGCATCGATCCGTCCATAATTATTCTTTGCCATATTTTCCACCTCTCCCAGCCCTAGCTGGGTCCTTTCTTTTTTCAGAATCTCAGCTTAACTCTAGCATCTTCTAAAATGCTTCATTAAGCCCACTTTCGCTAGTCACCGCACCGAATCGCCTTATTTCTTCTGCGTCGATGCACCATATGAAGTCTTAGCCAATCCCTTAGTCGGGTTATGAAACGAGCGACTTGTTTTTTCTTATAACTCGTTCCGGCTATTGTTTATAATAAGCTACTTATTCTTCAAGTAGCCTTTTCGTTCATCCTTGTATTTCTTAAGTAGTTCCCCGTCCAATCTACTTACTATTCTTACAAGCATTAACTAAAAGGCTACTTGATGCCATAAGCGCTTTATACTAACTTCATCATTCCTAGCCAAAAGCTCTTCTTCCAAAAGTCCATCTTAGGTGATTTAGACAAAGGAATAATAGAATGTAGGGCATCTGCAATATACCTAAACCGTATATTCGTCTAGCTGTCTTTCACTCTCGCCTTTTAATGTACTTAAGCTTCTAAGCTTGGAACCTAATTCTACCGAATTAGGGGTTATATGAATATAACCGATTTTCCATAAGCTTTGAAGGAACCTTCGGTTCCTTGATAAGGTTATTTGCCTTACGGCTTATACCTTATCAAGCTTATGGTTCCATTGTAGCACACATTGTTCAAAAAGTCAATAGTTTTTATGGTTATTTTACTAATTTTCCACTAAATTTTCTATTTAGACATCATTTCCATCTTTTACCAACTCAGAAGACACCACATTTTTACCAAATTACAATAATACCATTGACCAATCAGCCTCACAATGTTATAATTAAGAAACTAGTTTATTTTTGTAACTAGCTAGATCTTTAAATCTTAGAAAAAGGAGGTCACAAACCATGACCAAAATCAGTAATTCCACCGCAAAATCTACATCTGCTAACCATTCCAATGAAACTGAGGCAAATCCTACGGTTCAAAATCAATTCAGTAAAATCGAAGTAACCTATCCACCCGTCGATACATCGCATTCTCCTAATGCCCTCGACGAAATTCACCCCGAAGAAAAAATCACCGACATCTCCCCAGGACAAATTTTCCTCGTTCACGATGGCAAATTTGTAGCCCAGCCCTGCTGGCTACTCTTCGGCGAATACATCCCTGATAATTACCGACCCAATGAAGATGAAAACGGAGTTTGCCTAGATTACGAGGACGACGAGGGGCATGACGAAGAATATGATACCAATGACGACGATTTTGATACTCCAGTCGACGATTATTGGAAGGATACCACGTTCTTCTGCATTCCACTTTTACCTAAAGAATTCGCAGACGCACAAAAATTCTTCATTAAAAACCGTTTCAAGCATCATTTCAATATCGAATTCATGGAGAAACAATGTGTCACCTACGATACGAATTTCAATCTGAAGCTTTTTCTGCGCTACATGCCACATTTCTCCAAAAAACTCAAGCTCAGTGAAGTCATGAAGCTCATCAAGGTTACGCTTAAGCAGAATATTCATCCCAACAAACATGAGAGTGAACTCAGTCAAACTCAGTTTTACGTGACAACCGACCCAGATCATGATATGCTCTTACTCTGCTTTGAGCAAAACGCCTGGCGTCCCCGAGCCTATAATTTCGAGAGCTATCAATACGGCACCGAAAATCAGCCTTGGCTGCCAGATTTCGATAATCAGAATCAAACTAATCAATACTGGCTGTCAAGTTATGGCTGTCTACTGGATCTCTATCATCAGACCCCAAGCGTCAGCGAATATGTCACAGATTTATACTTCGAAGACTGCCCACAAAGCATCATCGACGCTTTCAATCAGGGCATAGTAGGCAAAATCTGTCTTCAACCCAAAACTGATGAATACTCTCCCGCTGAACATGCCAAAAAGGTCCTGATTATCCCGACCTACTGGTATTTTTCAAATGACGAAACGCAGATCACCTACGATTTCCTTGGTACCTGGCACGCCAACCAAACTCAAGACAAACTTTATCTTAATTTAGGAGCTTTTCGCGCTTGGCATGCCGCCGGACATCCTGACACTGGTTTCCTTACTCGTCTCATCTAAGATTCAGCCTCGACTTCGGTCGGGGCTATTTTCGTTTCATACCCCAATAAATTTCATTCAATCCCCACGTTCTTGTTAGCTTCCCTATTAATTTTTCGCATCACTTGCTCTCCTCTCCCTCATTCCGTGCTACAATTAAGCTATGAATACATCCAGAGATATCAAAATCCTCGCCATCGTCGGTATGAGCGGCAGCGGCAAATCTATTATCGTTGATTATTTAACCGAACACGGCACACCCAAAGTCTACTTTGGCGGCATGATCTATAAAGAAATGCAAAAACGTGGCATTGAACGCACTCCAGACAGCGAACGCGAATTTCGCGAACAAATCCGCCAAGCAGAAGGCACTGACTGGGTCGTCCGCCAAGCCATCGCCGAAACCAAAGACCTGATCGCTGCCGGCCAAAAGCGTATCGTTCTCGACGGCGTTTATTCCTGGACCGAATATAACATCCTCAAACACGAATTCCCCGGTGAACTCACCGTCATTGCCATCGTCGCTGCCAAACCACTGCGCTATGCTCGCGTCGCCGTTCGCCCCGAACGCCCCTTTGACGCGCAAAAAATTCGTGAACGCGACTACAGCGAAATCGAAAACCTCGAAAAAGGTGGCCCCATCGCCGCCGCCGACTACTATATACTCAACGACGGCACCATCCCCGAGGCCCACGCTCAACTCGACACTATTCTCAAAAAAATCAATTTCTAAAACCATTACCTCCCTCCCCCTACAGTACTAGACAGCGGACGGAGAAACCGTGGGCGCGGTTACTGTTATCGGAGGGGACGATATTAGCACTACCAAAAGCCTGAAA
>CAOZKB010000057.1 GCA_948571325.1 uncultured Candidatus Saccharibacteria bacterium | reverse complement strand
CAATATTATAATTTAAGTCCAAATATTAGATATTAAACAGAATACTTGCCGCTCAAACCTAGACAAATTCCCACAAAAACAGAGGTAGATATTGACTTTTATCTTCATCTGTGCTACAATAGAAGAAGGAGGTATGTTTTTTAAAAAATTGTCAGAAGATAGAGCAACTATTGGCCGAAGATTCATCATATTAGGAGGGATAATATGAAAGAAAAAGGAAAAAACCAGCGTACTACGTACGCACACCAGATGGCGACCGCAGAATATCAGCGCAGGCTCAAAATGGCTGAAGAAGCTGCCGCTAAATACTCTAGTCGTCGCACGACATCAAGTGAGCCCGAAAAAAAGGACAAAAAGCCCCGACCAAAAGCTCAAGGTGTATTCAGCAAGTCAACAAAACCGCAGTCCGCGAAGGCGATTGGTCCCAAGAAATCTTTTAAGCAGGGGTTTATCAATGGGATTAAATTCCAATTGGGTAGAATTGCGGTAGTACTAAGCATCGCCCTGATCGTGTGCATTATCTTTGCTGCAACGCGGTATGCAGCCCAGCATAAGTACGACGGTATGACCTTGGGCGAGATTGAAGTAGCCGAAGGTCGTATGACCAAAGAGGAGGGCGAGGCTTACGACGAGCAGCTCAAAGCAGAACTGACGGCAAAAGTTCAAACCCTGCAGGAAGAAATCAAGAACGGGAAACCTGGTGCCCTCGACCCACGGATTATTTATCCTCAGGACGAGAAAAAAGGGCTAATACTCACCAATAACGTCGAAGAGCTTCGACAGGCTGCCATTGCAGCCAACCTGGAGCCGCCGCGGATGTATTTCAAACAGACCGACGGTGTACCGGCTGATCTGGAATATCAGAACAAGGGTTTTGTCCCGCGCGAAATTTATCCGGCAGTCGCCGAGATAGACAAGGTAGTGTTTAACTCTGTCCGGGACCGCGAGGTCTATGGCGACGAACGCTATGGCGCCTATGTGCGCGAAGTGGGCGAAGACGACGGTACGAATTTTTATGTCAATCTGCACCCCGAGGATGTGCCAGTTACGGTACACGCTGGGAATTTTTTCGACGTAGCTGCGCTCATTTTGAATGATCGCACTGTGCCGGCAGAAGTATATGAATCTGCTAAAAGCGGCGCGATTACATCAAAAGAAATTGCTCAGCAATACGGCTCAACTTTGGCCGCCGTGCACATCACTACCCCATGCTTTTTAGCAAGGGGGGAAATTGCCGACATTACGGTAGAGATTCAACCGTCACCGGCCGATGATGCCGATGCCAACTTTGAGGGGATCCGTAGCACGGTAAAGATTCAAGCCGCGGAGGATATGTTTATCGAACGCGCTTATCAAACCGTACCAACCTTTGGCTTACTACGCGAGAGCTCTACAGTCAATGGTCATCGCATGCATAACATGCTTCATGGAGACAATATTGAAGCGACCATAATCGACGAGCCTACGCAGCATGGCGAGCTCAAGACTTGCATCAAAGTCGGGCGCGTCGGGCCTAGTATTGAAATGGGCCAAATGGCAATCTGTACGTTTCTGGCGGAACCTGCAAGGGACTCAAAAGTCATTAAATCTTTCCAGGATACCGTACTGATGCAGTGCAACAAAGCCCAAGAGTCCGCTGAGAACTCAAAGAACGGCACTGAAGAAGACGATAGCACGACAACAGATTCAGAATAGGAGGGGTAAAATGAAAAACGAATCAAATATTTGGAAGGTAGTTACTGTTATTACTGCCATGATGTTGGGTGCTATGCGGGTTACTTTGGCTTGTGCAATCATCCTTCTATGCACTGGTTGCAGCAGTAAAGAAGACATAGACCAGGTTAGCTCGGAACAGGTAGTATATGAGATTGAAGACAAAATTGAACAGCCTACGCTAAACTCTGTCGTTAATCATCCGGTCGTCGGTGATGAGCGTAATTTTATGTTCATCCAAGAAATACCAGAAGACGGTCAACTCGATTTTCACCTCACCCATGATAATGAACCGGTGAAAATTGAGCCTGGAAAGACCTATTGCGTTCTCATTTTTCTACGTAATGATGCTACATTTAACACGCAAGCCGACAAAGAGCGGCTGGTGGGGCCACCGTTAGACATACTAGTAAATATACCGGAGACCATCAACCCAACAAGTCAAGATAATTATATGCTTTGTGCAATTAGACGAAGCGCTTTATTGGATGAGGAGTATAATATTCATCCAGACATTAACACAATTGGCTGCAACGTTAAGCTATATGCTGATAAGCCAGTAAAATTAATGTATGACATCCAGGGTAAACTAGAAATTCGCTTTGGTAAAGAGTATAAGGACGTTATAAGTAACGAATATTACGTCTATACTCCAGAAGAACAGGAGACACCTACACGCCCCGTATTAACGTCTGTTTTGCCGATGGGGATTTACCCTAGCGAAGAAGGTAGTTTCTTGATTTGGAGTTTTTGGGCCGACTCTACTAAATAATTCTGACAAAGCCTCAAAAGGATGCCATATTAGGTAGGCATCCTTTTTCTAGCTAAAGATAACCCTTATGTTATAATATAGACATGGAAATGATTATTCTAGCTTTGGGAGCACTGAATTTAGCGGCACTAGCCTGGCTCATTACCCGCAAAACCTCCAATGATGCTCAAACCGCCAAGCTTGATGAGCGTTTAATCCGCATTGAAGCTGCACTCGATAAATTAAACCCCAACATCGACACCGCCTTCCGCGAAAATCGCCGTGAGATTGCCGAGAACCTCCATAATATTCAACGTACTCTTGATACTCGCGTCAAAACTCTCCAAGACGATAATTCTAAAAAACTTGAAGAAATGCGCCTCACAGTCGACGAAAAACTCCAAAAATCCGTCGAAGAACGCTTCAATCAAAGTTTCAAACAAATTTCTGGTCAACTTACTCAAGTATATCAAGGCCTCGGCGAAATGAAAAATCTTGCTAATGGCGTAGGTGATTTGCGTAAAGTGATGGAGGGTGTCAAAACTCGTGGTATTTACGGTGAAGTTCAGCTTGGCAATATTATCCAAGACTGCCTTGCACCCGAGCAATACTCCGAAAACACCATTACTAAGCAGGGAACTAGCGACCGGGTCGAATTTGCTGTCAAGATGCCCGGCAAGGATGAAAATATCGTTTATTTACCCATCGATTCCAAATTTCCCGTCGAAAACTACAGTCGTTTGCTCGCCGCCTATGATAAAGGCGACAAGACAAGCATCGAAGCTCTGCGCAAAGCCCTAGCCAATGATGTCAAAGAACAGGCCAAGAAAATCTCCACCAAATACCTCGACCCACCCGCCACCACGGATTTCGGCGTGATGTTTGTGCCCACCGAAAGTCTTTATGCCGAAATCCTCCGTATTCCCGGTCTCAATGAACAAATTCGCCAAAAATTTAACGTCTCACTTGCCTCACCTTCCACCTTACCGGTCATTTTGTCTGGCCTCACCATGGGCTTCCGTTCGGTTGCCATCGAAAAACGTTCCGCTGAAGTTTGGCAAACCCTCGGCGCCGTCAAAACTCAATTTTCCAAATTCGGTGACCTACTTGCTGCCACCAAAAAGAAACTTCAAGAAACTGCCAACAAAATCGGCGATGCCGAAGTCACTTCGCGTCAAATCGAGCGCAAACTCAAGAATGTCGAGACCTTGCCAAGCGAAGATAGTCGGCGTATAATTGGGGAATTGGAGGTCTAGATGGATTTTTGGTACACTCTTGCAATTTGGTTCTTGTTATTTATAATTTATTCTTTTTGCGGCTGGCTGATGGAAGTTATTGTTACTATTCTTCAGCGTCGCAAATTAGTTAATCGGGGATTTCTCGTCGGACCTATCTGTCCAATCTATGGTGTTGGCGCAGTCCTCTTATCACTCATTCTTGGACAAGCCGAAAACTGGTTTGCCATTTTTTGCGTTGGCGTTGTCGGTAGTGCCATTCTTGAATATTTCGTTAGTTTCTTGATGGAAAAACTTTTCCGCGTACGCTGGTGGGATTACGCTGACCGCGCCTTTAATCTCAACGGGCGTATTTGCCTCGAATCCGCAATTTCTTTCGGACTTATCGCTATCATTATTATCAAATGTGCTACGCCGTTTTTCTTGTGGCTCTTCTCAACTATGCCAATTTGGTTAGTATGTACGCTAGCTATCCTACTGCTTGCTTGGCTTATTGCCGACATTGCCTTGTCGCTCTGGCTAATTCTTGATGTGCGCGTCACCGTTGGTACAGCAGAACGTGATGCAACTGAAGAAATTTCCGAGCGCATCCACGAAATCCTTATGAACAAGGGTAAATTAAATCGCCGTCTCGTCAAAGCCTTTCCCGAGCAAAAACCCAGCCAAAAGACCAAAAAATCTACGCCTAAATCTAGTAACCATACTAGATCACAACCAACCAAAGAATAAAGCACACATTAGCCCCATTATAAAATGGGGCTTTTCTACACCCTATCTCTCTATTATACCACACCTCATCCAAAAAGTCAATACATTTTTGCTAAGATCTTACATTTTGTGCTATAATTAACCTATGTACGATAAATTTTCTGAATTTTTACGTGATAAAAAACGTCTCTGTATTATTCAAGCCGAAAATCCCGATGGCGACTCACTCGGCTCAGCCATTGCCTTGGATTATATTCTTCAAGATAGCGAAAATTCACTCTATTGCCCCGTTGATGTTCCTAAATATTTGCGCTACTTTCCCGATTGGTCACGCGTAGAAAGTGACTTCGATTACAAAGCTGACGGTTATATTATCGTTGACACTGCCGCCACCGTATTACTCTCGAAGTTACTCGATGATTTAGCTATTAAAAATTGTCTTTATAATAAACCAGTTCTCGTCATCGACCATCACGAAACTCCTGATGATTTAGATTTTCCACACGAAGCAATTATTGAGTCACTCCCCGCCTGCGCTGATTTAATTTACAAAATCGCCCGTGACCAAAAGTTCGACATTCCGCGTGAGGTAGCTGAAGCTCTCTATTCTGCGATTTCCTCCGACACGCTCGGACTAGTGAGTTCTTCAGTCACTGCTGATACGATGCGCGTCATGGCCGACCTAATCGAGCTTGGTGCCAACCCGGCCGAACTTGACGAAAAACGTCGCGAATTTATGAAAAAATCTCCTCGTATTCTCGATTATAAAGCCGATTTGATTAAGCGAATTGACTATGCTGTGAATGGCACTTTAGCTACTGTACATATCCCATTCGAGGATATTCAGCTATACTCTGATGAATACAATCCAAATGTTTTAATTATTGAAGAGCTTAGATTGGTTTCTGGCGTAGAAGTTGCCGTAGCGGTCAAAACCTATCCGGACGGCAAAGTTACTGGTAAAGTCCGCACCAGTATTCCGATTGCCGATCAAATTGCCGGCTATTTTGGCGGTGGTGGCCATCCTTACGCAGCCGGTTTTCGTACTTATGATACTAGCTATGATGAAGTTGTGGCAGATTTGGTGAAGATTGTCCCTCAGTTAGCCGCCGAGACTCAAGTCGAGCCGCAAAGCCATAGCAATGCCGGGGGAGACTAAATGGCAAATATCCGCAATCCATACGATTTAGTCACTTGGCTAAAGTACAAAGTTTTCTATCGTCCGCTACGCCTGCGCGTTACAGCTAATCTTAAAATCGGCCAGCCCAAGCTCACTGTAGTTTTTTTACATGGTATCGCTGCCACCTCAGACGTTTGGCAAAAAGTTATTCGCCAAATGGCGCGTCAACATGAGCTTGACGATATCCGCTTAATCTCAATGGACTTGCTTGGGTTTGGTAAATCACCCCACGCTAACTGGTTCGACTATGACTATACCGAATATAACCAAGCTCTGCAAAATACCTTAGAAAAACTTCACATCACCACTCCGCTCGTACTGGCTGGACACTCTATGGGGGGGCTTATCGCTGCTAATTACGCGGTCCATCAGCTAGACCGTTTTGATCTCAAAGAGCTCATTTTAGTTTCACCCCCCGTCTTAATGCCAAATGAGCTAGCAAAATTACCCGATCGGGTCTATACGCGCTCTTATGCATCTTTGCATCGCCTAGCCGAAGATGAGCCAGCTATCGAAGTTATCGCTCGCTTCATTCAACGCTTCAGCAGCTTCCGCAGTAACTACCTCAAAACTACCGCTTTCGCGCGCTCAATAGATAATATCATCTTGAACCGTCATAATTACCAAACCTTTACCAAAATCCGCACTCCCACCCTTATTATTCACGGCCGCTTTGATCCGCTCGTGATAGGCGCTAACCTTGCTCGTGCTACTCGCAATAACGCCAAATATCTCACCATGACCAACGTCCTCGCGCATCACGACATTACCTCCAATAAGCGTGTCAAAATCGTTAATTTACTAAACCAGCTTTCACAAGAAGTTGACAAGGAAAACCAAGATGAAACTTTATAATACTCTCACTCGCAAACTTGAAACTTTCAAGCCGCAAAACCCCGACGAGGTAAAAATCTACACTTGTGGCCCCACCGTTTATAGTACACCCCACATCGGTAACTATGCCGCGTATGTCTATTGGGATTTACTAATCCGTACACTTAAGGCTGATGGTTGGCAAGTTAACCGTGTCTTAAAT
>CAOZKB010000056.1 GCA_948571325.1 uncultured Candidatus Saccharibacteria bacterium | reverse complement strand
GACTAAGAATATTGCGGTGGGTATGCCAGCCGTGAAGACCTTTACTACGATTGTGAAGGTGGAGAATCAGCCCGAAAACGAGTTGATGAATACAGTGAAGTATCAGCTGGATAAATATATTCCGATGCCACTGGATGAGGCGACAGTGGATTATGTAAGTTTGGGGGTGTGCCCAAATGATGCAACCAAGGCAGAAGTATTGATTTCTTCGACGGCGGTAGATTTTGCTGAAGCGCGAATGGAGATGATTGAATCTTATGGTTTGAATGTGATTGCGCAAGAGCCAGAGAGTTTGGCAATGGCACGCGCATTGATGCCACCAGGAGCGCAAGATGCCAGGTTGATTATTGACTTGGGTGAACGTAGTACGGATATTGTGATGATGTACCGCGGCGTGCCGAGATTAGTGCGAAGCATTCCAGGTGGATTTGTACTGTTGGTGCGCACAGTGGTGTCGGCGTTGAACGTCAAGGAGGAACAGGCGCGGCAGTTTATTCTGAAATTTGGTTTGGCGCAAGACAAAGTTGAAGGACAAGTGTTTAAGGCTTTGGATTCAACATTGGAAAGTTTTGCCAGCGAGCTTTCGAAGAGCATTAGGTTTTTCCAGTCAGAGTATATGAATGCGCCAGTGGGTGGGATTATTTTGTCCGGTTTTGCTGGGATGATTCCGTTTATTGCGGAATATATTGAAGCAAAGACGAATGTTCCAACAACTCAGGGTAACCCGTGGCAGTTAGTGAAAGTAAGCCCAGAGCAGCAGCAGGTTTTGCAACCAGTGGCGAGTGAGTTTGCGGTGGCAATTGGTCTCGCGGAAAGGAGCAATGACTAATGAAAGAATGGTTTGATAAGATACTTGCTAAAGTGACAGGGAAGCAAGTTGAGCAAAAGAATCCGTTAATCACAACGGTGGCGACGACTTACGAAATTAATTTGGTACCAGAAGTAAAGATGCAGATGATTCGAGCACAGAAGTTGCGGAATCTAGTATTGTTTATTTGTATCGTAGTGTCGGTAGCATCGGTGAGTGTCGTGTTGGTGTTGTTTGGAATTAAGAGTGGTCAGGATATCGCAATGGCCAGTCAAGATAAACGTCTTGATGTGATGTCGGATAAATTGATGGGCTATGAGGAGTTAGGGGATTTGGTGACGATTCAGAGTCAACTGGCACGGCTGGATGATATTTCTGATAAGAAAACTTTACTCTCACGAGTGTTCGGGGCTCTAGGTGTGATGTTGTCGCAAGGTGAAGATTTCGTGAAGTTGTCGGAGTTACGTGTGGATTTGGATAGTAATTCTTTGCGTATGGAAGGGCAGACCGATGCACGGGTAGCACCACTGATTGATTACCGGGTACTGGAGGCGTTCAAGAAAAGTGCGGCGTTGACTAAGTATGATTATGGTCGTTATGTGGATGTGAAAGGCAATGATATACCGACGTGGTGTATGAACGAGTCGGATGAGAACGGTAATGCGTATCGTGTGGGTGAAAGTTATTATGCTTGGTGGGATTTGACAGCTGAGGGCTGTGCGGCGTTGCCTCTGGGTGAGACGGTGCCCGAAGACTCAAATATTAGTCTGTTTTATAACAGTGAGGCTGAAGTGGAGATAGCTGAGCAAGAAATGAGCTATGAGGATTTGGAGGCTGCTGGCGTAAAAGTTGAGGTAGATGAAGAAGGAAATACAAAGCTTTCTGACGAGAAGATTGAGATTCGCGACGTCGAGGGTGTAACAAAGTTCTATCGTCAGAGCGTGGTGCGAGTGAAAGTTTGGCGTACACCGCAGTTTAATGCTTGGTTTAATGGCGGGTTGATGGATTTGGATGGGCATATAGAGGGGATAGAGCATTTTGAGAGTAAATGTACTACGTATGCTGGGCAGATGGTGAGTGGTTCAGCTACAGCAAAGTGGACTTCAGCGAATGAGTGTTATTTGGCGCCAGATGGTTTGACTGTGACAGATTCCTCGAACGGGCGAGATGAGAGCGATAATTTGGTGCTAAAGTTTACAGCGACAATGAAGGTTGATCCAAATTTCTTTGCCTTCAAAAATAAGCATATGATTGCGATTGGTCCGATGGGACAGAATGTTACCGATTCTTATGTCCAGATTGGCAATATCTTTACTCAAGAGGCACGTGAATGCGGTGAGAATGATACAGAATGTTTGACAAACTCAACTAATACTGGAGGGAGTACGCAAAATGGCGGACAACAATAACAGTCAAGGACCAGCTGAGGGTAAGCGTCGGAAGATTTCTAAGGCGCAGCAGTATACAATGCTGGAGGTGCTAGGGGCGTCGTTAGTATTAGGTACCTGTATCGTGATGTCGATTTTCATGATTAAGTACATCAAATTTAACACAACTATTATTACTGAGAAGAATAATGCGATTGCAGCGTACGATAAGACTATTCGCAATGTGGGGGTGTGTGTAGATACTGATAAGAATGGACGGCTTAGTACTGAGGAATTAGAGAATTGCAAGCCAAATGAGGTGTCATTGAATCAGATTACAAATAGTTTGCGTTACAAGGTGCTGTCACAAATGGCACAGAATGCTGATTTGGAATCGGTAGCACGAAAACGTAATACTAATTGTTATGATGAGATGGGGGTGAGGATTGATTTTAATAAGTTATATGAAGAATCAACTGACGAGAAAGAGAAGCAACAGTATTTGCAGTCTTCGAAGATTTGTTCGGCGCTTCGTGTGATTCCGGATGCTTTGCCGGCGGTTAAGAATACTGAGGCATTGATGGCTAGTTTGAATGAAATCTTTTTACGGGCTGGTTGGGAACCGGAGCGTTTGTCGCCACGTGATGATAACGTAAAAAGTGATATTGAAGGGGTGGACGTGATACCAGTGTCGCTCAGGATTGAGGGCTCGGATGATGTTGTGTTGGCAGTGTTGGATCGTATTGAGCATTCGATTCGTGAGTTTGATATTACGATTGCTACGGTAGAATGGAGCGCAGGTGGCTTAAATTTGCAAGCTTCGGCTAATGCGTATTATTTATCAGAACAACCAAGCATTGAGACAACAAAGGTATTATATGCTTCACGTAAGGCACAGTCGAATAATCGCAAAAGTAAGGTAAATTCGGCTAATAGTGCCAAGGACGAATTGCTACAGGAGGGCAAGTGATGAAACAATCCGATATTTTTACGTTGATTCTGATTGCGGGGATTGGCACCCTGGCGGCATTTTTCCTCTGTAATGCGATTATGGGTGACCCAAATTTGGCGACTGCGGAATTTAAGGCTTTGACTAATGAAATTAGTAGTGAATTAGTAGCACCAGATCCAGAGATTTTTAATGGAAGTGCAATTAACCCAACAGTTGAGGTCTATGTGGGTGATTGTGAGGATATTGACCAGAACGGGATCTTGGATATGGCTGAGCTGATTGCTTGTGGGCGTGAGGAGGCGCCAGTGGATGCAACTTGGCCGCGAGAGCAGCTAGAGGCTCTCAGGGATAGTGATGCTTGTATCTTGAATGTGGATCGAGTGCAATTATGTGACGAAGAGAAGCGGGTGTATATTGATGGATTACTGAATCCAAGCGGAGAATAGAGTGGCATTACTAACAAAGGATGGGCTAGACAGAGTAATACAGCTCCTAGTGAATGAGGGGCTGGTTGATGCGAATGAGGTTGCAACAGTACAGCAAGAAGTGATACAGACAAAGCAACCATTGCTCGCTACTTTGTCGAGCAAGAAGCTCGTAAATAACGAGATGATTGCGCATGCTACAGCAACAGTGATGGGAGTGCCATACGTCAATCTAAAAGACGTAGAGATGGATCAGAATGTCTTGAAGCTGTTGTCTTATGAGGTAGCTGAGCGTTCAATGGCGGTACCGCTGGGTGAGGCGAATGGGCAGATGGTAGTAGCGATGCTGGACGTGGGGAATGTGCAAGCCGTGGACTATCTTTCGACTTTGACGGGTAAGCCAGTGCGAGCAGTGATGTCTTCGAGTGATGGGATTCAGGCAGTGCTCAATCAGTATAAGGGTGATTTTACTGGTGTGCAGCAGGCTGTGAAGGTGACTAACCAAGAGGTGGCACAAAAAGCAGCGAGTAGTAATGTTAAGACAATTACACAAGATAGCCCAATTTCTAAGGCTCTGACTTCGATTTTGGAATTTGCGGTAAAGAGTAAGGCTTCGGATGTGCACATTGAGCCGCTAGAAAATGCTTTGGTGATTCGTTGTCGGATTGATGGCGTGTTGCGGAAAGTCATGGAATTGCCGAAAGCGATTGAACCGGCGTTAGTGTCGCGAATTAAGATTTTGTCAAATCTAAAGATTGATGAACATAGAATTCCGCAAGACGGTCAGTTTGCGGTAATGGTGAGCGATAAAGAAGTGGATTTGCGTATTGCGATTTCTCCGGTGGTGTGGGGGGAGCAGGTGGTGATTCGTTTGCTAGATAAAAGTGGAACTTCAATGGAAATTGAAGCCATGGGTATGACTGGGCGAGCGCTTAGAGCGGTGATGCAGGGAATCAGCCGACCAAATGGAATGATTTTGACGTCTGGTCCAACAGGTTCAGGTAAGAGTACAACCTTGTATGCTTTGATTAAGAAGATTAAGAGTGAACGTATTAATATTGTGACTTTGGAAGATCCAGTAGAATATAAGATGGATGGAGTTAACCAGATTCAAGTGAATGTAGATGCGGGGTTGACCTTTGCTTCGGGGCTTCGAAGTATTTTGCGTCAAGACCCCGATGTGGTGATGGTGGGTGAGATTCGTGATTCGGAGACGGCAAATTTGGCGGTGCAGGCAAGTTTGACGGGGCATTTGGTGTTCTCGACTTTACATACAAACTCGGCAGCAGGAATTTTGCCGCGACTTCTTGATATGGGGATTGAACCGTTTTTACTAGCGTCGACCTTGAATACGGTGATTGGTCAGCGTTTGGTGCGGCGTGTAGCACAGAAGCGTACAGCAATGCAGAGTACGGAGATGCAGACGGAAGAGATTAATAATATTGTAGGTGGTTTGTTGCCGAAGTCACAAGATGAAGTCCCAGAAGTGAGTGAAGATTTGGGTTATGCAGGATTACCACTAGCAAACCAGAATTCTTATACTTTGGTGAAAGGGGTAGAAGATCAGGAGTCGCCTGGTGGATATTCTGGTCGAGCCGGTTTGTATGAAGCGATTGACGTGGATGAGGACATTCAGAAATTAATTATTTCTCATGCAACTTCGGCAGAGGTGATGCGCGTAGCTAAGGAAAAGGGTACGGTAACTATGCGTCAGGATGGAATGCTAAAAGCGTTATCGGGAATTACGACCATGGAGGAAGTAAATCGCGTAGCAAGTGATTTGGCATAGTAATAGTCAATAGTAAAAATGAAAGGCTTATGGTAAAATAAAGATATGGATAATGGCATGCAAGACACAAATATGACAACACCAACTTCACCGTTCGCACCGGCGGATATTCCGGACATTAATAGCGTGCCGGCTTCGGGCGCGATGCCACCGATGGGGCCTACGCCAAGTGCAGGGGATTATAATATACCGATGCCACCAGTGCAGGCGGCTGCTTCTAGCGAGCCAGTGCCTAATCCAGCGATTCCGTCAGCTGGGCCGATGCCAGCGATGTCGGGTATGCCAGGTGGAATGGAGCAAGCCGTAAATGTGACGGATATTCCTGAGCCGAAATTGACAGCAGAAGAAGCACCAAAGGATTTGAATGGTAAGCAGCCAGTGATTGAATCACAGATTCCGAAAACAGCGCCAGAACTAGCGGCGTCGAAGGCGGATGCTTCCGGAAAAGTAACAGGAAGTAAACCAGTGGCTTCGGCTAAGCCGGTAGAAGTAGCTAAGAAGCCAAATGCCGAGAAGCCAGTGGCGCGAGTAGAAAAGAAACCAACTGGAGCGGATTTAACTAAAAATGATAGCCAGGTGAATGCAGCGGCGGCGAGTGTGGCTGCGGCTAGCGTGGCAAATATTGGGGTTTCGATTGAGAATTTGTTGGAAGAATGTGTGCGAGCGGGAGCATCAGACTTACATTTACAAGTGGGTCTGCCACCGATTTTACGAGTAGATGGAGTTTTGAGACAGCTGACAACTTATCCAGTGTTGACTGATATGGCAGTACAACAGTTGGTGTTCTCAACTTTGGATGCTAATCAAAAAGTGATTTTGATGAAAGATAAGGAGTTTGATTATTCCTTTGCCTTTGGTGATATTGCTCGTTTTCGTGTAAACGCTTTTTATGAAAAAGGGAACATGGCGGCAGCGTTCCGCTTGATTCCGAATGTGATTCGTAGTATTGAGGATTTGGGTTTGCCAGGTGTGGTGGCGACGTTTGCTGATCATCCGAATGGGTTAGTACTGGTGACTGGTCCAACAGGTTCAGGTAAGAGTACGACGCTGGCGGCGTTAGTAGACAAGATTAATACCGAAAAAGCGGTGCATATTATTACGATTGAAGATCCAATTGAATTTACACACACATCAAAGCGGGCAGTAGTGGCACAGCGTGAAGTGCATTATGATACTTATAGTTTTGCGGCGGCATTGCGTAGTATTCTGCGTGAGGACCCAGATGTAGTATTGATTGGTGAGATGCGTGATTTGGAGACCATTCAGGCGGCGATTACAGTGGCAGAGACGGGTCACTTGGTGTTTGCAACTCTACATACTAATAGTGCGGCACAGAGTATTGATCGTATGGTCGACGTTTTCCCAGCACATCAACAGCCACAAGTGCGGGCGCAGTTGGCAAATATTCT
>CAOZKB010000055.1 GCA_948571325.1 uncultured Candidatus Saccharibacteria bacterium | reverse complement strand
CAGGGTCTGCTGGGCGACGATTCCGCAAGCAACAGACACAAAGCATTTGAGGAAGCGCTGAAAGATTATCCGAACATCGAGGTTGTCGACAGCCAGACCGCAAGCTGGAGCCAGGCTGAGGCTATGACCCTGACAGAAGGATGGCTGGTAAAATATCCCGACCTAAAGGGTATTTACTCCGCAAACGACACCATGGCTCTGGGCGCTGTGGAAGCATTAAAGAACAAAAACCTGAACGGCCAGATCAAGGTAAGCGGCTGTGACGGCATCGAGGCAGCTTTGAACGCAGTAAATGACGGCGACATGGTTATCACGAACGCAAACGACGGTTACATGATCGCAGGCTACGGCGCATCCTATGCAATCCAGGCAGCTATGGGTAAGCTGGACCCCACTACCCTCGCTGACAATGAGCGTCTGATCTTCTGCAAGACCACCCTGGTAACGGAAGAAAACGCCAACGATATCATCGAAAAATTCATTAAGACAAAGAATCCGGGCTATGATTACAATGATCTGTCCTTCTGTATCGACAAGTATCAGGAATAATTTCGCTCTGTGAAATTTTGCGCCGCTGACAGACCGTGCGTTAAGATTACCGCATACATTTCAGTACGCGCATCCGGCAGATAACTGCAAAGGTGGGCTTGCTCTGAGCAAACCCACCTTCTTCAAATCCGGAAATTATGCTTCTGGCATATCGCACATAACCATAGTATGCAATGACTTTTTGATATAAGGGGAACGTATGCATGAAAAATAAATGGGAAGATTCTCTGTCTACATTGTCAGTAGGTCAGCAATTCGCGCAGAAAGTGAAAGAGGACGCACGGAAAGATAAAATAAGAAGATATGCGCCGCTGATTCTGCTGATTATTATGACAGTCATAGGGGCTATTTCCCAGAAAAACTTTTTTTCGTGGGGAAATGTAGTAAACATTATGTACCAGATGTCCATCCCTCTGGTAATCTCGACGGGACTGATGTATGTTTTGCTGCTGGGAAGCATCGACCTCTCCATCGAGGGCGTTATGGGCTTTGCCGGCTCATTCGTAGCCTTTCTCGTCGTAAACAATTCAAATGACAACGATTTCGGTATATTAGGCATTTTTCTGGTGGTTCTGATCAGTACGGCCGTCGGCGCACTGACCGGCTTCCTCCATGTACGGGCCAGAATCGCCACCTTTATCGTCAGCTACGCCATGGGATGTATCATGACCGGCGCGGCAGTGCTTGTTTACCGGGGAACGCCGATCCAGGCAAAGGACGAACTGTTCAACGTATTGTCTCAGGGTATGTTTTTAGGCATTCCCTATCTGACGCTGATCGCTTTTGCCATCTTTATCATCGGCGCTCTGATTCTAAACTATACCGCTTTTGGCAGAGCCGTCTACGCCATCGGGGACAATGAGACAGCGGCGGCCTCCACCGGCATCAATATCGGTCTGACCAAAATCAAGGTTTTCGCCCTGTGCGGATGTACGGCGGGACTGGCAGGCATCCTCCAGTGTATCCGGTTGAAATTAGGACAGGCCAGCCTCGGAACCAATCAGATGTTTCCTGTCGTTACCGCAATCGTCATCGGCGGCGGTTCCCTTTCCGGAGGCAAGGGCGGCGCTCTTTCGGCCTTCGTCGGCGTTTTAATCTATACGGAGCTTGTCAACTGGCTGACTCTGATGGGCGTGGACCCTTATGTGAGAAAGGTTATTCAGGGCGTTATCATCATCATTGCAGTTACGCTGACCATCAGCCGCAGCCGCAAGACCATATCGAAATAGGAGGGGACTTATGGGCGAATTATTATTTGAGGCAAAAGGCGTCGGCAAAACATATGGAAGAAGGCAGATGCAGTGTTCACGAAATTGATGGGTGACCAAGTAGATTTGAGGAAAAACTTTATTCAGGCTGGGGCAGCAAGCGTTGATTTGGATGAATTGGACTTTTAGGAAAGGAGTAGATGAATGGCAAGTGATAAAGATGATAAAAATTTGAAGAATGAGGAGATGATGCCAGAGGGGGATGCTCCGGAGGAAATCAAGGATGTCAAAGACGTGAGCGTGGGGGAAGCAGTAGTTGAGGGAGAGGTGATTGATGGGGTGGAGAAGCGTGACGTCGAGACGACGATGGAGAATTATTTCCTGCGCTACTCGATGTCAGTGATTATTGATCGGGCGTTGCCAGACGTGCGAGATGGTCTGAAACCGGTGAATCGACGCATTTTATACGCAATGAACAAAAATGGTTGGAAAGCGCCACATGCGACGGTGAAGTCGGCGCGTATCGTGGGTGAAGTGATGGGTAAATATCACCCGCATGGCGACTCGTCAATTTATGATGCGATGGTGAATTTGGCGCAGAACTGGAAGATGCGTTATACCTTGGTGGAGGGACAAGGTAACTTCGGTTCGATGGATGGTGACGATGCGGCGGCTTCGAGGTATACGGAGGCGAGAATGGATAAGGTGGGGGCGGAACTTTTGACGGATATTGAGAAGGAAACGGTAGATTTTCGGGATAATTTTGATGGTAGCGAACAAGAGCCGGTAGTTTTGCCAGCAGCGGTGCCGAATATTTTGCTGAATGGTCAGATGGGTATTGCGGTGGGGATGGCGACCAATATTCCGCCACACAATTTGGGCGAAGTCATTGATGCAACAGTAGCACAGATTGACGATCCAGAGATTAGTTTGGATGGTTTAATGCAACATGTGAAAGGGCCGGATTTTCCGACGGGCGCGGAGGTGTATGGTGGCGCGCCGATGAAACAGGCCTATGCGACGGGGAAGGGAAGCGTAGTAATCCGTGCGGTGGCGGGGATAGAAGAGAAGAAAAATGGTCGTTACCAGATTGTGATTACAGAGGTGCCGTATGGGATGAGCAAGGAAGGGTTCATCGAAAAGGTGAGGGAACTAGTTCTCAACAAAAAGCTTGATCATATTGCTGATGCTCGTGATGAATCGGCGCGTGGTAAGATTCGAGTAGTGGTGGAACTGAAAAAAGACGCTTTTCCGAAGAAGATTTTGAACCAACTGTATAAGATGACGCAGCTACAAACGACCTTTCATTATAACATGTTGGCATTGGTGGATGGGGTGCAGCCGCGGATTTTGGGGTTGAAAGAGATTTTAGCGGAGTTTATTAAGCATCGGCAGAAAGTAGTACGGCGTAGGACGGAATTTGAACTTCGAAAGGCGAAAGAACGAGCGCATATTCTTGAGGGTTTGAAGATTGCGCTAGATAGCATTGACGAAGTAATCAAGACGATTCGCGAAAGTTATGATGATGCCGACAAGCGCTTGATGGAGCGGTTTGGTTTGAGTGAAATTCAGGCGGCGGCGATTTTGGCGATGCAACTTCGGCGATTGCAAGGGCTAGAACGCGATAAGATTGAAGAAGAATTGCGACAGCTGCACGAATTAATCGGTAAGTTGGAAGCTATTTTGGCGAGTGAGGTGGAAGTGCTACGCGTGGTGAAGGAAGAGCTTTTGGCGATGAAAGAAAAATATGGTGATGAACGCCGCAGTAAAATCTTTAACCATGAAGTAGGGAAGTTTTCGGAGGAGGAGTTGATCCCTGATGAGGAGAGCGTGATTTTGCTCACGGCGGAGAATTATTTGAAACGAGTGTTGCAGGGTGATTTCAAGCGGCAGAATCGGGGCGGTAAGGGGCGTCGAGGAATGACGACGAAGGACGAGGATGTAATTGCGCAAATTGTGACGGCAAATTCGCACGATTATTTGCTATTCTTCACTAATCAAGGACGGATTTTTCGGATGAAAGCATATGAAGTGCCGCAGGCATCAATGGTGGCGAAGGGTACGGCAGCGGTGAACTTACTTAATATGCATCCAGATGAGAAGGTTACTACTATAATTAAGCAAGGCGAGAATGCGAATGGTTACCTCTTTATGGCAACGAAGAAGGGAACGATCAAGAAAACGGCTGTAAAAGAGTTTTTGACGCTGAGGGCGAATGGCATGATTGCGATTAAGCTTGACCCAAGTGACGAATTGATGTGGATACAAGAGACGACTGGTGAAAATGATGTAGTAATGTCAACTTCGGCGGGGCAGGCGATGCGTTTCAACGAAAAAGATGTGCGAGCGATGGGACGAAGCGCAAAAGGGGTACGAGGAATTCGTTTGCGACCAAAAGATGAAATTGTAGGGATGGATATTATTCGTGATGAGGGACAGAAGTTGCTAGTAATGTCGGCAAATGGTTACGGTAAAGCAACACAGGCGAAGAATTTCCCAACGCATGCTAGGGGTGGTGTAGGCATTAAAGTAGCGAGCGTGACGGAAAAGACCGGTCCGATTGTGGCGGTACATACGCTGGACCCGGCGGCGAAGGAAGTGATTATGATGTCAACGAAGGGCCAAGCGATTCGTGTGGCGGTGAAGGAGATTCCAACTTTGGGTCGGGCAACGCAAGGCGTACGTATAATGAAAATGAATGATGGCGATACGGTGGCATCATTAGGAATTGTGCTTCCAGATGAAGAGGCGGAGGAAAAGTAGGGGGTAGAATTTGGTGAAAAATCTGCTTGTGGTTGCAAAAGTGTAGTATAATAAGTATTGAATAGAATTACAATTAGACGCAGTGTTTTTGGTATTGATGAAATACTAATTTGATCTGTTGAGATTTTACGCTGATGCGTGATTATTTGTGAATCAGAATGATTTGGGTGTTACGACACACTGACTCTGATTTGCAATATTTGCAAAACTGCGTTGGTAATTCTATTCAACTCGTCGTGGCACCCTTTTTAGAACTGTGTTTGGAAGACAAGAAACAGGGCGATGGTTCAGCCACTAGAGTTGATAGTAAACTTATAGGAGGCACAAATGGCTAACGCTTGTAATACCAAAATTAAACGACAAAGGGAAATCTGTGGCTTTTGCTCGGTTGAGATGTTGGTTCTTTTAATGGCGATGTTTATTTATCCGGTAACTACTGATACTAATGCTACAAGTGATGGGGTAGTTGCTAAGAGTAATGTTGCCACCGTTTCGGTGGCGTTGGATTCGGAAGTGGCGATTGACGTAACGCCGACGGGCGATGGTACTTTTGCTAGTACGCCAACTAATTTGACGGTTAGTACTAATAACCAAGAGGGTTATAGCCTCTACCTAAAGACGATCGATGCGACCAATAATATGACCAACCCCGATAAAACACAGGTGATTCAAGCAGTAGCGGGTACGCCGACGCCAAGTGGCTTTACGAATAATACTTGGGGTTATGCTTTGACAAAGGGGGAAGCTATGAGTGCTACGCAATATGCAGCTGTACCAACTAATGACACGAAAATTTACAATGAATCAAAAACCACAACTGGTGATACTTATAATCTCACCTTTGGAGCTAAGGTAAATACAGAACTGCCAGCGGGGCAATATAGTAACTCGGTAATGGTATCCGTAGTAGCAAATCCAACGGTGATTTCTAATCTTACTCAAGCAGTCTACATGCAAGATATGACGGTGGGAATTTGTGCGAACACGGGCAATATCACGCCGGGAAATGAGGTAAGCAAGCAGTTAATTGATATCCGCGATGGCAAGCAATACTGGGTAAGCAAGTTGGCTGATCAAAACTGCTGGATGACGCAAAATTTGGCCCTAGACTTAAGCTATAAAGACAGTAGCGGTAACACAGTGATGCGGACATTAAGTAGCGCGGACAGCGACATCAGTGTGGGCAGAACTTGGCAGGCAGACTTCCCAACCTCGAATGAAGTGCCACAACCGGTCAGTAATCCTTCGCAGACTGAAGCGAGGAGTTGGAATTTAGGGGAGTATGTATTAAATTCACCGGTGGATTATCAAGCTTGCACAACGGTTACGTCTACGCAGACTTTGGAGAAATGCGTACAAGAGAAGATTTTGACGAAAGTGGAGGGGGAAAATTGGCAAAGTGCGGATCTAGGGTCGAATGTTAGCGTGAAGAATAATCAATATAATGCGCATTATTTATTAGGTAATTATTATGCTTGGAATACGGCGACGGCAGGGAGCGCTGTGGGGTTAGTGAGCACGGGCGCGGAGGAAGATGCAACTAAGGTGAAGAATGCACCAGATAGCGTTTGCCCAGCTAATTGGCAGTTGCCAATGGCAGGGGGAAGCAAGGTAACAGGATTGCCGTTTGACATGGAAAAGAGTTTTTATCGATTGATGCTGGCTTATGGTTATCCGGAATCGGCACAGTACATAGTAACAGACGGGCATTATGGAAAAACAGCTGTTGCGACTTTTGCGCTTGATGCGGAGAGTGGAGCAAATCAAAACTTGATCCTAGATCCGGTTTATGCCGTCAGGTCGGGATATGTGGCATCTTGGGCGGGAGGTGTTTATAATGTCGGTGGTTTTGGTTATGTTTGGACAAGCAGTGCAACGTCGTTGAATAACGTGATGTTTGACTGGGAAGTTCATCGTGATGCGGTTTATCCGAACAGTGAACAGGATTTTAAATATGGTTTGCCGGTGCGGTGTGTGGTGAGGTAAATTGGTGGATTTAATGTTTCTGGTGGCTTTGGTAATTTTGGCGGTTTGATGATTCTGATAATTTTGGTGTTTTTGATAGTTTTGGTGATTTTCGGCGGTTCTAGTGGGAAAACTTATACAGGTGTATAAATTTAGACAAAAATAGTAAAAGTGTCTGAGTTTCGGGAGAAAATAAGCGGAAGAAATTTGAAAAAAGGAGGAGAAAGCGGGAGAATTTTCACCTCTGGGAAATAAACTGAAGCTTTTACGCTAAAAGGATAAAATGGTGTTTTT
>CAOZKB010000054.1 GCA_948571325.1 uncultured Candidatus Saccharibacteria bacterium | reverse complement strand
ATCATCTCAGAATAGAGGCGCCGTTGGTCTTCGCGATGGGAACGTTCAACTTTACCATTATGTTTTGGTGTATACGTCTTAATGGTCTTATAACGTATATGTCGTTTCTTTAGCTCTTGTTCAAAGAGAGTAAGCTTATCCTTATTGGTAGTTAAAAAGCGATTAGTAAAGATGGGACCATTGTCGGTCTGAAACATTTTGACCTCTATTCCATGGGCTTTATAGAAGGACAAAACCTGAACGAGAAACAACCATGCAGTATAGGTACTCTGCTCAAGGTAACCTTCTAGCATACGTAGTCTTGAGAAAGTGTCTATGGCTGTAAATTGATAGAGTTTAGAAGTCTGATAGTTTTTTATCTGGCTCATTGAACTTAACTGCTGCTTTAGCTACACTATGCCTCTCAGCATACCTCAGCACACTGTCGCGATAGCGCATTTCTTGTGTTATACTCAAAATAACTCCTCTCGATGTATTAGTTGATGCCTTACAACTCTAACTATACAACCTCAAGGGGTTTTTATTTAAGTAATTCTCATATATTTGTTGAGCTAACACCCTAAATCTCCCGTCCAACTTACACTATGTTATACTAATACTATGGATTATTTAACCCACAATTCTTTTAACTCATGAAAATACTGCTCGATTTTACTGCGTTAGCTCTAATTTATTTTTCCATTTTTTACTCCCGCTGGAAATCTCAAAATCGAGACATTCTTTTTACACGTACACTTATGTATATCTACCTCACTTTTGTTCTCTATTTTACCCTCATGCCAATTCTCACATCTCTTCCTTTCATCTTTAATCACCCCTATACACCCATGAATCTTATCCCCTTCATTGACGTTACTGCTGGCCACGGTGATTTTATACGCCAAATTGTCCTTAATATCGTTATGACCATCCCCTTCGGCTTCTTGTTGCCGCTTACTAAACATCCAGCACCTTCTTTTTTAACCACCCTTCTCTATACTTTTATCCTTAGTTTTTGTATCGAAACGCTCCAACCCCTAATCAACGGCTTTCGTTCCTCCGACATTACCGACATCATCACCAATGTCCTCGGTGGCTGTATTGGCTACCTCCTCTATCTTCTTTTGCGCCCTCTCCTCACAAAGCTCCTCACTTGCCTCCAGAAGCCATCTAAACTTTCTAAGCCTTAGCTTCCAACCATCATTTTCATTCAGTTTCTACGCTCATAAAATTCTCAGCAATGTTATAATAAAATCATGACAACAGAGATATTATTCTTTTTCCAAGCTCCAAAATCCCTTTTTTCTTCAATTTTAGAGGATAACTAACATGACCACTATTCACTACACCCTCGGCCCAAATTCCGACAGCATTATCTGGGCCGCCAGTGAAACCTTCGACGAATTAAGAGGTAAAACCTACCACCTCGGCCACATGGAAGCCACCGCAATCGTCCAGCTCAAAGACCTTTCCACCACCGCCAAAATCCTACTTTCTGCCGTCGCCGGCGCTCTGATCCAACATCTCCTCGATCAGGGCTACCCCGCCGACCAAATCTTCCAAACCGGCAGTTTCCAAGTTGAATAAGCCCCTCCAAACCAAAAATAAGCCAAAAAACAACCCAAAACCAATCACTTTTGTCTTTATTGGTAAAATTCTATTTTTCCGTTTAACTATCTCGTGCAAAAAATAGTCAAAATTGTCTGCTAACCATATTATAACAAAAAAATGTCCGTTCAACAGGGGTCAAACGAACAATTTAGTGATTTATATTCGGCTTGGCAGGGGCGCTCGGAATCGAACCAAGATCTACGGTTTTGGAGACCGCTATACTAGCCGTTGTACTACGCCCCTAACAACTATATTTTAACACACTTTTCGCCCTTTTCGCTATTTTTCCGCCAAACCTCTCAAAAAGTGTTATACTTATTACAGTAACGGTTAAAGAGAGGTAAAATGAGCATCATAAGTTTAACTTTTCAGCTACACTGCCCCATACTCGATGCAGCCAATTTCCAGCAAAACAATCAAGCTTGCTATCAGCCGCTTTTTGCCCTCCTCGAACGCAACGTTCAAAAATATGCTGATTTTCGCGCTGCGCTTGTAATCTCCGGTCCCTGGCTCGATCAAGCCGAAAAATACGACCCCGAGCTCATTACTCGCCTCAAAAAACTCATTGCTTCACACAAAATCGAACTTATCGCCTCACCCTACTACCATTCGTTAGCCTTTTTCTACGACCCCGCTGAGTTCGAAGCCGAAGTCTGGCTCTGCCAAGAACGTTTTCGTGAACTTTTCGACATAGAATGTCCTACTTTTGCACACACAGATTTTATTTACAACGACCAAATTGGCCAATGGGTCAGCGCCAATGGCTTTCAAAATATCCTCATCGGCGCTTCAATGTTAACTCTTGGGCAATACTCTACTAATCACCTCTATGATGTCGCCGGTAAATCTGCTAATACGAAAATCCTCTGTCGGCATACCGAGCTCTCTGATCATATAATGTTTGATTTTGCCAGCCTCCGTCAAGCCAAAACTAGCGACTCCGTACAATATTTTAATAAATTAATCAACAAATCCAGTCTCTGGGGCAACATTATTAATCTTGTTCTAGATGCCGAAATCTTCCGTCAGCACCGCTCCGCTGGAATTATCCAATTTCTTGATGCACTTATTCTCGCATGGCTACAAAACCCCCACTATCAGCTAGTAAACCCCGCCAACATATCGCAATTCGACGATGCCCAAATCGCCCTTTCTATCAAAAATACCGTTTCTTGGTGGGACGAGCTTACCTCTGCTTACCCGCATCGTCAACCCGGATTAGTTCGCAGTCGGGATTTCGTTTTTCAACCACCTCAATACCTCCAATCACTCCAACAGCATACTCTTCAGCAGCAACTCTATCAGCTTAAACCCCAAATCTTTCGCACCGAAGACGAAGATTTAATTAATGACTTTTGTACCAAAACCAGCATCGACTATCTCTACGATAGCAGCGATAATTATCTCGTGCGCAGCTGGATTAGCGAAGCTCGCAACCACCGTCCGCTCTCACAGAACTTAACGCAAGCAATTTCAGACCTTAACCAGCGCCTATTAAACTGGCAAGCCGAACAACGCGCTAATGCAATTGCCCCGCAAGTTATAAAAAATACAAATCACCCCGAAGACTCCAAAATAAGTCCTGAATCTGCCAATATTCCCGTCAAAATAATTAAAAATCCTAAGAGGCCACAACCAACAAGGACCACTGCTCAAGATAAAAACACCTGGGAACACCCCGATGATTTTCAGGTTGCTGTCAACTTCACCAAGAAAAATACCACGAAGAACCCTACTCAAGCTAGCCCCATCTCCAAGAATCCCACCCCAAAAACAAGCATCCAGGATGCTATTTCAGAAATTAATAACGAACCCTCCACCAAAAAGCCTCAGACGCGTTCATCTCGCCAAATCCGCTGGAAATTAGTCATCGAATAAACTTCTGAAGACGCTAAAAATTCCAGACAAAACGACATCAAAAACCCAATGGACGCCGCCCCTCGCCACAAAAAAATATCCCCACTGGGATATTTTTAGCGCTTCTTCTCTTTAACTTCGTTACGACCAAGATTCTTTTTCGTCTCGGTGAAGACTACGTGCTTACGAAGTACTGGATCATATTTCCGCAAACTTAACTTGTCCGGAGTATTCATCGTGTTTTTCTTTGTGTAATACACCCGGATACCAGATTCTTCAGAAACCAGACCGACGAGTTTGCGCTTCGTATTATTCTTCTTTGCCATAATATCCTTATTCTATCACAAAACTTTATTACTGTAAACTATATTTATTAGCGTTCAACCATATTTTCACAATATGTTACCAAAGAACAATATAATTCTCTGGAGCCGTGTGTCGGCTCTGCCCCGACGACCTGCCGCTTACAAGGCGGCTGCTCTACTAACTGAGCTAACACGGCAACTACCTCCAGTTTACCAAATCTTGCCAAAAATCGCAAGGTCTGCTACAATAAAAACAGCCGTTATGGCCACATGGGGCTTCTTTATGAAGCTCCACCACGCTGGAATCGTCTAGTGGCAATGACAAGAGACTGTAAATCTCTCGGCTTCGGCCTTCGTAGGTTCGAGTCCTACTTCCAGCACCAAAAATATTCTTGAATTTATGTCAAGAATATTTTTTATTTATATTACCTTTTTTATAAAATCTTTGCTATAATATAACCATTAACTTAATCATCATGACCACGCAAAAAACTCCAGAAAATCACTCTTCCGAAAACGCTTTCTGCAACTATATTCTCATCTTTTTTGCCTGCGCCTTAATTGGCTGGATTTGGGAAGTTTGTTTGTATTTTTATATGACTGGTGGCTTCGTCAACCGTGGTGTCTTGCATGGTCCTTGGCTGCCAATTTATGGCTTTGGTGGGCTTGGCATTGCGCTCTTATTACAACATTTCAAAAAACATCCGCTGGTAGTCTTCTTTGCTGCCGTTATTGGCTGTGGAGTACTCGAATATTGCACTGGTTGGTACCTCGAAACTTTCAAACATCTTAAATGGTGGGACTATAGCGGCAATTTTCTCAATCTCCACGGCCGCATCTGCCTAGGCAGTGTCACGGCTTTCGGTCTCTGTGGTCTGGCTATGACCTACGTATTATATCCAATTCTAATCAATACCTTCGACAAGCTAAAACTACGTCCCAAAAAGATTCTCTGTTTCGCACTTGTATTATTCTTTCTGGCTGACTTTATCTATTCCTCTGACGTTCCGAACGTCGGTGAAGGAATTACCAACGAAATCAGCCAAGCCCAACAATAATCACAATTCGTTTTGCAATTTTACAGTTTACAAGCCGGTTTTTTTGTGATAAAATGATAAACATTATGGCAAAGAAGAATAATACTAAACGCAAGCTAGTTGGTTTAGTGTCCGAAGAGTCTGGTATTCGTCAATACTACACCAAGAAGAATACCATGAATCCTCCGGATAAGCTAACTCTTCGGAAATACGATCCGGTTTTGCGCAAGCATGTTGTCTTCACTGAGACTAAGAAAAACCTCGGTCGCAACGAAGTCAAAGAAAAGAAGCGCTAACGACCCATCTCCAAAGTTCTCCACTCCCCAAGGTCTGGAGAACTTTTTGTATATATAGTCACCAGCTCAACGATAGCTCAAACCGCCAAATACGCACCACGATAATCATTCAATCACCAGCTTGCGAATCACCTTACGAATTCCCCGTGGCTTATCCTTGGATTTCTTTTGTACGACAACTTGCCTGGACTCTTCTTCTGCAACTGGTTCCACCTCTCGCACGCATAGTCGCCGCACGGGCACTTCGGCCTCAGACTGTACCGCCGTCGTATGTACTGCATGACTTGTTGTGCCACCCACTCGCGCCACACCAAAGTTCACTTTTACCGCCGTCGCGCTCGTGTCTGTTTTTACATCGACATTGCCTCGATCTCGCTTTTTGGTAAAAGCTCGCGAAATTTCCACCACCTGCGCTTTTTTCACAACTTCGGCTCGCACTTTCAAATCCGCTAAAATCTTCTTAAATACCTCTAAGCTATTCACATCATGTTTTAAAGCATAGTCCAGTGCCGTCAACCTCCGCCAATCTGCAATCAACTTTTCGTCTTCACTTGCCAAAATCTCGCGTTTCAGCCCATACAACGCCTTGGACTGTTCTACCTGCCAAGGCTGATCCAACCAACGCGGCGGGTGCACATCAGCCTCCGCTTGCAGCACTAACGCCACTGTATCCTGACTATTTTTATCTTCGTAACTATCATCAGACTCCTCACGCCAGCTCACTGATTTTTTCACCGAAAGCGCCATACTAGGCGTCTCTACCACACAAGCTTGAGCTGCACCAACAAAGTGATTACCTTGCACTCCCAACCAAGTCGCCACCAACTCATCAAAGAACCCAATCACCCCCTTGTCACGCTGCACCCTAAACAACTCCGCATCAAAATACAAGTTCACTAAATTTCCGCGCAACATATCTAATTCCAGACGCTTCTGGAATTTCTGCGCCGAAAGCACCATTTTCTTCTCTTCCGAATCCTCCGATACGCGTTTTTCCACCAACAAATCCGCATCCGCGTGCATAATCGCCAAAGACAGCGGTGTATTTCGGAACAACAAACGCAAATATCGGCATTCCATCGCCTCATAAATATGATTCGGGCTATGCCAGCCCAAAACTTCGGGCGACCCGCCCACCAACATGCCAGCAAAACCAAAATCTTCCGCCCACTTACCAATTTGATCATTATAAATCAACTCTGGCAAGGCAAAAATCCGACCTTCCACACCAAATAGCTTTTGAATACGCGCGCGATAACGTTGTACTTGTTCAGTCAACTCCGCCTCATCATAGAAAAACGCCAGGGAATGACTAATTGGCTCTGCCACCAGCTCCACCTGCCCTAATTTTACTAATTTACGTAAACGCTCAATCAACTCAGTATCGTATTGCTCTGCTAAATCCAACCACGATCCAGAAACCAAAAGCGAAAATCGGAAACCAGCAAATTTCTGCGTATTCCGCTCAAGAAACGCAAACAGTGGCTGATATATTTCGGCATTTGCCTTAGTAAAAGCGGACTTGGTATCAAAATAATTATGGTCCTCGCCACCATCGACCGTTCCACGCAAACCAAACGGCTGATGAAGCTGAAAACATAAATGGATTACGCGCATACGACCTCTCCTCTCATAACTATTATCATTATAGCATAAACTATTTGCAAAAGACCCGATTTTACAAATAGTTTATGCCTCCCCCATCCCTAATACAGTACTCAGGCAGCGGAGGGGGAAACCGCTGTAACGATGGTACGGGCCGAGGGATGGTTTAACCGCT
>CAOZKB010000053.1 GCA_948571325.1 uncultured Candidatus Saccharibacteria bacterium | reverse complement strand
CGTAGTACCATCTGCAGTATTAACATACAGACTATAGCCAGCATTGCTCGACGAAAAATGGGTGCTACGACGGTTGAAAGAATCCACCAACACAGGTCAACAGCCTAACTGATAAACGAGATTGGGGGTATCGTAGCACCCAGCACTTCTTTTATCATTAGGCAATTGCACAAAATGTTAGTATAAAAAATACTGTGTCAAATTGTGGATTCTTTCATTTTTGATTATAGCATATTTTAATTCGTTAATGTTAATTTAAAATTAGGCATTTGGTTTTTGGGAATGCTTATGATAAAATGAGGAAAATGGATGGGAAAGTAAATGAGTTTGTTTAAGTCTCGAAAAAAATCGGCGGCAACTGCTGAGGCGGGGGCAAATGGTAGCGTTGCAACGGCACTATTAGCGGAATTGGCGCTTAATACAATTAATGACGGTGTAATTATCGTGGACGGAGCGGGAGTGGTAAAGTTCGCTAATCCAGCGGCGGCCACAATGACAGGCTATAATAGTGCTGAGAACTTAATTGGCTTGGATTATAAATTAATTGTAAAGCTTGAAAATATCGAGGGGGCGCCAGTACCAGAGGGGCAGGATAAACTTTCGGGGGCGTTGCGCCACAATCAACCAATGACTACGCGTGAATATTTACTTGTGGCAGCGCAAAGTGCACACAAAACTCCCGTAGCACTCACTATGGTGCCAGCAGGTGGTCTGAACGGTGACCGAATTATTACATTTCGCGATATTGCCAAAGAGCTAGAGGAAGCTGGCGCGCAGACAGAGTTTATTTCGACAGCTAGCCACGAAATGCGTACGCCAGTAGCCTCGATTGAGGGGTACTTGGGCCTAGCTCTGAATCCGCAAACCGCAACGATTGATAACCGGGCGCGACAATATCTAGAGGCAGCGCATTCTGCTAGTCAACATCTCGGACGTTTATTCAAAGACTTACTCGACGTTACCAAACTCGACGATGGGCGAATGCGAGTAGAATTAGTGCCAGTGGAAATTGTTGGTGTAGTAAAGGAAATGGCCGATGCACACAGTAAGGAAATGTTGAAAAAACATTTGAAATATAGTTTTGGCACAGCAGGCGCGGTGAATAAAGAACATAGCGTAGAACCAAAGGTCTACGCGGCAGTAGATTTGGATTTTTTGCGCGAAATATTAGATAATTTACTAGAAAATGCCATCAAATATACACCAGACGGCGGCGAAATCTGGGTTAATGCGCGTGGTGACGGCGATAAAGTCTTGATTAATGTCACCGATACCGGTATTGGCGTAGCGGCGGATGATTTGACGCATATTTTTCAAAAGTTTTATCGCGTAGATAATTCACAAACACGGCAGATTGGTGGCACTGGATTGGGGCTATATTTAGTGAAACAGCGAGTGGAAGCGCTGGGTGGGCGCGTTTGGTGCGAGAGTGCGTTTGGCGACGGCTCGACGTTTTTCGTCAGCTTACCAAGGCTATCGGACGCAGAATATGCCAAGCAGCGTCTGGCATACGAAAATTCCCAGGCCGTGAAGGCTTTTGCGAGCGGTTCGGCGCCAGTGAGTCATTCGGCTGAAGTGACACAAATCACACAGTCGACCGCTGTGGCGCCTGAGCAAACGCCAGTAGCAGTGCCGCAGTCAGAGACGGCAGTGGTAGCGCCAGCGACCGAGACGAAGACTGCTGCGGCGCAAGCTGCAGTGCCTACCGTAGCGCCGCCCGCGCAAGCCGCACCACAGAATATGCCGCAAGCTACATCACTACCAACGCAGCTGGTTCAGGAAGTTACGCCGCAAATAGTACAACCAACACCAAATATCACCCAGGTTCCTAATCAAAATGTTATAATAGAGACAAATAAGGAGTCAGTATGAGCAAGATTTTGCTAGTAGAAGATGATAATAGTTTGCGCGAGATTTACAGTATTCGCTTGACGGCTGAGGGTTATGAGATTGTTCTGGCAGGAGACGGTGAAGAGGCCTTGGCAACTGCCGTACGCGAACGGCCAGATTTAGTGATTTCAGACGTAATGATGCCAAAGATTTCTGGTTTTGATATGCTGGATATCTTGCGTTCAACTCCAGAAACGAAAGATATTAAGGTGATTATGATGACGGCATTGTCGAGCGAAGACCAACGTCAACGCGGCGAAAATTTGGGGGCGGATCGTTATCTGGTGAAGTCACAGGTGGGAATTGAGGACGTGGTCAACGTGGTGCATGAGGTGCTCGGCGACCGTGCATTCGATGGAACAATTTCGGCAACCACACCAGAAAATGATGCTGCCGTAGAAACGGCCAATAATGCGGAAACCATTCGCCTAGGCGGCAACACTGATGGGCAAATGTAGGTAGGATGTGCGCAGAGCATAAAGTCAGTATTGAGGCGATTCGGTTGAATAAGTTTCTAGCGGAGCGCTTAGGGATATCACGTCGACAGGCAGATGAGGCGATCGTGTCTGGTAAAGTAACCATTAATGGTAAAATCGCGCAATTGGGAGATAGGGTACGGATTGAGGCGAGAAGTACTGAGAAGTCGTTAGATTTGATAAATTTAGAAAAAAAATTGGCAAAATCGCCGGAAAGTATTGACTTTTCAGACGAAGTGTGCTATAATGGTAAGATAGGGTCATTTTCAGGCGGAAAAGTGCCAACTGGAGTGAATTACGTATATTTGGGGATAAACAAGCCAGTGGGCTATGTTTGTTCGCGGCGACGTCAGGGGGATACGCCGACGGTTTTTGAGCTTTTGCCAGAAAAATACCGTAATTTAAAGACCGTGGGGCGCCTAGATAAGGATTCGTCAGGGTTACTTTTATTGACTAACGACGGTGATTTTGCTTTTCAGATGACACATCCAGGTTTTGTGAAGGAAAAGGTTTACGAGGTGGAGCTCGATCAGCCACTTAAAGCACTACACCAGCAAGAAATCAGTGATTTTGGGATTGAGATTGGCGATGGAGTTTCGAGGTTGGGACTAGAGAAGATGGAAAAAGTTGAGGGGGACGAAGATCTGGCGAGGGACGACGTAAAAACCGCAAGGAGCGGGGGGTTACTAGCGGATGGTAGCCGGAAGTTTTGGCGCGTGCGGATGAGTGAAGGACGTAATCGACAGATTCGGCGGACTTTTGCAGCGCTAGGATACGAGGTAGTGCAATTACACCGAACTAAGTTCGGGAAATATGAGTTGAACGATCTGGCAACGGGAGAGTTTGAGGAAGTGCCAAAAATTTAAAGCGAAGCGTTATTTAGTTTTAGTATTGACATTTTGCGTTTAGTATGATAGAATCATAGTATAGCCTGGTTTTTGGTGGGCTAAATTTATTTTTTGGAGGTGGTACCTTGAGATTTCTGTTAAAGATAGCAAATTTCTGTGCCAAGCACTCGGTGAAAAAATACAATTCTTGTCGAGTAACGCGAGTTCTGTGCCGAGCGGGTTATCAATTCATGGCGGCTATGAGTATATTGCATAACTCGGAACACTATCCTTGGCCATACTGCGATCCGCAATTCCCTGGTTTTGAAGAAGACGACGATGCATTAGTGGCTGACGTGGCAGAGTTTGTAATTCGCCGGAGTCCGAGCTATATGATCTGGAAAATCTGGCAGACTACGGGGAAAATTCTGCATAAACGGAAAGGCCGGCATTGCCACGCAAAGAGGTGGTGTGCGTTCCTGGAATCGTACGGCTTCCAAGAAGCGGATATCCAGCAGAATGACCCCAGACTACATAGCTTGAATAGCCATTACATCGGAGTGTCGCCCGATGAGGGTGAGTTTGGGCAATTATACTGGCTGGAGGGATATGGCTGGCAAGATGATTTCGTAGCGAATGGGCTAAAGAATCATTGGGGTTACGTCTGCTCCACTTATCGTAACTTTCGGGAGGTTAGGGAGTGGGTAGATATTGACAGAAAGGATATTATCTGGTACAAAATTTGCTAAAGTGAAAGGCTACCTATAGAGGTAGCCTTTATTCATGCCGCAAGTTTTCGGGGAGGCTGGAAGTTTATCCGAGAGCGGATATAAACAATACTGGCTAGCTTTGCAATAACTTCGCCAACTTGGCGCGCAGGCCAGATTCATCAGGAGCGCCAGAAAGTGTATCAACTGCGACGCGCAGTAAGCCAAGAGCCGTAATATAGGAATGATCGAGACGAACGCTAGTGAGGTTCTTGAGACCAGGAATATCCGACGGTTCAACTACGTGCACCATTGGACGGCGCGTGAATGGCAACTCTTTAAACCAATCAGTCGTGGCTAGGACATCCTGAATTGCCATTAGACCAGAGCCGCCACCGCAAAGCAGAATGCGATTTGGCAGCATATCCGGCAATTGGAATTCTTCAAGGGTGATTTCCACGCCAGATAGCCAGACGGCAAGGTTGCGCTGTATGGCGTATTCCATTTTTTCCTTAAGGTCAGCAGGGACTTTTTTGGGGTTATTAATGGCAATTTTGTATTCTTCAGCCGTATCAAAATCGACATTGAGAATTTCGGCGATTTGGTGAGTGAAGCTGCGGCCACCGATACCAAACATCTTAGTCCCCTCGACGCCGCCGTCGTTAATAATAGCAAGATCCGTTGTGCCGCCACCAATATCCATAATGATACCAGAGAAAGCATTATCAATTTCATCACCTAGGCAGGCGCGGCACACCGCAAATGGTTCAACCGCTACCGCTAAGAGGTCGAGACTAAGTTCAGCGCAGACTTTTTCGATGGCAGAAATATGCACGAGTGGCGCAAAGGCCGTGTAGAACTGAATTACTACATCGGTACCTTTAAAACCAATTGGATTGCTGATTTTATAGCCATCGATATTGATGCTCACGATGGCGGAATTAATCAGGCGAACTTCGACGCTAGGATTATCGGTTTCGGCGGCGATTTCTTGGCGCGCTTGCTCGCCAGCACGCTCTTGAACGCGCTCGATGATGAGAGACATTTCTTGTTCCGTGAGAGGTTTATCGCCATTCTTGCGACGGTAGCGAATTGTGGTAGTATTACCTTTAACTAATTCTCCAGCGATGCCGACTACGGCGGTCTGAGCAGTAAGGCCAGCGAATTTTTCGGCTTGACTGAGGGCTTTTTCGCAAACGCTAACTACCCCAGGGATATCAGCGATAGCGCCAGCATACATATTATTTGCTTCTTGGCGAGTGCGTCCTACACCAATTACTTCGAGTTCACCAGTCCTAGTGAGATTAGCAATTACAGCTTTGACATATTCCGTACCGATATCAAGAGCAAGGATGGCGCGGTCACCTTTATTAGGCTTAGAGGAACGATTATCTTTGGATTGCACCGGCGATGCAGGACTCGAGGACAAAGCTTGATCCTGTGCGTTAGCATAAGAATTGACGTCTGCCGCCTGCTGCGAGCGCTTATCGGCTTTAGTTGCTAGACCTAGCGCGCTAGCCCAGTCGGTACCATCTTCTAGATTACTGGTGGGTTTTTCAAATTCATCAGATTTATTGGCATTTTTAGGAGTATTATCATTAGCCGACATTTTTGGCGTGGATTGCGGTTTTTTCAGTTTATCTAGAAAGCCCATATTATATATTCCTTATGTTTTTATTATACACTATTTTATTATAGGCCGCCAGTCATTGCTCCATAAAGGATATTCTTGACACGGCTAACCAATTCTGAAAGTGGACGATATTCTTCAGGCGCAGAGACTTGAGCGGCTTGATAAAGTAGACCAAAACTAGCTGTAATCTGGCCATCGTTCGCGCTAGCGGCAATTTGACGTAGTTCGTGGGTAAAATCAGAAATCTCCATAATGATCGTTAAGTCTTCTGGGAAGTTTTGACGGATATCATCACCATCAATCTCATCAAAGTCAGCTGCGCTGATAGTTTCGTCAGCACCGGCGCCAAGCTCCGCAGTGTAATTCTCCATGACATTGTTATAACAAGAGTAGAAGCTGTTGGCGGACTCGGTTTCTGGCAGAGTATTAATAAAATCGGCTAACTTATCCATATCTAGGGTAGCACGATAATAATTATAGCCAACGCCTGGCGTTGAGCCGAGGCTACCACCGTCATCCGTACGCTCCACCGAAACAAATTGATGGTCAGTATAAAGCTGCGTTAGCTCGCCACGTTTATCTTGGTTAATCATTTCGATAGCACAGCTATAAACATTAGTATAGGCATCGGCGACGGCTTGATTTAGCTCAAAGCTCTCCTTAATATCAGAGGTGGAAATCCGCCACCATTCCCCGTCAACTTCGGCAATAGCGTCTTTGATTACGCCACCGAAGCTCTCGTCGAGACCGAGATTTCTGAGCGATTCTTCCAAACCATCAAAGCGCGCATAAAGCACACCATCCACCATTGCGACGGTACCAAGTGAGATTTTAACGAAGCCATCTTCTTTCTGATCATCAAGCGTTACGAGCAGATCAGCTTTGGTGGAATTCGGCAAACCATCGGATGAAGAATTAAGGAAGAGCGTAGCCGTCTTGAAATAAGTTTGGTCCTTTGGCTCAACAATAATTGCGCCGTCTAGGGCAATATTGTCACTATTGATGACTTTTTGAACTGCGTCGAAAGCTATTTTGTCTGGTTGATTATAGTAAGCAAAATACCAAATCGCCAGGCCAGCCACGGCTAGCAGAATTAAAACTAGCAACGTACCCAGCACAGTCCAGATTTTCTTAGCAGGCTTTTTATGCTTACGGACTTTATGTTCGGTTGAGGCGGTCTTGGATGTAGATTTAGGGGTGGATTTTTTTGCTGATGTAGTTTTCGTAGTGCTAGTTGCCGGCTGGACGGTTTTAGTCGTTTTGGCAGTTTTAACGGTTTTTGTGGCTGTAGTTTTGGCCGGTTTTGATGTTTTAGTAGTCGTGCGACTTGCAGACTTAATCTGTTTGCCAGATTTTTGGTCCATTTGCCTCCTTAGCTTATGCTTTATAATATTATAGCACGGTTTATGAAAGTTCTAACTTAAATTTTTATTATAATGCTTGAGCCGCAGCT
>CAOZKB010000052.1 GCA_948571325.1 uncultured Candidatus Saccharibacteria bacterium | reverse complement strand
GTATATTGTATATAATGGTAAAGTTTTATGCAAGTTTTAAAAACACTTTTCATCCTTGTTTTGAAAAGTATGATATAATCGTGTTGAGAGAAGTGAAAAATGTCCAGGTCTTTTCAAAAAATGGAGGTGGAGAATATATGGACAAGCAATTTAAAGTTTTTGAAGGAGAGTATCTTGAAGATCTAATGAATGACCGCGAGTTGCTCGAGAAGCGCCCTTCGATGTATGACTCTGCAACAAAATATGTAGAAGAATATCAAAGATGTGCCAAACTTGGTTTGCAGACTTCTGAGCAGGATTTGGCTGCGATTGAGGCAATGTTTTTGCAAACATTTCGTGAAAAAACTCGCACCAAGACAGATGAACAAAGTTATACGCGTAAGTTTTATGAAAGTTGGCCTGTGGTGAGAGAGCACATTCGTGCTAATCCAGCGAGAGCACAGTATTTTAGGGACTCCGTGGTTGATTCTCTGTCGTTTTATGACGCAATGCGTCGTATTTTGGACAATGAGTTAACTAATGCGACGGTTATGGAGGCTGGTTTTGGTGTTACTTATGACATTGCTGGTCGGTATGGTATGCTTGAACGAGATGATCCGTCATTGCTCTTTGATACATACGAGTCGATTTTAGTATTCTATCGTGAGCGTATTCATTATGGTAAAGTGGCATTGGATGATTTGTTGAAAAAACCATTGGGGCGTAAGCCGAGGGTGGTATCGATTGGCGGTGGTTTGGCTCCAGAAGTAAGAAAATACGGTTTTACTTTGGATCAGATTCGCCAGATGGAATATGTGATTATTGACCGAGAACTCTATCGGGATGAGTTAGATCAAGTCTTTCGGTATGCACATGGAGTGGATTTTGCGCAGACCGGTATCAAGTATATCCAGGATGATTTTTGCAATATAGCAGAAGATCCACATTATGAGAATTTTGCAGAGTATGTAAGCGCGTGGGGCGTAGCATCTTATTGTGAGAGTGACGATGAAGCGTATAATTTGCTACGAAATGGTTTACGGGTGGCAAAACCGGGCGAGCGTTTTAATTTCGATATCCAGATTATAGATGACTATTTGAAGCGAATTGCCTTGATTTATAATTGGAGCGAAAAATATCCGTTGCGCCCAGAAAAATCACTGGAATCCGGACTTGAACGGTGGGCGCACTTGATTTCTGAAGCTGGTGGAAAAATTGTCGAACGTCAGATAGACTCGAGAAATGAACAGCCAGCAGGAGTAATCTTTTCGATTACAGACGCTAGTAGATAATTCTTCTGTATGTAAAGGTGTCGCGCGATAATTGCGGCACTTTTTGCTGGAAAAAGATTTTTTGTGTTATACTAATGTTAAGTATTTGGAGGTTATAAATGAGTTTAATTTCGATTCTGCTATATGCAATTGGCGTGATGACGTTAATGATTGGTATAGTGGTATTCTTTGGTTCTTCAAGGACAGAGCGTAAACGCACGGCGTGGGTGTTACTTTCTGATATTGGCGCGTTTATTTGGGCGTTTGGTATGGCGAGTTTTTTGCATTTGGAGCCCACATCGCCAAATTTGGATGAGAGTGTATTGAATTCGGCTTATGGAATTTATATTGGTGGGTTGGTGGCCGTCGCAATGATTCTTGGCTATGCAAGCTGGCAGTATGTTTTAGGTAAAATTGCGACAATTATTAATATCTTGTTGGCGACTTTCTTAAGCATAATGCTGGTAGTTGACCCCGGTTTACTATATCACGGTTACGAAATTCTTTATGCTGGCAATGCTTTGCACATCGTGAATAGCTGGTTTTACTGGGTGTATGCATTTTCGATGGCGCTAGCAATCGTCTGTTTTATTACGGCAACTTTTTATCGCGTTAAGCACACGGCGAGAAAAACTACTCGTAGTGGAGATAAAATTCTTGGCGTGGGGTTCGTGATTGTTGGTGTGATTGCTGGGATTTTTGATTTGTTGTTACCGCTTTTAGGGCGCTATGATTTAATTTGGATGGGTCCACTAGCATTGAGTTTGACGATGTTGTCGTATTTCTATGCAATTTTGAAATATCGTATTGTATCGGTTGAAACTCGCTGGATGAAGATAATGGCTTATGTTGTGTTGATGGCGACTGGTGCTATTGCGTATATGGTGATATTTTATGTGATATTTACAGCTCTGTTTAAGATCCCAAATCCATCATCTTCGGTATTAGTCTTGAACTTTATTATGATTGTCATCGTGTTGTTATTGATGCCGGTGGTTACAGAATTGAAAGCGTTTCTTAATTCTTTGATTTCGGTTGGACAAGTTGATATTGGTTATGTGATTAAGAAATTGAACCGTTTGGCATCGAAGAACGTGGATTTGCGTGAGTTGGCGGGGTTTTTGGCGGACCATTTACACTTTGCGTATATCGGTTTTGTGATTAATGGCCGGTTGTACGGTTCGAAGGCGCTGGCTTTGTCGTCGGAGGAACTAAAACAGATTACTAGCTTGAAGACCGCTAAGGGTGGCGTGTGGCAAGAACCGAGCAAAAGCGTGCAAAAGATTTTTGACGAAGTTAATTTGAAGGCGGTTGCGGAATTGCATAATGCCAAAGGTAAAGTATTTGGACAAATGCTGGTAGGTAAGCCGTTGGGTAAATCGAGTTTTGAGCGACGTGACTTGATTCAGCTAGAAATGATTATTAACTTGGTGGCTTCGGTAATTGACTCGGAAAAACATCTGCGAGCGTAGCTTGAGGGGTTTGTAGATAAATGACAAACATTAGGAATAAACGATGACGGCAAGACTTTTAAGACAGACAAAGATGGCGATTTTGTTGTCGCTGAATGCGGTAGCGATTCTGATTGTGGGGGTAATGATTTTCAGTGCGATAAACTTGAATGGCGGAATCGATTTCAAGGTTGTACAAGAGCGAAATGATGTGATTAGTGGCGAGCTGGAGGAAGCAGAGTTATTGGCACCTGTGTTAGATGAGTTGGAGGCGCCGGTTGTAGTGGTGAGTGGAGGAAATTCAACTACCATTAGTAATGGCGGTGGTTCTTCGGACAGCTATTTGGCGACTGGATCAAGCACGGCAAGTAGTGGCGGTATTAGTAATGCGCCAGTGCCAAAAGGACAGCTCTGGAATGAAGATGCGATTACGATTTATCAGACAGCAGACTTTGATATTTGCGTAGGTGGTGGCTTGACTGGGTTAGGTGATATGTATTGGCAAACGAGTAATCCAGATGTGATCGCAGGGTTTTATGCGACAGCACGGACTTGGATGGGGTATAATTCGGAGACTTGTAAATATCCAGCGATTGTGGGGACCGGTACAACAACAATTACAGCTGGTACTTATGATGGTTTGCGGCATGATAAATTAACCGTAACGGTAATTGCACCGCCAGTGGAGCAATGGAAACGTGATGTATTGAATTTAGTGAATAACGAGCGGACAAAGAATGGGTTGAGCGCGTTGTCGTGGAGTACGACGTGTGAAGGAGCGGCGAATACGCGAGCAAAGGAGATTATGTCGGTTTACTCGCATACGCGCCCAGACGGGTCTTCGTGGTCTACGGCGTGTCCTATTCCCGAGACTGGCGGGAAGAGTGGTGAGAATTTGAATGCTGGGAATGCAGCGGTTTCGCCCGAGACAACTGTGGCGTCTTGGATGGCGTCACCGGAACATCGGGCAAATATCTTAAATCCGGATTTTAAGCATGTGGCAGTGGGCTTTGTATTTGACCCAAATTCACAATATAAGACTTATTGGAGTCAATACTTCACAACGTATTGATCGAAATATTCGCTGGTTTTATTAGAGAGATGAACTAACTTTATTCAAGAGTGGTGTCAGTGGGTGTAGAACCGTTAGTAATATTGTGAACTTTGTTGAATTGGTAGCTTAATATGGCTTCTTCTAACATTTCTCCAAGAGCACGAATCACGAGGTGCGAGGTATTGCGCGTCATGATTACCATAATGTAACGACGCGGTTGAACTTCTGGAGTATATTCATACTGAGTTTCATCCAGAGTGACAATCTTGGTACGTATGGATTCGTTTGATACTATGTTTGCATCCGGCGTATCGGTTTCTGTCTCGTTTTCGTTGACTATTGCAGTAGTATTAGTGCTTGTGTTTGTTTCGCTTGAATCGTCGTCGCTAATAATGGAAAAGGCTATTTTTTTCCCGTCGGCATCCGTGACGTTAGTATAACTAATGTCTACTTGGTCGTAGCTGGCGCTGACGGCAAGACGTTCGCTGTTGACTTCTGTGGACGCAGCGGTGGTTCCGTTGGCATTTGTTGGATTATCTTGACTGGTATCTTCTGTATAGTTACTTTCTGGACTTGTGGTGGATTCGGTATTGCTGGAGTCTATGACTTGAACGATATCTCCAGTTTTATCGATTTCTGGAAATTCAACAATGGCTGCGTCATTATAAAAGTTCCAGCCAGTACCGCCGCCTGCACCGCCTTGCCAGCCGACTTTGTCGAAGACGGTGGCAATCCTGATGCCGCTAGGTAAACCTTGACGAAAATCGCCGGCGGCTGTGGGCGGTTGATTAAGTGCGGAATCGCGATACTTGAGCCAAGAATCTTCAGACCATTCTGGGTGAACGTAATAATGTTGGAGTAATAGTGAAACGTCGTGTGCGGAAGTTTTGAGACCATCGGGTTGAGTGTTGGTTAACCCGAGTTTTTGCACTAGCTGACCGACGCGAGCTTCGCGAGCGGTTTCGCCTAGCATGGTTTCGGCGCAGGGATTGTGCGATTCCCGAATCATTAAATCTAGACATTCTCCGAGGGTGTAATTGCCTAAATAAAGTGCATTAGGATCATCTGTGCCGGCGTCAATTTGTGCATAACCGTCATAAGTATAGAATAATTTATATAGTGATAAAGGATACATAGAGGCGGCGGAACGATAGCTGGCGGCTACGGTAGAGTTATTGAGATCGTAAATTTCAATTGCAACTTCTCCGTGAGCGTATTCGTTCAGCCACTCGTCAACGATTGGCTGAAGATCGATAAAATCTGGTATTTCTGGGTCGGGTGGTGGAAGATAGACGTCAGCAATGGTTTCGGTCGTGGCTCCTTTGTCTAGACTAAGGAGCCAACGGACGCCAAAAAAACCGGCAACTCCAAATATAGCAATAATAAAAAAAGCGATGATGATTTTTTTCATTATTTTATTATACCATATCTCCGAATTGGTTGTATAACTGCGCCAATATGTTTTAGCTATAATTTGGTAGCGGTAACGAGTAGCCGATGAGTAGCGTCTTGATTAGGGAGTGGGTCGCCTGCGCAAGTCATAAGGATTAAAGTGTCAATATTGGCGCTAGAAAGTACTTCTGTCATATCGATTACGTTTTTTTCTGTGATAGCGATATTAGTAATAATATAGCGGAAATTTTGATATTCAATAATTTCACCAAGATGAGTTTGATTTAGGTTTTTAAAAACGCTAGAAGAGTGGCCAATGATAAGCGTCTTATTGGGGTTCTGCTGGTAGGCACCAGCAATAGATTGAGGAGTAGTGAGTTGATGATTGCTGAGTTCAAGAGGTTCGACTGGCGTGTCGAGTTTAATTGAGGTAATGTTGAGCTTAGGGTAACTGGCAGCTTCAATAGGAATGCTAGGCTGTATGCCGATGAGAGCATAAACTGGTACCATGGTTGCAAAAAAACCGAAAGTAAAAACGTGAATTGCGCGTTTTGACCAGCGGAATGGGTTAAAATTGCGCCAGTCGATGTTTTTTTGTTCGGAGCAGTACGAGCGAACATAAAACGACTTAGAAGAATAGTTGCTTTTGCGAATACGTTGTGAATGACTAAGTCGTCGCAATCCGAGCCAATAAAATGGATTAATTTTCCAAACACCTTCCATACTTATGTTTATTATAGCATAAGTAGAATAAAAAAGTGGAAGATTTTATGTTAAGTTTCAATTCTAAGCCTTATGGCGGCAAGTCTCAAGTTGCCTCAAATTTTAAATCCTTGATTTTTGTGGGTTGGCTACAAGTTTGTACGGTTTTCGAGGGCGGCAGAAAGTGTGATTTGATCGGCATAAGATAAATCGATACCTAGTGGTAATCCTCTAGCTAGTCGAGTGATTTTGACATCGGGGTATTGTTCATGTAACATTTTTTGGAGTAGTAGAGCAGTAGATTCACCTTCGACAGAGGGATTGGTAGCAATGATGACCTCATTGACGTGGTCAGGTTCGATTCGCTGAAGCAATTCTTTAATGTGTAGCTGATCGGCAGTAATCCCGTCAATGGGTGAAATCGCGCCACCTAATACGTGATAGGTACCTTGAAATTGCTTGGTTTGCTCAATGGCGAAGATGTCAAGAGGTTCTTCGACTACGAGGATGGTTGTCTTATCGCGTTTGGGATCATTATAGAGGCTAGACTTTTCTTCGTCGGCATTAATGAGCGCAAAAGTGATAGGGCAAGTTTTGACATCAGAATGTAAAACTGATAAAGTTTGGGCGATTTCCTGGCAAATTTGGGGGTTGTTCTTAAATAAATAATAAGCATAACGCTCGGCAGTACGGGCGCCTACGCCAGGTAGGTGCCCGAGTGCCTCGATTGTATTGTTGAGCGCTTGTGGTAACATTAGCTTCTTGAGTATTAACGCTTGGAGAATTGTTCCTTTTTGCGCGCTGAACGTAAACCATATTTTTTGCGTTCTTTTTCGCGTGGATCGCGCTTTAGGAAGCCAGCTTTCTTGAGCACTGGACGTAAATCGGTCATTTCGGTAGTTAGGGCCTTACTAAGGGCTAACTTGATAGCGTCCACTTGGCCAGCTAGGCCACCGCCAGAAACTTTAATCGATACGTCATAAGCATTCTGCTTTTCGGCAAGTGCTAATGGATCGGTGATTTCTGCTAGGTAGGTCTTATTGTTAGATAAGTATTCTAATGCTGGTTTGTCATTGATTGTAATGGCACCCTTGCCCTTGTAGAGGCGGACGCGAGCCGTGGCAGCTTTGCGGCGACCAAGGCCATAAATATATGAATCTTTTGTAGCCATTATTTAATCTCCTTTGGATTCTGGGCGGTATGAGCGTGCTCGGCGCCAT
>CAOZKB010000051.1 GCA_948571325.1 uncultured Candidatus Saccharibacteria bacterium | reverse complement strand
CGATACCCCCACGGACAAAGAAAAAAATAAATATTTTTATACAAAACTATTCACGCAACCGGCTATTTTCAAAAACTAGCCTTAGCAAAAGATCTTGGAATTTAGACAAATATGTATTAGCGACGCCTATTGAGATGAACGCGTGTAGTTTAAAGTCTTTGCTACCTAACGGGATAGGTAGTCTAGCCCGCTAATCATTTTACTTTTTCGCCAGTCTAGCGTATAATAAAATCATGAATAAAACCCCTACCATCCTCACTGGCCTTCGTGTCAATAGCGAAATCACCCTCGGTAATTTTCTTGGCGCTTTATTACCAATGGTGCGGCTCGCTAATGCTCATAGTCAAACATCCCATATTAATATTTTCGTACCAGATCTTCACTCCATCATTTCTGAAATCGACGGGGAATTACAACAAAACCTCTTCACTTCACTAAAATATTTCCTCGCCGCCGGGCTGAAGGTTAATAACCATGTTCATTTTTACCGCCAATCCTACGTGCCCGCTCATTCCGAATTAAACTGGATTCTTAACTGCACTGCTACCATGGGTGAACTCAACCGTATGACTCAATACAAAGACAAAAGCGAAGGCAAAGACGGCGTCAACGTTGGCATTTTCGATTATCCCGTTCTTATGGCCGCCGACATATTATTATATGACGCCGAATATATTCCCGTCGGCGAAGACCAGTTTCAGCACCTCGAGCTCACCCGCCGCCTTGCTACCCGCTTTAACTACAAATACGGCGAAATTTTCGTCTTACCTAAAGAACCTAAAGACCAAGCCAAATTTATGAACGTCGAAAACGGCATTCGCATTCGCGACCTCCAAAATCCCGAAAAGAAAATGAGCAAATCCACCCATGCCGCCAACAGCAAAATTATGATTTCTGACGACCCCGCCGCTGCCCGCAAAAAAATCATGTCCGCCACTACCGATTCTGTCGGCAAAATTAGTTTCGATACGTTTAATCAACCTGGTATCAGTAACCTACTCCAGATCGAATCCCTCGTCACTGACACCCCTCTCCAAGACGTCATTTCCACTTGGAGCGGCGAAACCCACTACGGCGATCTCAAACAAAAAGTCGGCGAAAGCGTTGCTACTTTACTTACAGATTTTCAACGCAAACTCACCGCAATTTCCGATCAAGAAATCCTCGATCTACTCACCGAAGGCGAAAAATACGCCAACCAAGTTGCCAATAGTAAACTCTTACAGGTCCAGAAAGCCTTACATCTTCGTTAAATATGATTATCACAGGTAAAAAATTCAGCAAGCCAGAACTCTCCCGAGTCATCAATGGTGATGTCGACCTTTCTAAGCAAGATGACGCCACGGAAAAGTTTCGCCTCGATCATTTACTGGTCAAAAAATATCCAGAATACAACCGCTCCAGTCTTCAAACTTTCATTAAAAAAGGTTTTGTTACCGTCAACAATCAACTTGCCAAAAAACCCAATGAAAAATACGAAGCCACTGCAATTATTAATTTAAACGTACCAAAGGCTAGCCAAAATTTACCCAAAATTCCTGTACTTTACGAAAATAGCAACGTCATTGTCCTAGATAAGCCAGCCGGGCTCCTCAGTATGGCTAAAGGTGAATATTGCCCCGAACCCACACTTGAAGACTATGGTCTACTCGTACACCGACTTGACCGCGATACTAGTGGTGTAGTAATTCTTGCCAAAAACCCCGCCACTCAAACTATGCTTCGTAAGCAATTTCAAGACCGCAAAACTCACAAAACTTATCTCGCCATCGTTGAAAGTCACCCTAAACTCAACGAAGCCATCATCGATTTACCTATCGCCCGCAATCTCAAGCACCCCACTACTTTTCTCGTCGACCAAAACGGTAAACCTTCCCAAACTTATTACAAGGTTCTCCAAACCAACGGGGAATTATCCCTCCTCGAACTAAAACCCAAAACTGGCCGCACTCACCAACTGCGCGTCCACTTACGCCACCTCGGCACGCCAATTCTTGGCGACCCAGTTTACGGCTCAGAGGGAATTATTGCCAAGAAAAAAGTCGATAAAGGTACAGGCAGTGTTTCAGTTAGTAATGAAAACGCGAAAGATCACACGGGCCCCCATCAACGTCTCATGCTCCACGCTAAATCACTTGAAATCACCATACCAAATCCCACTAATCCCCAAGGAGATAATATTCGTAGAACCTTTACCGCTCCCACTCCACCAGAGTTTACAGAGGTACTAAAAAAATGACCTATCCTACCATTATAGCACACTTTATCAAAAAAGTCAATACTTTTTACGGTTTTTCCTATGTTTTTTGATAATTTAAGCCAAATTCCCGCTATTGCACAAAAAACCAGCTGTGCAATTTTTGTCGTACCGCCAGAGACCAAAATCGACCTCAAGCATCCACTATACCTACGACCAGACGAGTCTAAGAAAACTACCATCATCAGTGTCGAACAAATTCGCGATTTTATCAGTCTCACTCAAAACCGCGAAACTAGCGATCGTTTTTTTATCATCGCTCCCGCCGATGCTATGAACGAGGCTGCTCAGAACGCTTTCCTCAAGACTTTTGAAGAGCCCAAAACCTTTTGTCATTTCGTCCTCCTCACTGAGCAACCCAGCCTCCTACTTCCAACCATCCTTTCCCGTGCTCAAGTTTTCTTTCCGCATCGTACCAATCTACTCGATGCCGCTCCGGATGTTAACGCCAAAACTCTCGCCACTGCCAAAAAAATGATCGCCGCTACCAGTAACCAACTCCCCGCCCTCGCCGCCGAACTCACCAAATCCAAAACTAATACCCGCGAGCAAATCCTTCAAGCTACCAGTACTGCTATCGAACTATTATATAAATCTTATTTCAAAACCCAAAACCCTAAATTTCTCACCAAGCTGCCTAACTTTCTTCAGCTCTACGACAGACTCAATCATAACGGCCACCTCAAACTCCACCTCGTCGCCGACTTATGCTAAAATCCCACGCTAAGCCTAGTTTTATGCTACAATAATTATATGATTGGAGCTACACTCATCGTCGCTTTCGCTGCATATTTAGTATTTTTATTCCCACTTTTTCATAGCAAAATCGCCGAAACTCCCCACAATGCCCGCTATGATATGCAAATGAAAAAACTCTGGAACGCCGCACAAACCTCTATGCGAGACCACAAGCCACTTCGCGCCGAAAAAGCCCTCCTTACCATTCTCAAATTCGACGAAAAAAACGCCGCCGCCTACAACCGTCTCGGTATTCTTTATGCCAAAGAACAGAAATTCGATGAAGCCATCGAGTGCTTCGAAATCGCCCAATCACTCGATAATAATCCATCATCATTACACAACGTCGGCTTAATTTACCTCGAAACTGGCGCCTACGAAAAAGCCGCCATGGCCTTTGAGCAAGCCATCGAATTAGAAGGAAATGTTGCAGCGCGTTTCATTGCTCTTGCCAAAGCTAAGGAAAAAATGGGGCAAATCAAAGCCGCTCTCGATTCACTCGAGCGTGCCTACGAACTTGACCATAGCGTCGCTACTTTGCGTCAAATCCTCGCCATTCACGAAACCACCGGCGATGCAGAAGCTCTAGCTAACACCACCGCTCGCATTGAAGCCCAAATCGCCGAAAACACCGCCAATCGTACCCGCTCTACTCGTCGCGCTAGCACAAAAACCAAAGCCCTTGCTGCCCGCAATACCAAATCTACTACTCGGGCTGTCGCCAAATCCACGCCTCGCACACCAGCCCGCCGTACCGCCGTACGCAAAAAGCAAATCTAAGTATTCAAAAATCTGCATCGACCACATAAAGCATCTTGAGCAAATCAAGCCAACGTGCTATAATCGTGTTAACGAGGCAATAAGTTGGTTTGTGCTCAATTTATTGATATGAACCGCCTCCGGTTCTCCTCGTTAGGTGCCGTCTTAGCTCAGTGGTAGAGCACTTCCATGGTAAGGAAGGGGTCTCGGGTTCAAATCCCGAAGACGGCTCCAGTAGACAACACCCGCTGGGGTGTTTTTTTGAAGCCAAAACTTTAGACATGAAAATACCCGCCTTCACTTGACGAGTATTTTTGTATAACCGAAAAGTCTAAAGCTCAACTACTGCCTCACGATTACTCCAGAAAGACGGCTGATAATGCACTTTTAGTCTAGCGTCACCACTTGGAACCTCGAAGACCAAAGAGCCACTTTTCTTTCCGCCGGCTGCAAGCTCACCATTACAACACAAACCTTTTCCATACCCATAATTTAATCACAAGAAATACCCCTTTGTCCGTGGGGGAGACGTCTACCCGTGGTACGGTTCGTCTCGGTCTTTAGGCCTCAGTAGCCTCTATTGGTCAACCACTGCCTATCCTAAAGTCACTCATGCCTACTATCGTAGTTTTAATAATCTCACTATTCTTCCATCCCACTACGGTAGTCGTGCCTTCGCTTTCTCCGTCCGCTGTCTAGTACTGTAGGGAGGGGGGAGGGATTACAGAAAAAACTTACCCAACCAATACCCACCAAAGAAAAAACACCCAGTCAACGCAATCAAAAAGCATCCAGTCTCAATCCCTTTGTGTAAAAGTGTTATAATAAAATATAACAATAACTTTAACCAAAGGACGCTATGCCCCGACCACGTAATAAAGACGATCTAGTAAAGGCCGCCAACGAACAATACAAAAAATTAAACGATCTTATTGCTTCAATGACTGAGAAGGAACTTGCTACCGAATTTGATTTTTCTGATGACCCGAAGAAAACTGAGCGACACTGGGGCCGTGATAAAAATCTGCGTGATATTTATGTTCATCTTTATGAGTGGCACCAACTTTTATTAAACTGGATCGAAGCGAACGAAAGTGGCAAAGAAAAACCATTTATTCCTGAGCCGTATTCTTGGAAAAATTATGGCGATATGAACTGTGAGTTTTGGAAAAAACATCAGAAAACTAGCCTAGAGGACGCAAGGAAGATGTTTGAGAAATCTCACGCTGAGGTGTTAAGTCTTGCGGAGAAATACACAAATGAGCAACTTTTTGGGCGAGGGGTTTATCCTTGGGTAAATACTGATCTCGGCTCATATTTTGTGAGTGTAATGCCAAGTCACTACGACTGGGCAATGAAGAAACTCAAAGCCCACCGCAAGAATTGCAAATGAGAAATAGTTTATGGATTTAAAAAACATAGAAAAATTCATTGGTAAGCAAAAAGTTAGTTTTATCTGCTCGGTTGATAGCGAGAACTACCCAATTGTGCGAGCAATGTTGAAACCGCGCAAGCGCGTCGGTCTAAAAGAGTTCTATTTCTCTACCAATACTTCTTCCGTCAAAGTTAAACAATACCTGGATAACCCGAAGGCCAGCATTTACTTTTATCATAAAGGCCTAATTAAGTATATCGGCGTAATGTTAAAAGGCAAAATGGAAGTTCTAACCGATCAAGAAACTAAAAATATGCTTTGGAAAACTGGCGATACAATGTTTTATAAGAAGGGCGTAACTGATCCAGATTATTGCGTTTTAAAGTTTACTTCTACAAGCGGTAAATATTATTGCGATTTAAAGACAGGGAATATCACAATAAAATAAGACCAGCAAGGGAACTTACCGATACCGATTTGTCAAAGTATGATTTGATTAGCCTTACATCCGTCATTCACACTGGTAGGCTCATCCAAACGAAACCGATTTTACAGAACCACAAAGAGTTTGTTAATTCCTACTGACCCATGAGCACTCTTCGCAATAATTAGCTCAATAATATTCCTTCTTTTTTAGCATCGTAATCCGGAAGCCCTACCATTATAATAACTGGAACTTTTAGCTCACGTGCCAAATTCCTAAGACCGTGCGTCATCTCATCGAGTTTTTGTTCACAATCACTAAAATCACGGTCGTATGGTAATATACCATCTATATCATCAATAATTACCGCAAGAAGTTCTTGCCGATCTTTGATTTTTCGCACCCGCTTCGCTAAATCTGCCAAAAGTGGTAAAATATAAAGTAAGAAACAGGAGAAAGAATGAAACTATTTTTAGCCAGTCAAGATTTAGGAAACCATGCCAACATCTTGCAAGAAATGGCTGGTGAAAAGCGCCGTGCGCTCGTGATTAGTAATGCCAGAGATTATTATAATGACGAGCAGAAGATTGCCGGGAGTGTAGAGAAAACTCTCGTAAATCTTGGCAGAATTGGAATTGAAGCCGAGAGATTAGACCTCAGGCCATTCTTTGGCAAACAAGCGGAACTTGCGCGATATATTGAAGAAAAACAAGCAGGACTAATCTTTTCTGTCGGTGGTAATGTAATCTGTCTTGCCACGGCTTTGTACGAAAGTGGTATGGACGAGATTATTCGGCAAGGTGTAGCCGAAGACAGATTCGTCTATGGCGGTTATAGTGCCGGCTCAATGGTGGCATCGCATAATTTATCGCTGTATCAGATTAATGCGAAGTCGGGGGAAGAACTACCGCCGTGCTTTAACCTTGATGTGACAAAGGAAATTTACGGAGTTGAGTCTTACAGACAAGGTCTGGGCTTGATTCCAGAATATGTCGTACCACATATGGATAGAAGTGACTGTATTGATGTTATGCGCAAGGGGCTAAATAAAATCGCGCAGGCTGGTGCCGAAGCAATTTGCCTAGACGATGCTGATGTATTTGTTGTGAATGACGAAAATAAGGAAATCTTGAAGGGCTAGATATGAAACTAATCGCTACCCGACATGCCGAAACGAACTACAATGTTAAAGATTTGGTGAATTATGATCCATCAGTTGATGTGCATCTGACCGAAAAAGGTATAAAACAAGCAGCCGAACTTGCCGAACGATTGAAAGATTTTAAGTTTGATAGGATCTACATTTCTAGGCTGAAACGCACAAAGCAAACCGCCGATGCTATCAATCGCTATCATGGGCAAGAGTTAGTGGTAAATGAACTGCTAGACGATACTCGGAATGGATTTGAAGGTCGTCCGTATAGCGAAGCCAAAGGTTGGCGCGATACACAGCCTAATCCAGTGACTGCGCGTTATCAGGACAAATATGAATCTGTCAGCGACATGACAGACCGCGTGCGCAAGTTCTTGGACTATCTGAAACAGCATCACGGAAATGACGAAACGATTTTAATTGTTACTAGCAGCCACATTATCAAGCAGTTGCGTATGCTGAACGGCGAAATTACGATGCAGGAGTTGCTAGGTATGGAGGCCAAACATGCAACATATTACGAGTTTAATATTAATTAAGAAATGGAGACAAATGAAATTTACAAAATT
>CAOZKB010000050.1 GCA_948571325.1 uncultured Candidatus Saccharibacteria bacterium | reverse complement strand
CAAGCTTAGCTACCCAGTATTCTTTACCATCACGGGAGTCGATGAGTTGTTTGGTGTCGTGTTCTGCGGTTGCTTTGCAAATATCGCTGGTCATATCTTGCATATAGTTAATGCCTAGCAAGCCTTGCACTTGGAGTGGTGAAGCAACCGCAGACACGGCTATAGTATTAGCATACTGCCCAGCGGGTAGGCTGGTATCAAGCTTGGCACCGAAGCTCAGCTCCAAATCTTCCTCAGACTTAGTAGAACTATAAACTAAAGTACTAGCTTCTGACACCGGATGATATTCCGCTTCGGTGCCAGACGTAGTGGAGTTAATGCTATAGCCCCACGTGTTAGGTTCTAGACTAGCAAGCGTTGCACTGGATGGGGTGGAGTGAATAGCGTCTAGTTTAGTACTATCCACATTCTGCATGGCAGTACTGGTGCTTAACGTATTGAGATAGATAGCATAACTACTAGCATCCGTAGTTTTTACCTTCACCTTACTACTAGCCGCACCAGTACTGCCACTAGCTGTGGGTGTAACGTTAAGCTCTACCACCTCATCCAGTGCAATAGCAATACTAGCAGGATATGATGTCCAAGCAGGAGGGTTGAGAGCGCTCGTATTGTTGGTTACCGTGGGGGATAATAAGACTAAAAGGAGGATGATTAATAAAGTAAGACTTATACTACCTACTATTCTGTCAAGATCGTGAAGTTTAAGGTTTGCTTTATGTATCATTGGTACGTGCCCTCCGAGGATTAAGGTTTTGTTCTTGGGTGTGGCCACATACAAAAATGGGTGCCACAACATTGAACGATACAACAATGCAAACCATGAGTTTCAATCACGCAAACATTGAGGGTTGTGACACCCATTTTATTTACGTAATTGAAACTATAATTAAGCTACAAAAGCAAAAAGATTTGCATTTCTAATGTTGTATCGTTCAACTATAATTATAGCACAAAAACTTTCCGCACCAAAAACCTCAAGTCATTATCATCCCAACACAGGATTTTCCCAAATCACCGCTTCATTTATGCTACAATATCTCTATGAGCCTCAAAAGCAAAGTGGAGAAATTACCTTTTTACAATCAAGCCGTCTTGCCTTGGCACCTCGGTCAAGCTATTTTCAGCACCCTCCGCTACGGCCGCCCCGCCAAGAATCTCCGCGTCATCGGCGTCACCGGCACCAACGGCAAAACCACTACCTGCTTTATGATTTGGCAAATGCTTAACGATGCCGGCTACAAAACCGGCCTCCTCACCACCGTTGCTTGGGGCGGCGTACCAGACTCCCAGCCCAATTCAGCCAAACACCAATCAACCAATGAGCTGATTCTCGATGGTCATCAATTACACCCTCAGTACGAACACATGACCACCGAGCGCGTCAGCATTCTCAACGCCCGTATGCGCGCCATCGCTGATGCCGGTGCCGAATTCCTCGTCCTCGAGGTCACTTCTCATGCCATGTCGCAATTCCGCACCCTCGGCATCCCCATCGAAATCGCCGTTCTCACCAACCTCACCCACGACCACCTTGACTACCACAAAACTTTCGAAAACTATCGTAAAGCCAAGCTTAAGCTTTTCAAAAAAGCTGGGCGTGCCGTCATCAATGCCGACGACAAAAACGCCAACTTTTTCGCCCGCCCCTTTACCAAAAAATATCTCAAATATGATATAAAAGAAAATATCAGTTATTCATCCAGTGATATAATTTCCTACGGAATTAAGCATGGTAATCTCCAAGCAACAGATATAGAGCTAGATCCATCCGGAATAAAATATTCATGTCGTGATATGAGAAATAATCTTGATATTCACGGAGAGGGTAAAATTTTTCCCGTTGAAACCCAAATTCCCGGCAAATTCAATGTCTATAATTCCCTCGCCGCCGTCGGCGTTGGCAAATTCATCGACCTCACTAACGCCCAAATCTCCCACGGTATCGCCAGTCTCAACTCCGTCGAAGGCCGTATGACCCGTATCCAAGCCGGCCAAGATTTTGAAGTTATCGTCGATTACGCTCACGCTCCCGACGCTCTCGAAAAAGTCTTCGCCAGTATCAAACCGCAAAGCGACAAATCTAAAATCATCTCTGTTCACGGTGGCGCCGGTAAACGCGATCATTCCACCCGCCAGCCTCGTGGCAAAATTCTCGGCCAAAACAGCGACATCGTCATCATCACCGAGGACGATTCTCGCGACGAAGACCCCCAAACCATCGCCAGCATGTTCGTCAAAGGCGCCGAAGAGGCCGGCAAAATCCTCGATCAAGATCTTTTCGTTATCCTCGACCGCAAACAAGCCATCAAAAAAGCCCTTGAACTTGCCAAACCTGGCGACATCGTTTTAATTCTCGGCAAAGGCCACGAAAAAACCATCCTCAGAAACAACGGCCCGCACGATTTTGAAGACATCAAAGTCACCAAAAAACTCCTCAAAGCACAACTCAAATCCCCCAAAAAATCAAAATAAAACCTTCTCCCCTTTACCCCTCTTTTGGCACGTAGTTCGCAATCCCCTCTGCAATCACCGCCGGCGCAATATTCAGCGAAGTCGCAATTGCCGCCGCACACGCCATATAAGATACCACTGGCTCACCCGTCAAGAAACTCGCCACCGTAAAAACTCGCGTTCCAAACGCCAAATTCACCTCAGTGCCCTTACGATATAATTTTGAATGGTCAATCCTAATATCCGAATCCGACGATGTACCGTAGGTCAAAGTCTCATTTCTCCCCCGGAAATTCGCAAAATCCGCATAATGCGAATCATCCCGATTCAACACTACTACCTCCGGATTCATCTTAAATAAGTTTGATTTTGCATTCAAATACGAATTCAAGTCCGCATCATTCAAACCAGACGGCACAAAATCCGTCAACGCCGCCGCATAAACCGGCAAACCATAAAAAGTATCCGACTCCAAAGACGCTGCTGGCGCCGTAATAATCACATAAGTCGCCTTCGCCTTCCACGAATCATTCAAAAACTTATGCAAAACCGTCGCCTTAATCGGATGGTCCGAGGCTAAAATCGCTACCGGCTGACTCGCCGTCCGTAAAATCTCGTGTACAAAATGCGCCACCGTCGACTTCCCTGTTGATCCAGTAATACAAATTAACTTCAAATCTCGCGCCGGGTGTCCATAATATGACGCCAGAAGCTTTACCTTTGCCCGTTCCAAACGATTATGTTTACGCTGAGGCGCTGCCAATTTCTTCGTATTACCTTCCATAATGACTCCATTATATCATATCTTTTCATCCAGAATAAAAAATTCCCCCAAACTACACCCCAAAAAATTCCACTATAACGCAAAAATTAGTATTTCGTCAATTTTACCAACATTTTTTCACAAAATCCCAAAAAATTCTTCTAATCTCCAGAAAAATGTGGTACAATATAAATGTTGCGATTATCGCAATGCTCATTTTCATTGTCAGGTGGATAGGAATGCGATTCGTCGCGGGAATATCCACACTTGCACCCGTAGCTCAGCTGGATAGAGCGTTGGCTTGCGGAGCCAAAGGTCGTAGGTTCGAATCCTGTCGGGTGTACCAAAGAAAATACTCATCCTCCAGATGAGTATTTTCTTTGTCCGCCAACCAGATTATTCTGAAAGTAGACCGCAGGTCAGGTTCGTTATCCGCCCGGTTGCATAACGACCAAGGCGTGGATTGACCTTCCTGTCGAATGCACAATCTTATCTCATCATACATTTTCTTAATTCAAGCATTTTATATCATCCCTCCCCCTACAGTACTAGACAACCCCTCCCCGCTCTGCTACAATAAAGATTATGTTAGAGAGGTTAAAGTCAGATAAGTCCAGTTTTTCAGATGCCAAAAAGGATGTCCAAAAAGATTCCAAAAAAAATCTTAAGAAAAACTCTAAAAAGGGGCCAAAACTCGACGCCGAACTCCAAAAAAGCGTCGACGAGTTTTTTAGCCAAGCCATCAAAGAAGAACAGCAAAATTACGACTCTGGCTACACTCCAAATTTCTTCCTCGATTCACCTGACTTAAACCCAGACAACCTCTCCTCCCGCCAACAGCGTAAACTTATCAAGTACTTCAGCATTATCCCAGACGAAATTAACCTACCCAACGCTACCGAACTAACCCCCAAAGAGCGCCAACACGAACAATCCCTCACCGCCGAAAAACTTCGCGACCAAACCCTTGCCGCTTCTGACGCCAAAATCACCGAATCTATGCGCCAAAAAGTTCTCGATCACATCGCCCAAGGTCAAATTACCAATATCGACCTCGAAACTTGTCTGGAAAAAATCATCGACCCTATTCACTCCGCCAAAATCGGCGTCGAGCAAATGTTTACCAAAATTAATCAAGACCCTCGCCAAAAACAAATCCTCACCCTTCTCATCGGTCAACCACTCAATCAAACCCTCACACCCCAAGCTCTCACTAATCTCCTTAAACCTTCCAATTCCCCCTATCGCACTCCAGTTGGCTTCGCCGTCTTTGAACAGAAATTCCTCTCACGCCTCCAGAACCGAGTTAATCCTTCTGCTTACACTGCATACCAAACTTCCCTCCAAGAACTACAATCTACCCTTTACGGCAAACGCCTAGAATACTATCATGAATTTCAAAAACCCCCGCCAAGCTCAAACCCGCCCCTCGGATGTCGGCTATCGCTACACAAAAACCAACTTCCACACCAAGCGCCCAAAATGTACCAAAATCCTCAGCGCCCGCCCCATCATCCGCTCCCGTCAGCGCTAATCTTGTCCGGCCATTACAATCTGTCGAAGCTGATTCCCTCTTAGCACGTGCCAATATTAGCGGTGACGCCTGGCATCAAAACGGCCGCGAGTATCATCTCAGCGTCAATTATCTCCAAGAAGCCGGACTCGCCCCCGCTTACGAAACCACGCTCGAAAGCCACAAAATCGGCCTATCCAAACCTTTCCACGTCTCCGATAATCGCATCGCTATCATTGCCTATCTCGTCAACAATACTTCCGTTAATGTCTGTTCCTACTACCGCGATCGCCTGCTCGGCGTCTGGCGTTATCTGCCCGATTACGTCCGTGCTCCACAGCAAGATAGTCGACTCAACTGGTGTGGTCAAGGCTACGGCGAAGCTTCCATCACTCTTCCAATTCGACTCCAAGCCGCCCTCTCCAGTCTCACTCCAGAAATCCATCTCGACACCAAAAATCTCACTGTTAAAGACCCCGACTTTTACTTCGTTGGTATGACTAAGAGCTATCCATCCAAACAACTCTACGCCAAGAACCTCCTCGCTAATCAAATGTCTAGCGCCTATTATCAAGAAGTTTCTCGTGAACAATACGGGCATTTCCGCCAATCCGCCAGCCACAAAATTGCTCCTTACACCCTTTCTGTTAATGCTCAAATCGCCCCCAATTTCCAGCAAAAAATCGCCGACTTCACCACCAGCTCTATGTTCTCTGACGACATTCACGCTCAAGGCTTCACCTCATACGACGGCCAATATAATTGGCTCATGTACACTGATAGCAAAAAACGCACTTGGATTGGCGCTGTCGAAGTCATCTCCCCACTCACATCAGTTGGTCTTCGCAGCGAATGGACCAAGATCGGCGACCTCGGCACCCCACTTTATGATTATGCTAAATGGTCCGACGGTTACGGCGACCCACGTGATATCCGCGGTGCTTATCAATGTATGTGGAAACGATATCTCAGCCAAATCCCACTCATCCGCGACTACACCACGCAAGTCATCCACGCTTAATCCTACGAAAAATCAACTTTACTCAGCCATCAACATCTCACGACCCAGTACCCCCTCTCAAACTACCCCAAGTATCCCAAAAGTATGCTATAATAACACATGGAAGCGTGGCCGAGTGGTTGAAGGCGCACGACTCGAAATCGTGTGGGCAGAAATGTCTCGGAGGTTCGAATCCTCTCGCTTCCGCCAGAAAATAAAAATAGCGAGTTCACTCGCTCATTTTTATTTTCAAGGAAGCACTGAGGATAAAGAGAAGCGCGATGAATATTAGATTAACTATTATTAATATTACTTCCCCTCCCCTCTACTTTGTGCGTAGTGGATTAGTTCAGCTCAGCTACGGATTCATCCGCTTCAACGGACAATATGGTTACTTAGCATCCAACTCAGTTCTAGACAGTGACGACATGATGCTTATGTCATCTTTTGCTACACTAGAAGTTACACCTCAAGATTCCGGTAAGCGTTCATATGCTTTCCCCATTCGTTAATGTCGTACTCGATTCACAAAGGATTTGTTGAATTATACAGAGGAAAAATATAATTGAACTTGTACATACTGTACAAGTTCGTGCTCAACATCATATTTATATATCCACTACGCACAAAGTAAAGAGGAGAAGAAGCAATAATTTCCCACTCAAACCGTTTGTGATATAATAAAGATGTCTAATCCAATATAACTGCAGTTTTTGGTATATAAATATCAAAAACCTATTCTGCTATTACACGGACGCTTAAGCGACATCGCATAAGTAATCACTGTGTAATAGCGGTTATGAATGGATTAGACACCTTGCGGTGTCGCTTTTTGTTTTGCCAACCAAAAAACAGCATATTCCACCGCAATAATCATCACTAATCCAACGGAGGTAAAAATGCATCAAACAATTCTTAAACCCACTCTGCTCAACCTTTTACGCCATGTTACTCATTCCTGCCTCGCTCTCCTCATTCTACTCATACTTGTTTTCGTCTTTCCAATCAATCCATCCAACACTTATGCCGACGAGCCACAACCCCAATCCACTACCTCATCAATTTCTCTCGCCCTCGATCAAGAGCTTATCCTTAATATTACGCCAAATTCCACCGGCGCTACCAATACCGCCACTAGCAACCTCACCGTCGCTACTAACAACGATACCGGATACAAAATCTACCTCGAAACTCTAGACCCTACCACCAACCTCACTAACGTCGACCCCACCAAGTCTAATTACCATATCCCCGCGCTTACCTCCCCCACCACCCTCCGCAATTTTTCTGCTAATACTTGGGGTTTTACACTCTCTCCTCATCCCCTTAGCGACGATACCGCCTTTTCTGGTTTCCCCGATACTTCCACCCCTCTCATCTCCACCGATCATTCTTCCGCGCAGGATAATTATTATTTCACCCTTGCCACCAATCTCGATACCTCCATCCCCGCCGGCACATATGCTAATACTCTCCGCATCTCCGCCATCGCAAATCCCGCCACCATCAGTGGTCTCATGACCTTAACCTATATGCAGGATATGACTAGTAAAGTTTGTAGTGAATCTAAGGAAAATGATACCAAACAACTCATTGACTCCCGTGATGGTAAAGAATACTGGGTAGCTAAGCTTG
>CAOZKB010000049.1 GCA_948571325.1 uncultured Candidatus Saccharibacteria bacterium | reverse complement strand
AATACTGGGTAGCTAAGCTTGCGGATGGGAATTGTTGGATGACGCAGAATTTGGCACTAGACTTAAACTCCAGTAAAGCATTAACTAGTAGTGATACGGATCTAAATAGTAAGAGTAGTTGGACACCAACGAATAGTACTATTGTTTCTGATACATTAACTATTCCTACTGATGCTACTAATGCTAATAGTACTTATTCTTGGGATTTGGGGGAGTGGGTTATAAAAAATCCCCTATCAGCTACATCTTGTCCAGATATTAATACGGGTGATGCGATGGATGTTTGCGTTGATTTAATAAGGGTTAACGAGGCTGATTGGCAGAATGCCTTGCTGGAAACTGGAGTAAGCATTAAGGATAATGTCTATGACGCGCATTATCTGGTTGGGAACTATTATCAGTGGAGTGTGGCGACGGCACAATCCAATGTAAGTGAAAGTACAGTAAACGGCCAAACACTATTAAATGCAGATGATTCAATTTGCCCAAAAGGCTGGCAGTTGCCGAGTGCGAATGTTAGTGCAGATAAAGTTCCGTTTAATTTGAGTAATAGCTTCTATCGTTTAGCTATTACATATCAGTTCGATAAATACCCAGAGAAGATTGTCTTGTCACCGACTTATTTTGTACGCGGCGGTGTAGTTGAGTCATTTAAAAAACAACTTTGGCGAACAAATGCCTATGGATTTTATTGGAGTAGTAGCACTCGTCATAGAGATACTGCGGGTGCTGATCGCTTATTTTTGAATGAATCTGAGGTGTATTCAGCAAACGAAGGCTATCGAGCGTACGGCCAAGCTATTCGCTGCCTCGCTCGCTAGACCATATCTCAAAGCCCCAAGATATCTACAACATCCTAGGGCTTACGGCTCCTAATCCCACAAGGGGTTTCTGGGATCCCTTATATCTCCCTCACCTTCACCCGCACCTGTTCCGTAGTGTCGCGGTCGCGCACGGTGACGTCATCGTTTTCTAGGCTTTCAAAATCCACCACTACGCATTTTGGCGTACCAATTTCGTCCTGCTTACGATAACGTTTACCAATATTCCCCGAATCATCCCATGTCACAAAAGTATATTTTTGTTTCAAAATCTCAAATACCTCTTTCGCTTTCGCCACCAACTCTGGTTTGTTCTTCAATAGCGGACTTACGCAATACTTATACGGTGCCAAATTCTCCGGCAGCTTCAAAACGGTTCGCTTATCGCCACCCTCAAGCTCTTCCTCGTGGTACGCTGCACTCAGCACTGCCAAAATCAACCTTTCTACCCCGATCGACGGTTCGATCACGTGCGGAACGAAACTCTCGCCAGTATTTTTATCTCGGTATTCCATCGACTTGCCAGAGTTTTCTTGAATATTACTCAAATCAAAATCTGTTCGGTACGCCAATCCCATCAGTTCTTCCTCGCCGTTTGGATAGTCAAACATAAAATCGATCGTTCGCTTCGAATAATGTGCCCGGTCTTCTGCTGGTACATCGTATTCATGAATCATTTCCTTTGGCAAGCCTATCACTTGCTCCAAAAACTCGTGTTGTTCCGCGCGCAATTTCTCAAATTCCGCCTCCCAAGTATCTGGTTTTACAAAATATTCAATCTCCATCTGGCTGCATTCGCGGTCACGCAGGATAAAATCCCGTGGCGAAATTTCATTTCGAAATGCCTTCCCTTGCTGAGCAATTCCAAACGGCAAATTCGGGTAAATCGTATCAACCACGTTCTTAAAATTCGTAAAAATCCCCTGTGCCGTTTCCGGCCTCAAGTACGCGATATGCTCATCGTCACTCACTGGACCAATATGCGTTTGAAACATCATATTGAACTTGCGAATCTCACTCCAGTTCTGCTTGCCGCAAGTCGGGCATTTTGCTCCCGCCGCCAAAAACTCCTCATCTGTAATTCCTTCACCGTAACCATCCACCAGCTTATCCGCCCGGAACCGTCCACGACATTCCTTGCATTCCACTAGCGGATCATTAAACGTCGCCACGTGTCCAGACGCTTCCCAAGTTTTTGGATTCATAATAATCGCCGCGTCCACCCCATACATATTGTCACGCTGATCCACCCAAAAGCTCCACCATTCCTGCATAATTTTACGTTTCAAACTCACGCCGAGTGGTCCAAAATCCCAAGTTCCTGCCATTCCGCCATACACATCCGATCCTGGAAAAATAAACCCCCGTCGCTTACACAAACTTACAATATCTTCTAATTTACTCATGATGTAATTATAACACAAAAATCCCCCAGTTGCCGGGGGATTCATCTACAACCTCCCTTCCAAAATCTCGGAGCTCTCAAATGGAGTCTTCCCAACCGATATGTTTAAGCGTCAAGCACCATTGTCGGCGTAGTTCCACGCTTGAGCTTTTTAGCTCTGCGTTCTAGCCTTAAGACATTAACTTCACTATAATAATAAGCTGTACGTTTCCCGGTATTTTTATCTTTAATGAAGAATAACGTCTCATCCTGCATCTCGTAGCTGCGCTGCTTATCGATTAGGTTCAGTACGGCTGATAAATTCCGTAATTTACCCGTTCCTGCTAGTAGTTTCCGATAAGTACGCGAATGTTCTCGCATTAGCCGGCGTACCCTACAGTCTTCCATTTCTTGCTTGATCTGCCGGGCCAGGAACTTGACGAAGAAAAAATCGGGGTAGCTATGAACAGTATTTAGCGGAATATCGTTCCGAACATCAAGGTTTTTTCGCCTTAGTCAGAGCCTCGTCCGACACGAAATCTGCCAATTATGCTTGTAGGAAAGTGGCCGAAGAGTTTGGCATGGAATTTGTCGTATATCCAAACTATCAGGCGGCTCACGACGCCGTTATGGTGAAGGGCCAAGCGCTGAACCTAGAGTCCTGAGACATGAATAGGACCGTCGAACTGATGGTCCTATTTTTTATTAATCATTAATCACTGTATACTAAAAGAAACTGTTCCAAAACATAAAAGTATCTTTTGCAACATACTACAAAAGATACTTACAATAATTTCAAATTCGTGGTGGAGTAGGGGAGACTCGAACTCCCCACCTCAGCAATGCGAATGCTGCGCTCTACCAGATGAGCTACTACCCCAACACTCTTATCCTATCACATCTTGACAAAAACAGCAACCTGTGCTACAATGAAAGCACAAAGGCTCCCAGAGCCCCGCGCAAGCGTGTCTCGTTTTTCTAGTCACCTAATCTTTTACAGAGGTGACCTCGTCGCCCAAAACCTTATTTTCAACTTTTGTCACGGTTTTATGAAGCTTCAAGATCTTCGTTACGCTCACGATCAAAAACGCAATATAACCTACCACAAGCACGATCATGATAAATGCACAAAACATCGCCACGGTATCCGTCCCCGTACTATAAAGCGTACTCGTTTCTGACGAAAGCTCCACGTAAACTGCACCAATCATCAACGCAATCCAAATCAAAATCCCTGTCAAAATTAGTTTTACTACCTCTGTAATGACCGTTCGTACAAAATAATTATGATTAGTTATTAAAACGGCTAATTGTTTATCGTTCTTCATTTTTACTCCTTTGCTTAATAATATTTCTCATTAATGATTCAACCATGCTTACTTTCATTCTGGTCTTGTTTTTTAATCCATTTATCGCTGCTTGCTGCAGAACCTTTACTCCCCTCCGCTTTTGCCATAAATCGTCACTCCTACTAGTGCTACTACATCCACCAAAATAATAATCAAACCTGCCAATTCGCTTCCGTCTAATAGTAATGCTCCACCCAGCATCCCGGCCGCGGCCGCCAGGACGAAAATCATTATCTGACGAATTCTCGTCGTCCGGACGGCCGCGGCCAACTCCTCCGACTCCACTCGTCGGGCGTGGCGCGCTTGCCGCTCGGCTAATTCAATAATACGTTCCGCCCCGCCCGGTACTACTTTCTCGTATTTTGCCAAGTCTTCCGGTGCCGGCAGCAGCTCTATCAGTTCCGAGCTCTTCGCTACGAAACCCGTTTCCTCCACTTTCTCGGCCTTGAGCTTCTCCTCCGCCGCTGCCGGCACCATCTTCCTCCGACTTTTTGTCGCTCTCGTCGTACTTCTGCCACCCGTCTTTACTGCATTCTCTGCCATCTTTATCTGCCTTAATCCTTAACTTTAACTTTAACTAGTTTTCTTATGTAATTAATTTCTTATCCACTGCACAATTTTCACTGCTCTATCTTATCTTGCGTCCGCTGGAATCCCCGGAATAGGGAACCTTAATGCTAATGCTCGTACCTCTTCTCGAATTTGCCCCAATTCTTCATTCTTTGTCTCTAATCCTGCTTCGTCACCAGCCTCCGCACAGGCCTCCGCCACCCGCTTCATCCACTTCGCTAAAGTTTTCATTTCCTCTTCGCCCAAACCGCGCGTCGTCATTGCGGGAGTCCCCAAACGCACACCAGATGGTCGGAAAGCCCCACCTTTATCCGTCGGCAAAGCATTAGCATTCAGTGTCAAGCCAACTTTATCCAGTGCTGTCTCATAGAACTTCCCGTCAATGCCAAAACTATCCTTAATGTCCACCAATAGTAAATGGTTTTCTGTACCGTTACCCTGCAATTTAAATCCTAACGTTTGTAGTTCTTCCGCCAATACCTTTGCATTTTTGACAATCTGCGCCGCATATGAATGAAATTCTGGTTGCAAATCTTCCTCAAACGCCACTGCTTTTGCTGCAATCACGTGTTCTAATGGCCCGCCTTGCGTGCCAGGGAACACTGCCCGGTCAATCAAAGTTGGGATATTTTCCAGCGTCCGCTCGCATTTTTTCAGCGGATTCCCCACCTTACCCATCGATACAATAATCCCACCACGCGGCCCGCGCAATGTTTTATGCGTGGTCGAAGTCATCACCTGGAAACCATGTTCCAGCGGATTCGGATGCACGCCGCCGGCAATCAAGCCTGCCACGTGTGCCATATCCGCCATCAGCAAAACTTCTTCGCCAGTCTCAGCGGTCAATTTGTCCGCCACGGCCTTCACGCGGTCAAAATCCGGCACCTTCATAAATGCCGAATATCCCACCAGAATCAGTTTTGGCTTATGCTCTAGTGCCAATTTCTCCAAGTCATCATAATCAATATCACCATCCTCTGTTACGCCATAACCAACGAAATTATAAATTTTCGCACTGCGTGTCACCGGCGAGCCATGCGTCAAGTGGCCGCCCGCCGGCAATGACATTGCCAAAATCGTATCGCCCGGCTTGCACCAGGCGAAATATACCGCTTCATTTGCATTCGCCCCTGAGTGTGGCTGTACATTGGCGTGGTCGGCGTGGAATAATTTTTTCGCTCGCTCAATCGCCAAATTCTCAATTTTGTCAACATTTTCGTTGCCGCCATAGTATCGCTTGCCTGGGTACCCCTCACTATATTTATTAGTCAAAACTGACCCCATCGCCTTCAAAACATTCTCCGAGACATAATTTTCACTCGGAATCAACTCTAGCCCCTCACTTTGGCGTTTCTGTTCTTGTTTAATTAGCTCAAACACTTGATCTTGCTGTGTTGCCATCGCAACTACCTCCATTTATTCATCATTTTCCGTCGTCTGCGTTATTTTCGCCAGGAAACTATACCATACCTCTTCTCCGCTTTTCTCCATTATAGCAGGTATTTCACCTTAAATAAAAAACTTTTCAAAAAAGCATTCAGTTGACAAAATCAATAAAAAATGGTGGTTCCGACTGGACTTGTAGCGCAGCGCCGACGCCAGGAGGTTCCAGTGACACATGCTTGACAACGCCAATAAAAAATGGTGGTTCCGACTGGACTTGAACCAGTGACACAAGGCTCTTCAGGCCTCTGCTCTACCAACTGAGCTACAGAACCAACACTATAAACATTCCGGAGTAAGCTCCATCAATATTCCAATTTTATCATATCCACCGCCAAAAGGGAAGAGTGAGTTTTTAAGTTTGACAAAATCTTTTTTCGAACAGCCCAAGCATGACAATAGAATTAATCATCATTAACCTCACTACTAAAGAGTGTTAGGATTGTAGTATTAGAATTCGATCGACCTAGCGTTTCTTGCTGAAGTCAATTTTGATTTCAGCACTTAACTTGATGCGCCAAATTCGTAGCGATACCCTCATACTCCTATTGCGTTAAGGATGCCCGGGCTGTTCTAGTTTCGTATTACATAGCAAATTGGCAAAACTTTACAACCTCTAAACTTCACTTTTTAGCAAAAATCTATCTCATTTCGTCGTTAATAACTTTTACGAAGTGATCCACGATTTCCTGCTTAGACATCCGCTCTGGCGTCCGTAATCGCACCAGGGGTATGCTGACTTCTCTAAAAATTCTCTCCACTTCATTGTCCCGACTTATTCTCTCTGTCGTTTCATGCGTTACATCATCCAACTCGACCGCGCATAATACGCTCAAATCTCTGTGTCTTAGCAGTATATAATCTACCGACTTACCATTAATATGTCGGAAGGCCCCTTGCCAATTTTGCCCTTTGATCCTATGCTCCAGCAGCGCCGACAGATGGACTTGTGGCACAATATAGCATTTATTTTCAAAAATTTGACACAAGACTTCAAAAAACCTCTCCTCACGCTTAGTCATGATATGATGTTTCGCACGATATCGATAAGCTGGTTTAATCGAAGAATCCTTCGATTTGCCATCTTCTTTAAAGCACAAAGAAAGCACAATCGGCACAAAAACCATGATAATTATTAATAGTATTATAAACAATCCAGATGATATATTTAAAGCTTCACTCATTTTCTCGAATTTTGAGCTCCTCGGTAGATAATTAACTCCACAACAAAAACCAGTCCAAACAATGAAACTCACGGCGTAGCGCTGAGGCTCTGCCGAAGCTCTCACGACCGAAGTCCTGTGGTATAAAAATGTGTATAGATGTCACTGTTGATACACGCATATACTCTTTGCACCATGGTTTTACATAATAGTGCAAAACCATGGCGCATTATGTTTTGCTAATGATTGCATGTTTTAATCCTATGCACCAATCTTGCATCAGTGCGGTGCGAATTATAATTCAACATACGGATTATTCAACCACATCTCACTATAGCCTTTAGCAATCATAAACTGTCGGTACTTATAGAGTACTTCACCTTCTTCCATCCTTTCTTCATCAAGTGAAGCATCATCCGGTATTAAGTAAACATCGTCTGGAAGAAAGTTTATTTGATGAACTTTCTCATGCTTATCGTGCAGCAAAGAGTAATGCACGTTGAGAGAATTACTTTCATAATTTCTGATAATCTTTTCTACTCTGCTAAACGGTTCTACTAAACGTAAGATTAACGCCACTTCTTTGTCACTCATGGCCTCTGCCATTGCCTTGAACTCCATGGTTATTACCTCCT
>CAOZKB010000048.1 GCA_948571325.1 uncultured Candidatus Saccharibacteria bacterium | reverse complement strand
GATCAAATTAGTTTTATCTATTGCCCAAAAGATCGACGTAAAACCTGCGTCATTAACGCAACCTGGAACCTTGGTGATTTGCATAAAAAATTGCATTATAGTCTGCCCAACGAGCACTTTGGCAATTTTATTAGCTGCCGAAGTCCCGAATTCCAAATTGCCTATGAAGCCTACAATAAACCAGCATATGACGATTTCATCAAAATGTTTAAGCGTAAAACCCTTCCAGAACGCCTGGACTTAGAGTATACTTTTGGTAAACATTATTATCATCGTTCTGGCGAATATTACGGACAGCAAAATGATTTCATTATACATCTTAGAATTCGCGCTTGGCGCTTTCTTTGCTCAGATGACAAAAGTGAAATTACTGTCATTGGACGGATTTGTCAATCAGATTGGCAGAGCCACGAACATAATACACTTTCGGAATTTGAATCACGACGCAGCACGGAAGACGAAGAACATCTCTTTATTCCAGGTGGGCTTATTACAATTACCCACTACGCAAAACGACATTCATCCCACTCAGCATATATTGCCTATATACTAAATCCTGAAACTAATCAAGTCGGCGCCTTCCCCGTAATCCCCGTTTAACGCACTATACTTATATCTAAATATAAGTATCAAGTATAAGCTTGATTGTCATTCCAATTTCTCTCGTCTTAAAAGTCCTAGTTCACTAGGACTTTTTCTTGTTATTTTTTATAGCCGACTTACCTCGTTGCCCAATAACTCACTTCATCAAACAATGGCAGCTGTTGTCCTCGCCAATTCGCTAATACTTCCCCGCCATTGCTCAAAACCATTATCGTCGGATATTCTACTACATCATAAGTCCGGCAAAACTGCTCGCCTTCCGCCTCATCCGGCTCCAAGCTTTCTACTTCGCGTCCTGTTCGTCGCTCGAATTCCATAATCCACTCTTCCAGCGCCCGCCCGTACTCGCTTTCGCGCCGCCAAACACAAACCACTCGCATTTATTTTTCTCTCCTTTCTCGCAAAATTCGTTCAAAATCCCCTAGCGTCTCAAAACGCAAAAACACACTCGCAAATCGCACATACGCTACTTCATTAATCTTCGCCAAAACATCCAACACTGCATCCCCTACCTCTTGCGAAGTCACTTCTTCTCGCCCATCCTGCCGCAAAATTCGCTCCACCTCATTCACCACTTCTTCCACCTCAAGCTCAGAACCCAAAAACTTTCCCACGCTCCGCTTCACTGAAATCATCAGCTTGTCTCGATCAAACACTTCCCGATTACCGCTACGCTTACTAACAATCATCTGTGGCAACTCTATCCGTTCATAAGTCGTAAAACGTCGACCATCCGCCCCCAAACGACGGCGTCTAATCGACGTGCCGTCCTCAGTCTCTCGACTCTCGAGAACTTTACTATCACCAATCCTCGAAGCCCCACTCATATTATTTTACTCCCGGCCTTTACCGCGCAAACGCTCGCGCAATGATGGCGGCACATCTAAATCATCCTCGGACTCCGATCGAATCGAATCCCACATATTTGCCCGATTTCCTGCCGTAAAATCGTCTCCAGCCGTATTAGTCGCCGCTCCAACATCGCCACTACCCATTGCTATAGCACCATTACTCATCCCCGCACTACTCTCACTAGAAACGCTATTACCAGCATACCCCCCATAACTCTGACTACCATAGCTACTAACCTCATTAGCAGGTTCTACCACCGGCTCCACCGATATCGCCGGCACTGGCATCGGCTCACTCATATATGAACTAACTGGCTGATTTAAGTCTAACTTACGATAATATTCCGAATCAAAACCCGTCGCCACTACCGTTACCACAATTTCGTCATCTAACTCAGGCCGAATTGAGGCTCCAAAGATAATATTTGCATCCGGTGCCACCGCACCCGTAATCACCTCAGCCGCTTCCTGAATTTCACTCATTGCCATACCGTAACCACCAGCAATTGAGAACAATACGCCGCGCGCCCCATCAATCTTCACTTCAATCAATGGAGACTCAATTGCTTGTTGCGCTGCTAGTACAGCTCGATTTTCTCCACTCGCCCGACCAATCCCCATCAAAGCTGACCCAGCATTCTTCATTACCGCCTTCACGTCAGCAAAGTCTAAATTAATCAGCGCATGCTCCGTAATCAATTCAGAAATTCCTTGTACACCTTGGCGTAACACATCATCTGCAATCTTAAATGTCTCCAGTAGCGGCGTCCGTGGGTCAATCGTTTGCAAAAGTCGATCATTCGGAATCGTAATCAAGGCATCCACTTGTCGCGACAAATTATCAATCGCCCGCTCTGCATTTTCCCGACGCTTCGCCCCTTCAAAAGTAAACGGTTTCGTCGCCACACCGACCGTCAAAATATCACGATTCCGTGCTTCTTCTGCCACAATTGGCCCCGCCCCAGAACCAGTACCACCACCGGCTCCCAACGTAATAAACACCATATCCGCCCCCTCCAACGACTTACCAATCGCCTCACGCGCATCCTCAGCCGCATCACGACCCTTTTCCGGGTCACCACCAGCACCTAAACCACGCCCAATTGGCACTTTAATATCCGAAGAAGAATGATGTAGAGCTTGTGCATCAGTATTAATTGCCACAAACTCCACCCCAGATAGCCCGACTTCTTTCATCCGTTCAATCGCCGAATTACCCGCACCACCAACACCGACAACTTTAATACTCGCTGAACTCTCTACCTCTGCTGGCTTAATCTCTGGCATTATTTTTCCTCACTTTATCTTCCTTTATTATAGCACACCCTTCCGCTTTCACAATAGCAAAAAATCCTGCGCCTTTCAGCTCAGGATTTTCATAGTTTATATCACTCTACTGTTCTATTCACCTCTCTTTCCTCCTCGCGCATTTTGAAGATCTCTGCCCGTACCGTCCGATAGATGACGAGACCACTCCGCTCTTTAATTCGCCGGATCGCTTCATCTACCATCTCTGCAGTTACGGTAAATATCTCACCTCCTCGTCCAATTCTGGTCGTTCCTGATCGTAGACTTTTTAAACCGAGATCGTCACTTCGACGCATCCGGTTTAACTTCTGTAATTCTGCATAGATTTTAATGATTTCCTTATTCATCTCCTGCAGTTTCGCATCCCCTGTTTCAACCTCCCTTCTCTTCACACAGTGCACAATTTTCTGTACATTATTCATCAGATCTTCGACCCGGTTCGTTTTTGTTGCCATAGCCAAAAAATGTAACATATCATCTCCTTCCTTCTCTGTCTCAGCAATTCTCAGCAGATAATCCGCGAAGATCTCCGACGGCAACATTTCTTCCAAGTCAAGAAAGCTCAATTTAGGATGCTTTACCCAAAAAACATCAAAGTCTATTTCTCCGCTCACCAGCTTTTCTACGTCCTGTTTTACAACGTAAAACTGCTGTGAAACGTGATGCCGATTCCGAATCATCAAAGGTTCAGCCATACTCGGCATTTTTAGCTTTGCCTTGTCCAGAAGACGCTTTAATTTCGCTACGCTCATCTCCTTTCTTTCGGCCAACTCCTGATAAGACAACCGTTTATTATTCAGGAGTTCCAACGCCAGAGCAACATCCGGGTCAATTCGCCCCTCTCGATTTCGACCCTCCGCGTCCAGATCATAGGCATTGAAGCTCTCTTTATCATACTCCTTCCCGGTCCCGATATAAATCCCTTCTCGATTGAACCCCGACCGATTCACGCCCAAATGGTTAAATCCACTCCGGTCATACCCCTCTCGATCATAACCGTCATCTCCGTATCCTTCGCGGTCTTCGAGTCTGCACCGCGTTATACCCTTGATGGTAAAACTCACCTCTTTCCAGCCATCTCGATTAAATTCCCCTGGGGTAGCACTCTCACCATCTGCATAAAATCCATCTTCATCTACGCCATCTTTATCATAGAATCGTTTTACCCCTAAGTAATCATAATTCGCCATGCGATCATCCGCACGATACTCTGGAAATTTCTCAGCAGTATTTCTCATTCTGAGGATCTTATCAAGTTCCGACTCCGTGTATTTTTTCGTGGTATGCATCTGCGATCCGCGCCCCTTAAACATATGCTTAATACAAATAGCCCTATCTGAACTATGTGAATATTCACCACGAACGGTCCCATCATTTTCGATTTTTATTAAATCCCTCTTTAAAACTGCCCTTCTCATGCTTTTCCTCCCCTGTCAATCTGGAAATAAGTTATAGGTTACAAAGTTACAAAATAGAATGATTTTAAAGAGCCAGCAAAAACCTCTAGCATCGATTGCTCTATGCTTATCTCTTCATTGTAGCACACTTCATTAAAAAAGTCAATACTTTTTACGTATTTTACCAACTTGTCAATTGTCTTTCACGATATTTTGCCCTCTTCCTCACATTCCCACTTTTATGTACGTAAAACAGCACTGACGATAGTCATTTAAATAAGAGTAAAAAGACAGGCACAACAAAAATAATTTATATTGATAATTATCATTCTCGTTCAGGTTCAACAAATTTAAACCTAAAACTTCCCAAAAATCTTCTTCACCCATCCCCCAGCCCCCTTCACACCTTTTTCCTTCTTTTTGCTTTTTTTACGCTGTACTTTTTGACTCACAGTCGGCCCACCATCCGCCGAAAGTAGCATCAGTCCCACCGCCGCCGCAAATTCGGGCTTCTCAATCGCATCCGCCACGCCACTCAATCCAACCGGCGAGCCAATTTTTACCGACATTAGCAATGTTTCACGCACAAATTTATCAATCTCTTTCATCCTTGCCCCACCACCCGTCAAAACTACACCTTCCGGCAACTTTTGTTCATATTTCGCCCGGCGTAATTCCTTACGCACATGCTCCATAATTTCCTCTAATCGCGCCCGTACTACATCATCAATTTGATAACGCTCAAAATGCAAATCTTTTCCCCGCCAACGAATCACTACTGAATTCTCGTTCGCCCCAAAATTCCCCGTTGCAAACCGCCGTTTCAGCTCTTCTGCCACCTCTGTATCCACTGCTAGCATCACCGCAAGATCATTTGTAATGTTATTCGAACCAATCGGCACCACCCCAATATATTGCAAATCATTTTCCTCATATACCGCCACTCCAGTCGTCGCCGCGCCAATATCAATCACCGCTACACCATTTTCGCGCTGACGCTCTGTCAAAACCGCCCGTGCCGACGCCACTACGCTCGGTACTACTCTTTCAGCCTTGAGCGGAATCTTCATTCCCTCCACTGCATTTACTAAATTCACATAGCTCGGCGACAAAGTTGACACTACATTCGCTTGCATTTCCAACCGTGAGCCTAACATTCCTAACGGATCCTTAATCCCATGCTGCCCATCTAACACATACTGCAACGGCACCACTTGTAAAATCTCCTGATTTGCCGGAATCCGCCCCTGTAAGGCCACATTCTCCACTCGCGTTAAATCTGCACCAGTAATCTCATGTTCGTTCGCCCCCACCGCAATCATCCCCTCTGTCCGCGTTGATACAATCTGTGCCCCATTTATCGAAAGACTCGCCGAATTCACCTCATAGCCACTCATCTGTTCAACTTCCGCCAACGCCCGATCAATCGCTTGCGCCGGACCAGTCAAATTCGCTACCACACCCTTGCGCATACCAGAATTCGGAGCTTCGCCATAACCAATTACGTTCAAGACCCCCTCTCGATTCACGCTCGCCACTACAGCACGCACGCTAGACGTACCAACATCCACCCCCACAGCATAACGCGAAATTTCATCCATAAGCTCATTATAGCGTAACATTTTCAATTTTACAACAAAAAGAGGCTGAAGTTTTCTCAGAATTCCATCCTTAACCGCAATCAAACCCTTTGTCCGTGGCAGAGTAGTTTATTTATGGTATGGAACCATACTAAATACGGGTAATCATATTCTTGGTCCTCTACTATGTTTCATACCTATCTGAATGCTTATCAACAACATTTTGATAGTACCGATATTTATTCTTCTCGCAATAATTATCGTGCCTATGCTTTCTCTGTCCGCTGTTTAGTACTGTAGGAGGCCTCTGTAATATGAATTACCGCAATCTTTAACACAGTAGCTCACTCAGAGAACGAGCCCTACGGCAATGTCAAAACTTCTACCCCATCTTCCGTCACCAGCACCGTATGCTCACAATGACATCCAATCGAGCCATCTTTCATTTTTACCGTCCAGTTGCTATCCTCATCCACATAATTCGCTGGCTTACCCAAGCACGACATCGGCTCAATACAAATCGTATCCCCTACTTTCAACGTATAACCATGTCCCCGCCGCCCATAATTCGGTACGTCCGGCTTCATATGCATCTCTTTACCAATGCCATGACCGATATAATTCTCAATTACCCCTAATTTTCCCTTCAGTAGAACTTTCTCCACAGCATAACCAATGTCACCAATCTTCGCCCCTGGTTTTACCTGATCAATTCCTGCCCACATTGCCCGTTCCGTTGTCTGAATCATCTGTTTTATCGCTGGCGAGCCTTTACCGCCCACCAACATCGTAAACGCCGAATCCGTATAGTATCCACCATACAGAATATCCAAATCAAAACTCACCTTATCCCCTTCCTCAAATACGTAATCAGTCGGCGCGCCGTGCACCAATTCATCATTCACCGAAATACAAATCGCCCCCGGAAAATCTTCCTCTAGATAATCATAAGCTACTTTCGCCCCCCGCTTCTCAATCTCCGAACGCACCCAAGCATCAACTTCTTTCCCCGTCATCCCAGGCTTAACATATTCTTTCAAATCTTGCAATAATTTCCCCAAAATCTTCCCCCCAGCGCGCATTGCACTAATTTTTTGCTCAATTTCCGCCTGCTTTTTCGACTGTATAACTTTTTTGCTCATTTCATACCTCTGTTCCAGTATTTCTTACAACGTTGTAATTTTTACAATAAAATGTTGTAAAACTCACAACATTTTACAATAATCCACAGCATATCCTGCGTAACTTACTCTAAAACTATTGTTCACTAACCCAATTATATCACAATTCCTAAATTTTCTCGTATCATCGATGTCAAGCGCGTTGTTACCTCCTCTACGCTTCCTACCCCATCAACATCAATAGTCTTTATTCCTTTCTTACCTAAAATTTCGCAAATCAAAGCCATATTTTCTTCCACAATCCTAAAACGACGCAAAATCACCTCTTTCGTATCATCTGCTCGTTGCCTCAGCTCAATCCGCTGCCAAAGCTCCTCTTTTGGCACTTTAATCTTAATAATTATTTCAATTTCACTTGCAATACTCTGCGCAATCCATTCTGCTTGTTTCACATCACGCGGAAAACCGTCCAGAATCGCATTCTTCCCCTCTCGCACCGCCTTTGCCATAGCCTGCGCCATTAGTAGTATTGTTGCATCATCGTCCACTAATTCCCCTCGTTTCAAAATTTCGTCAAATTTACCAGTATCGCGCAATACTTGCCCAGCTG
>CAOZKB010000047.1 GCA_948571325.1 uncultured Candidatus Saccharibacteria bacterium | reverse complement strand
CTAAGCTTGCGGATGGGAATTGTTGGATGACGCAGAATTTGGCGTTGGACTTAAAAGCTAATCAAACATTGACTAATGCCAATACAGATCTTAACTCTAAGACGAGCTGGGTAGTACCGACCACAACAGAAACTACGGTACCAGCAAAGAGAGCCGCCACAACATCCGACTATTACACCATACGCTCCTGGAACCTGGGTGAATATGTATCAATTCATCCAACCGGTAGAACAGGATGTTTTCAAAGTGGTGGCGTCACCGATTTTAATTCATTGTCTAATGGTCAAACTTTTGATATTTGTCCCGAAGCTTTTCAAAATGTTAAAAATTGGCAACCAATATTCAAAGCTAGCATCACTGATTTCGCTTCTGCAATAGACGCAACCACCAAAACCTATGATGCCCATTACCTTATTGGTAATTACTATCAATTCAATACCGCAACAGCTGGGAGTGGTAGCGCAGATCAGGTTTCTACCACTACAAATCTCGTAGATGTAGAAGACAGCATCTGCCCCAAAGGTTGGCAACTACCAACCTCTGGACGACAAAACGACAATATTCCAGCCGATCGATCTGCTAGTTTCTACCGCCTCTTTTATGCTTATGATTATCCAGTAGCCAAAGATTATAAGTATCTTTATCTGCCGGGCAATTTCAGTAGCTATAATAGCACTTCATTACTCTACGATGTTATTAATGGAGCTCACCAAGATGTAGATTTATCGCCCATATATATTACCCGACCTGGATATTTATACCTACCAAGCGGTATTAACAATGCTGTTACAAACGGCTTTCTCTGGTCGTCCACCGTAGCAGAGAAAGCAACACTTGCATATTACGCCAACTTCTGGGGGAATGGTGATGAAAGTATTATGCCAAATTATTCTTTTTCTAGGCACTTTGGATTTGGCGTTCGTTGTCTCGCCCGCTAACCATGTTCTACCCTATATTACATTGTCAATACAATCAGCATACAAATGATATACAATCAACATACATTGTACATACAACATATATACAAAAATCTAATTACTCCCCGCCCAGCACTACTCTCACACCTCGCGCAGATTTTTTCACTACGATTTCTTCTACATCAGCCAAACACTGATATTCCCCCTCCGCCTGAATTTCCACCTCACTCAGCGTACCAAATCTAATCGTATCCTCCATCGTTTCAGTTAGCGGTATGCCTTTACGCACACTCCTCAGCCCAAACTTCACCATTTTCCAAAACTTTCCCAAACTCTGCACGGTGCTGCCAAATTTCTCCGGTTGACGGTACCAATCTCCGCCCTTCATCATTCCCGCCATCACTGGCGAATTAACCGCCAAATAATCCGTCACACGCTTACCGTCGCCAATTTTCTGCCCATTTAATGTCATTTTTGCCGGCAAAAAATTCCGTTTACGATTACGCCAATACCATTTTATCGCCATCCTCAAAGAAAATATTCGACTCTGCTTACCCGTACGCAGCTTCTGTCGCACCTCTTGCGTTTCCATCATTGTTGCCGATTCTGCCAGTAATCCCAGAGTCACATAACACGGCGCATAACGCCAAAGTCTACCATTAACCGTCACTTCAAGCGGATAAATCTCATGTACATTCCCCGCCAAAAACCTCTGCCAAACCCCTACCACACCCATCTCTCGCGTAATACCCAACATCCCCGCCATATCGTTCAAATTGCCGTAACCGAACACTGCTAAAGTCGCTCGCTTCCCTGACCGCACCAAAGCGTTCAGGGCTAGAGTTGCCGTGCCATCCCCTCCCGCTACCAATATTAAATCGCCCTCATTTATCAACGGGATTAACTCCTGTACATTACGCTCCAAACTTTCGTGACGAACCTCAAACTTCCCCACCAGTGCTCCCCTTAATCTCCGTACCGGCCCTAAGATTTCATCCTGAATCGCTGCGTGATGTGAAGATTTCGAGTTATACACCACCAAAACTCGCTGTAACATAAACTCTTCCTATTAAAACGTCAATCCGCCCGGTACCAAGAACTGCAATGCCGTGTACATTAATGCCCACGCTACTAGGCCAATCGCTACTTCAATCAATCGCGTCTTCGCCCTCGCGGCTTGTTGTTCATTATCACGCGCCGTCAAATACAAAATCCCTGCCCAAACTACACCAACCACGCCAGCCACGCCTAAACCTAACACCAAAATATTTACTACCAATTTCAGCAAATCCTCAATACTACCTACCCCAGTCAAAACGCTGGTATTCGCCCCGTCCGCCAAAAAACGCCATATTGTCCACTTCATTTTACTCTCCTAACGCAAATATTCGTGCAATTTCTTTGTTTCTTTTTGCTTGCGTAACTTTGCCAAAGCCTTTGCTTCAATCTGGCGAATTCGTTCCCTAGTCACTGAGAATTCGTTTCCCACCTCTTCCAGCGTATGCGGACGCCCACCACCAATACCAAACCGCAATTTAATAATCTTCTGCTCCCGCTCACTCAAAGTTGTCAAAATCTCTGCAATTTGCTCTTTCAAAATCTGATTTGCCGTTGCATCCTCTGGCGAATCTCGCTCCGAGTCCTCCACAAAATCTCCCAGCACCGACTCCTCATCATCCCCATCGCGCCCCACTGAAGCGTCAAGCGACGCAATGTCCTGCTTAATCCGCATGACATTCTCAATTTTATCCACCTCAAGACCCATTGCCTCGGCAATCTCTTCGTTGGTCGGCTCACGGTTCAACTCCTGCGTCAAGCGTCGCGTCGTCCGTAGCACCTTATTAATCGTCTCCACCATATGCACCGGAATCCGAATCGTCCGAGCTTGATCTGCAATCGCCCGCGTAATCGCCTGCCGAATCCACCATGTTGCGTAAGTCGAGAATTTGAATCCTTTATCTGGATCAAATTTCTCCACCGCACGCAGCAACCCTGTATTCCCCTCTTGAATCAAGTCCAAAAAGTCCAATCCGCGCCCACCATAACGCTTCGCAATCGACACCACCAAGCGCATATTCGCCTCAGCCAGCTTGTCTTTAGCCTTTTTATCACCTTCTAGTACTTTTTTCGCTAGCTCCAACTCTTCCTCTTGAGTCAAAAGCGGAATTTTACCAATCTCCCGCAAATACATTCGTACCGAATCGTCCGCGAAAGCATCGACATTATCCGCAGTAATCGCTAACTCTTCATCCGATAGCTCATCTTCCGCCGCCAATTCTTCCATTGCCGGCTCATTGAGATCCATAATCGGATTTTTACCCTTTAAGATTTCTTCTTCACTATTCTCCATTACATACTAATATACCGAATTTTTCGAGAAAATCAACCTCTAAATTAGCCAACTCACTACCCCCCACTAGTTTTATTTTTACCCCTTTTCAAAACAACTATTCTGTGCTAAAATACAAATTATCCGGGCGGTTAGCTCAGTTGGCTAGAGCGCGTCTTTGACGTAGACGAGGTCAGAGGTTCAAATCCTCTACCGCCCACCATTGACAGAATACCAAATATCTTTCGTAATATAAATACGCAAGATATTTTTATTTTCGCTTCAACTCCATAATTCTCCGCAAAATCTCCGCTGCTTTTACTTCCGCTGCTTCCCCTTCTTGCTCTTCTAAATCCTCCAACTCCGCCATCAACTGCTCTACTTCCTGCTTATTCATTTCCGCCTTATACCGCACTAAAAGTTCCGCCGCTTCTTTTTCCAGCGCCGACTTTTCCCAACCCTGATAGCGCGTCTCAAAAATCATCTCCAGTTCCGCCAGCTTCGTCTTATCCTCCGTCAATTCCACCCCCTTCACGTTCTCAACCTTACCATATATAATAATCGCTTGCAAACTATCTCGCACCCCTGCCAACACATCCGATGTTGCCTCTAGCTCCAACTTTTTCAAACGCTTCCGTTCATCACCAAATGTCTTAATTCGCCGCTCTTTTTCCAGCAAATCTTCCACTTCGCAGTCCAGTCTCCGCGCCACCATTTTTTCATAATGCTTTCGTTCCACTGGGTCATTCACAAACTTCAGAATCTTCAACGCCACATCCGAATATTCTCGCTTCCCCACCCCAGAACGCAGATCCAAATTCTCCTCATATTTATCTAATAACCATTCCACCGCCGGCCGATAACTCTGCACCGCCTCCTGCCACAATTTCGGGTCTTTCCGAATCAATTCATCCGGATCTTTCGCTCCATGATAATCCGAAATCACACTCAGATTCACTCCCAAATCCCCCGCCATCATAATCGCCCGTTCCGTCGCCTTCACCCCAGCCGCATCCCCGTCATACGCTAAGCGCACGTCCGGTGTCAATCTTGATATTTTTTTCAAATGCAATTCCGTCATCGCCGTCCCACTTGTCGCCACTGCCTCCCGCACCCCTGCCTGATGCGACGAAATCACGTCCATATTCCCCTCCACAATCACCACAAAACCATTCTGTCGTATCGCCTCCTTCGCCTGCACCAGCCCAAACACAAACCGTCCCTTATTAAACAATAATGTCTCCGGCGTATTCAAATATTTCGGCTCCCCCTGCCCCAAAATCCGCGCCGTATAACCAATCACGCCCCCCGTATCAATAAACGGCACCATCATTCGCCCCCGAAAAAGATCTCCACCAAACCGGTTCAACACCCCTGCCGCTTCCATCTCTGCCGGCTTATATCCCCGTTTTGTCAAAAACTGCACCAATGCCTTCCCCACATTCGGCGCATAACCAATCCGAAAATCCTCCAACGTCCCCTTCAACATCCGCCGCTTCTGCACTGCATACTCAATCGCTTTTTCACTCTTCGTCAAGCAAAACTGATAATACTTACATGACAATTCCAAAATTTCCTTCATCCGTCGCTTTTTCTCGGCCAACTTCTGATCTCCTCCGCCATACCGCTGCAACTCCACTCCCGCCTGCGCTGCCAATTTCTCCAATGCTTCCCGAAAAGAAATCCCCTCCACTTCCATTACAAATGCAAAAATATCACCACCCTTATTCGACGAAAAATCATGCCAAATCCCCTTCTCCGGCGACACCATAAAACTCGGTGTTTTATCCACTCCCCACGGCGACCGCCCTTTCAAACTCCGTCCTGCCCGCTTCAACTCAATGTACTGCCCCACCACATCTTCCACCGGTAACCGCGCCCGAATTTCCTCCTTCGCATCATCCATACCCTTATTATACCAAATCTCCCCCAATACAAAATCCCCCAGCCCAACAGCTGAGGGATTTCCGTCATAAAACCATCACCAGCACCCAACAGTGTCGCTGAACATCACCAAAAACAACCAAATTCAACACCTTGCCAAGAAAGCCGCTAAAGATTCCGGCAATTCAGGCAACCCCACAAAGAAATCCTTAGCATTCCTCAGCGCCTGTCCTAGCGGGTCCCGATACTTCACCCTCTCCGCCATCGCCGATAACTCTGGCAGATGTTCTCTCAAATATGCCTGATACTCAGGCACTTCCAGACGTCTTAACATCTGAAACATAGCTAAAAACTCGTCATCCACCGACCGCCCCATATGAAGCATAACCGTCGTACCCTCGTGTATGACTTTCTTTAAGTCTACCAGTTTCAGAACCTCTACTGCCTTTGTTTCTGATGCTTTTTTGCTCATATTCTCGCTCCATTGTACCTACGCTCTAAAATTTAAAGGGTTTTCCCTACGCAAGCCACCATCCAGTCTTTGCATAACATTCAGTTCTGGACAGCATTCAGTCAACTCCACTCCCATTCACTCAATGCTGCCCAAAACCTCTAGAACATCCTGTCTATAGCTTAGCTATAGACAAATTTAGTAGCTAAATTTGTGATTTTATGACCAATTATTGAAATACACTAAGGAGCAACTACCCCTTATGCTTTCATTGTAGCATACTTAATTAAAAAAGTCAATACTAAAATCAAAAAATCTCCTGTGTTATAATAGTTTCATATGAATAATCTTGAGTATCTCAACCAGATCTCCCAAAGTAGTCGCCCCGTTTCTACCAAAAAGACTACCTCTAGCAAATTCCCCGTTGCCTTAATAGCCAAAATCGTCGGCATCGGACTCGCTATATTCATGGTTATTCTTCTTATCGGTGGCATCATTAGCAATGTTAATAGTCGCATCCCCGAATTAACTAAACAAATTTATACACGCAGTATAAATCTTGACAAAACGCTAAAAACATACAATAAACTACTTAAAAGCTCTCGTCTTCGTTCCATTGGTAGCTCACTTGACGCTATCCTAACCAGCAGCCAAAACCAACTGGAAAACTATCTCGAATCAAAATACGGCAAACAAGCCACCACCCCAAAAAATTCTATCCTCGAAGAAGAGACCACAATGACCGAAAAACTCGAACGCAACCTCACCAACGCCCGCCTCAATGGAATTCTCGATCGCATGTACAAAAATCAGATCGAATATCAAGTCTCCCTTCTTCTTTCTATGTGTTCCGAACTCGAAGCCCGCGCCAAAGACGACGCTCTCCTTGAAATCATCACCCAAATGGACTCTAATCTCACCACCATCCAAGAAAGCTTCGAAACTTATTCCGAAATCAAATAATCACCCCAAAAAAGCTTGAACTTATATAAGGTATACAAGCTCAAGCCATTTCACTCCTATAAAATTAAAGTTTCTAGCCCTATTTCACTACGCACCGCATCGGTACAGCATGATAACCATCTATTCCTGTATTGGGATGCAAGTCGTTTTGACTAATCGTGAACTGATTTGTATACGTCCTCATCACCGGATATGGCGTCGATGTCCAATATGCATTTCCAAGACCCGCGTTCACAATAGAACCATGATATGGATGTAGCAATCCCGCAGAAGAACCGAACACCGGCGCCTTCATAAAATCCTGTCCCCGACCATCTAATATCTGCGTAGATAGGCCTAACCAATCTCCAACTGATGAATACTCAACTCGGTTAACTCCATACCCATATGCTTTAGCTAAGGCGTAAAAACTCTTTTCTCTATCAAACGGTCTCTGAAACTGCTCCGTCCCCTGTGCCAAGTTCATTCCTCCCCTTGGCAACTGCCAGCCTTTGGGGCAGATTGAATTCGGTGCATCTATTAACTTCGACATATCTGTTGCCGCCGCTGCTCCAGCTTTGTTAACCAAATCCACCCCGCTTCCCGCTGTCGCCGTATTCCACTGATAGTAAATCCCATTTAAATAATGAGCATCATAAGTCTTTGCAGCCTCGTTCACTGCTACATAACCACTATAAGTACCTAATTTTCCCTCTTGTGCAATAAAAGTCGGCCGCCAATCTGCCACATTTCGATAAGCCTCACATGCCTCAAAAGTATTATTAATATCAAACTCACACCATGACCGTACTGAGGGCTTGGCATTAAGCCATTGACCGAGATCCCAAGAATAAGTATCAGCATTATTCGATCCAGGATTTGTCAATTTCATCTCCGTCCCCACTGGCACCACCCAATCACTCGTTACATCCGTATCACTCGGAGTTAATACCTTCCCTTTGACTAAATCATAAGCCAAAT
>CAOZKB010000046.1 GCA_948571325.1 uncultured Candidatus Saccharibacteria bacterium | reverse complement strand
AACTACTTGCGGAAAATGATTTTTTTGCTATAATAAGTGCAGTTCCATGCGCTCGTGGTGGAATTGGTAGACACGCTACCTTGAGGTGGTAGTGGCCATTTTAGTGCTGTGCTTGTTCGAGTCAAGTCGGGCGCACCAATGATTGACAGATGACACCAATTATGGTGTTATTTTGTTTGACTTAGTTTTAGATCTTTCCTAGGATTTTAGGCTGGTACTATGGCGTACGATTACGCTTGGCACGGTTGACTGCCCAATAATCGACATCCTCAAAACGATCTGTGGCATAGACCAAGCGATTATCTTCGGAGAAAGCGCGGGCATTCTTATGATAGTAGTAGGTTAAGCTGGCTTGATAAATGCCAATGGCGGGGACATCATTAACCCAGTGTCGTAGAAACGATTCATACTTAGCGGCACGGGCCTCTTCATTCATGGTGGTACGAGCACTGAGAATTAAATCGTCGACCAGTGAATTATAATAGTTAGAAAGATTTAGGCCAGAAGTAGTAGCTTGCGAGGAGTGGTAGTAGGCAAAGAGATCCGGGTTAGGGCCGAGCTCTACTTCATAAATTAGAATGTCATACGCCCGCTGACGAACCACATCGCGCAAAAACTCTTGGCCCGGCTCGTAGATTTCGGTCTCTACGGTAAAGCCAAGTTTAGTAAGTTGATCAGCAAATTCTTCAATTAATTCAGGGAAATAGCCGGTATTAATCGTGGCGAGACTGAGCTCCTTAACGCTAGCCTCATTGGCAATTTCGGCTTTAGCGGCAGCAAAATCATAGTCCGGCAAAGCTGGATACTCGCCTAGTTCTATTTCAGTGCTTAGAATAGGATACTGCAGGGCATCTTCGCCATCTAGATGCTCAAGAATGGCTTGCATATCGATTCCTTTCTGAATAGCTTGGCGCACGGCAACGTTTTCTAGAGCGGGACTAGTAGTATTTAAGAAAGCGTAGACGCCATTTGCGATGGTAGTTTGGCGTCGATTAACCAGTTCAGTCGAAAGCGTACCATCCGCCATCGATAGTTCAGCCGTAGCAGTAATTTCGCCGGACGACAAACCATCAATAATCTGCGAGCTATCATCATAAGTGTGAATTGCGAAACTATTCAACATAGGTTTGCCACGATAATAATTCTCATTAGCAGCAAGATAGATGATTTTCTCACTATCGCTCGAACTAGTAGCATTACTCTGAGTAGCATTAAAAGTGAAAGCACCGGATGTGACTGGATTAGTGCTAAACGAGTGTTCTAGAAGCATGCTAGGTTGCACATCGGCTAAAATATGAGCAGGCAAAATTGGCATATCAAGAGTTGAAGGAAAATCGACATAGGCAGTTGGTAAAGTGAAAGTAATCGTATCGTCCGTGGCGGCAACTTTAACACCGGAAAAATTAGTTGAGTATGAGGTGTTAATAGAAGTATCTTTTGTGACGTTAACGGTATATAGAACATCCTCGATAGTAATTGGTTCGCCGTCGGACCATCTTAGATCGTCCTTGAGTGTAACAGTCCAGACTTTACCGGTTTCGTCTGGCACTACTGAAGCCGCTAAACCTAAACCAATATGCCCAGAATAGTCAACGGTAGCAAGGCGAGCGAACATTAACTTTGACAGAGCTTTTTCACTATTAGTTACAGCAAAAAGTGGATTTAGGGAGTTGACCTTACCAATCGTACCTTCAATATAGGCACCACCGCCAATATGAACCTCCTTAGAATAAGATTGATCATACCAAAAAGCTTGCGTAAGAGCTAGCGAGACAATCACAACAATCAGCAAACACCATTCCAAAATTAATAAACGCACTCGCTTCGCATTCTGCAGTCGACCAATGAAGTTTTCTTGAATATGCTCCTTACTACCTTCGCTGGCTTTTTGAGAAAAATTCTCCCACCTTTTTGCTAACTTTTGCCCACGCTTTTTGAAGTTTTGTTTCATAACTCTATATTATATGTGTTCCTTAGGCTACTACGCTGGAATTAACAATAGACACAAAATCGATAAAACGAAGATTAGGGCAAAAATTACCGTGGCATTAAACAGCGAACGTTCTAAGCCGCGGCGTGTAGTATATAACTCTCCGGAACTACCAAAGCCAGCGCCAAGCGAGGCGCCACGCTGTTGCAATAAAATTAATAGAATCGTCAAAATAGCGGAGACGAAGATAATACTCTGAAGTAACGTTCCCAATTCCATATCCTTATTATACGCCAAGTAGTATAGAAAAACAAGTAGCTGAGCTAAATTAGGGCATTAATAATACCATTCATAAAGCTCATGATCACACTAGAGATAACCATTCCCCAGAGCTCCATACTAACACCAGGTAGTAAGTGGACAGTCAGAGCAACCATTGCAGTGTTAATAATTACCGTGGAGATGCCCATGGTTAAAATCGCGAGAGGGAGAGCAAAAAGTTTAATAATTGGTTTGATGATTGAATTGAGGAGCGAGAAAATTAATCCAGCCACGATAAAAAGCGTGACACCCGTAAATTGTGACACGTCCGGTAATTCAGTAATCGCACCAAACCAAGTAATACATAAATACATACCAAGGCTCGAAATAATCCAGCGCAGAATAAAACCGAAGATTTGCGACTTAATCATAGAGTTATTTTAGCATATTTTTACGTTTGAGCAAAGTATGATACGTAATGGCAAAACGGTGCGCTTCGTCGTCAATACGAGCGATGAGTTTGGCAATATGAGAATTAGGAAGCAGTTGCAGGTTTTTATATTGTTCCGCCTGCGGAACAATAATGTCGACCGCCGCATTGCGCGTATGGTCGCCAGATTTGTCACGACCAATGACTGGAATTTGATGGGCATCAAGCAAATCCTTAACAGCATTAACCTGGTTAATACCACCATCCAAAATCACCAAATCTGGAAAAGTCCACTCAGGATGTTTAAGGCGGCGCTCGATAACTTCGCGCAGATTCGCCGTATCGTCGTTGCGCTGATGGCGTAATTTAAACTTACGATACTCTGAACGGTCTGAAGCGCCATTACTAAACACTACCATCGAACCCACAACGTTCGTGCCAGATTGATGAGAAATATCATAGCCCTCGATGCGTTTGGGCGGATTAGGTAAACGTAGCATCATTTGTAAGTCGGTCAAAGCCTGGTCAGAAGAGATATCGAGAAATTCTTTGTCGGAAAAGACGATTTTTTTCTGCAATTCCTTGAGGCCAAAAAGTTGGCCGCGCAGCTCGGCAGCTTCTTCAAAATTCTCGGCTTTGGCTGCAGCCTTCATTTGTTTTTCTAGATCATTGAGTAGCTTATGGCGACCGCCTTCAAGATATAGGATTAATTTACGGAGATTTTTCTTGTAGGCCTGAGGCGTAGTTTTACCAATTTCAATACCCGGAGTGAGACCTAAATCCGTATTGAGAGTTTTTTTGCCATCGTAAGGTTTATCATAATATGGAAAAACTTTACGTAAAATACGCAGGGCCTTACTAACAGAAAGTTTGCCGTAGAACGGACCAACATAAGTAGCTTTATCATCTTGTGGGGTACGGGTAAAACTGACATATGGAACTTCAGATTTCATATCAATACGCACGTAGCTAACGGTTTTATCGTCGCGTAACAGAATATTCCACTTCGGCATGTAGCGCTTAATCATTTCTGACTCGAGAAAGAGAGCGTCCATTTCGGTATCCACCACAATCCAATCAGTATCGGCAATTTCTGCTACCAGCGCCTCGGTTTTAGGATCCTTGGGACTTTTGTGAAAATATTGACGTACACGGTTCTTAAGCACAGCGGCTTTGCCAACATAAATTATTTCACCATTAGCATCTTTATGAAAATAAACGCCCGGAGAAGCTGGTAAAGTTTTAAGCTTTTGCAAAAGCTGCTCACGCATTGCGGGAGTAACGGAGGGGTCGAGATGAGGAAAGGCTATTGGCTCTGTCATAGTTAATAATTATTATAGCAAGATACAGGCGAATTGATAACAGAGACTACAAAATTGTTAGTGAAAAATCCCTCCTGGGAAACAGGGGGGATTTAGCACATTAGTAGCTACAGTTAGTTATATGCTGTTGTAAGGAGAATTTTTCATCATCATATGGTATTTTTAAAGAAATATTCCGCAAAACTTTTGGCAAGTACGGTATGATGTTTTTGGGCAGATTGTTAAGATCTGCCCAAATGTACCCAGCACATTTATCTGGCTCCATGACTTTTGGTACTCCTTCGTATTCTCGCACTCCGAAAAAGCCTTTGTGGTATCGTTCATAAGTATCATCAACAAAAGTCAGAAAAATGCATTTTTCTGGATTAATTATGAGATCTGCTTCTTCCTTTGTTTCACGAATGATGGCTTGTAGCATTGACTCTCCAGATTCGACGTGTCCGCTCACTGCAAAATCATATTTGCCATCCATATATCCAGTGTTCTGACGAAGCTGTAATAGAACCTGGTGGCAGCCTTCTATCTCCCGAAAAATACACAAAAATACAACGGTTTTGACTTGATAACGTGCTTTCATCTTTTTTCTCCTCCAAAAAATGAATCATGCTCCTAATTGCTACTTTTCTAGTATATCATTAATACTGATTTTTCACAATGATGCGCTCAATAGTGGCTTGCAATTCTTCATTACTAGCATATTCATAAAATTGATCCGTAATAGCATGGAGTGAACTGGAATATTTACGCCCCTCTTGATAAATGCAAACGATTGGAGTATGATCATCTGCTGCCCAGCCCAGTTCAATACCTAAGCCAGTAGCTGAGTAGCTCACTTCAGCAATTATTAAATCAAGATGGCGATAAAAATCACGATCCTGCCGGTTATCGTAACCTGGCTCGTGCGGTAAAATAATATCGACTTGCGGTAATTTCTTCGATGCGCGAATTGGCCAATAAAGCTCTTTTTCGTAATCAAATTCGCGCGAGTGGGCAATATAAATCTTCATTTTATACTTCAAAATCAACTGATTGGTAATTATTATAATAACGAGCAGACTGAGCAGTAAACTTGAGCACGCAAAAATCCGGATCGGCATTACTCTCATAGAAGATAGTATCCATATCGCGCCAAATTTCGTTTTTAATATTTTGGTCGTGCAATACCTCCACAGTGCCCTTGAAGACCACACCACGGTAAGTCGGACGATCGTAAAAGTAGAGGCAGGCTTTAGGATTGGCCTTTAATGCTTGAACTTTTTTGGAGGCGGTGTTAGTAGTGAGATAAAATTCTTGTAGACCTTGGCGTTTGCGTGGATTCAACATCGCACGCGTACTCGGAAAACCTTCATCATCAACAAAACTTAAAAAACAAACATCTTGTTTATCAATTAAACTACCAACGATTTTTGCGGTTTCTTCCATGGGGGTCCTCCGAGTTAATAATATATTAATTATAGCACATTATATTCTTCATTACTTACTGGTTTGTACCATTCAGTGTCAAGAGCTTTGAAAGCAACGTGGCTAAATCAAGAGTCTTTCTTTGCGCCATGCCAGTGTTTGACGTTGGCCGGAATAGATACTACAACGCCCGGCTTCAAGCTCTGCGCCAGTTTGCCTTCTTCTTGATACCAGCCTTCGCCGGTGATACGAAGCAGAATTTGACTACCGTTCGGATATTTGTAGGTAATACCATAATGCTCAATGCCATCGCAGTAAAGCGAGTTCTCGGGCGTTTCCGCCATCATTACTTTCAACTCATCCCTAGTCTTGTCCGATAGAAAAACATTGAGAGCGTCGCCATGACCGCGTACTGCAAGATAATTCATAGGTGGAATATCTACGATGACAGGCTGACGCTTTGGAAGATAGAACCCTTTATATTCTTTTTTGTAATCGAATTCTTAGTATAACACGGGCCTGAAAAGACGAAAAGCCACCCGTTGGGGTGGCCTATTCGTATAATTTGGCACCTTGCTAGTTTCCCGCTTGTGGCAGTATAATCGCCGCTACTGGGCTTGACTTCTGTGTTCGGAATGGGAACAGGTATTTCCCCAGCGCTATGGGCACCAAAATGGCGCTTCGCTTTGGATCCTTTTCTGCAAGAAAAGTGTCCAACCTCCAAAGACAAAATTGTTCGAAAAGTTAGGCAGAGCCTGTACTTTTCTTATGCCTTTTGGATGGGAATTCGCTTATTGATGTCCATACTTCTAGTAAGGATGAATTGTAAAACTTTACTCAGTGTCTGACGGACTAAACGGCTATGCCTTGCCCGAACCAATTTTCTAAGATTGGCGTTTTCTCGAACACCGATTGCTAGCTAAGCATTTCAGATCGTTATGATTCTTGATTAATGCTGGATATAAATCCTGCACCCACGAACCCAACGATCTGAGCATAAAAAGACAATGGACCTATTAGTACGCTTCGGCTCCATATGTTGCCATACTTCCACCTTGCGCCTATCAACCAGATATTCTTTCTGGAGTCTCCATAGGGAATTCTTATCTTGGAGTGGGCTTCGCGCTTAATATGCTTTCAGCGCTTATCTCTTCCGAATATAGCTACTCGGCAATGCAGCAGGTGGCCACAACCGATACACTAGAGATTCGTTCACCTCGGTCCTCTCGTACTAGAGGCAAATCTCCTCAAAATTCCTAACGATCATGCCGGATATAAACCGAACTGTCTCACGACGTTCTGAACCCAACTCGCGTACCACTTTAACCGGCGAACAGCCGGACCCTTGGAAGGTGCTCCCCCTCCAGGATGTGATGAGCCGACATCGAGGTGCCAAACCGCGCCGTCTATGTGAACTATTGGGCGCGATCAGCCTGTTATCCCCAGGGTAACTTTTATCCGTGTGCGCTGTCTTTCCCACGTAAATTGAACCGAAGTTCTATACAGCGGGTCATTTGCTCCCACTTTCGTGTCTGATTGGGTTGTAGCCCTCACAGTCAAGCTGGCTTTTGCGCATACACTATCACTACGATTTCCATCCGTAGTTAGCCAACCTTTGAACGCCTCCGATACTCTTTAGGAGGCAACCGCCCCAGTTAAACTACCCGCCATGCACGGTCCGCTTGGCAGTTAATGTCAAGCGTGAGATTACTAAAACACTCAGGGTGGTATTTCACCTGTGACTCCACAAATACTGGCGTATCTGCTTCAAAGTCTTCCACCTATGCTACACAAAATGTCCCAATAATCAATGCAAAGTTGTAGTAAAGCTCCATGGGGTCTTCTCGTCCTGGCATGATCAGACGGCATCTTTACCGCCAATGCACGTTCACCGAGGCCTTCGCCGAGACAGTGCCCACATGATTACTCCATTCGTGCAGGTCTGAACTTACCAGACAAGGAATTTCGCTACCTTAGGACGATCATAGTTATCGCCGCCGTTCATCGGGGCTTCAGTTCGAACCGTGAAGTTCTCCCCTTAACCTTCCGACACTGGGCAGGAGTCAGCCCCTATACATCCGCTTTCGCGTTAGCAGAGACCTATGTTTTTGGTAAACAGTTCCGTGGGCTCTTTAGCTGCGGCCCTCTCATCAAAATGACAATTGTGCTGCTCAAAGAGTTAAGTGTCTCGACAAGAATTTATTCGATTTTTAGGTACAAACTACCATAAATGAAGTTCTCGCCGAAAACTCTTTAGCAGATTCTCAT
>CAOZKB010000045.1 GCA_948571325.1 uncultured Candidatus Saccharibacteria bacterium | reverse complement strand
TAATAATTTTACTAGTTTGACATGTTCGGTGGGTTAGAGCCTAGTTTGTTTGAGGCTTCTGGTAATGTCGCGTTGTCTGATAGTTTCGCGTTTATCGTATTTTTTCTTGCTTTTGCCGGTGGCAATGACGAGTTTAATATAGCGACCGCCGGCGAGTAAACGAACAGGGACGAGTTGCGAGCCGGCTTGCTTGGCGCGTTCGAGAGCGTGGAGTTGCTTTTTAGTGATGAGTAGTTTAAGATTTTTGGCGGTTTCGGCGCCGAGGGTAAGATTATTTAGCCAAAGCTCACCGTGACGAATTGTGACAAAAGAACCTTTGAGTTGTACGTGATGATCGCGAATGAGGCGCACTTCTGGACCAGTAAGCGCGATGCCACAAGTCAACTCTTCTTCGAGTTGATAATCATAATGGGCGCGGCGGTTGACGGTGACATTATCTGGAACTTTCTTTTTCTTCATGTTACAATATATTATAGCATGAAAATTGCGATTACATCTGATTTATATTACCCCATGACGAACGGAGTGGCGGTTTTTGCGCACAATTTGGCTAAGGGGTTAGCTAAGCAGGGGCATGAAGTTTTGGTGATTTGCCCGAGTTTTAATGGTAAAAAACATCGCGTGCGACGTGACGGAGTAACAACGGTATATTTGCGTTCGATTCGTTTCCCTTTTTATCCTGATCAAATTAATAAAGTCCCGGATGGTAAGGAGTTTCTTGGTTTACCGTTGCCACGTTTGGCATATCGGCATGGTCTGTGGATTACGGTGGATCCGTATATGGAGGTGAAGAAGGCCTTGAATAAATTTCATCCGGATGTAATTCATAATCAAACGGCGGAAATGATTGCGGTTGCGGTGCGGCGTTATGCGAAAAAATATGATGTGCCATTAGTAAGTACCGGGCACGCATACCCAGATAATATTACGAGTCAGTTAAGGTTATTAAAACCTTTGAAGAAGCCTTTAGATGCAGTGCTTAGATTGTATATGGCAAGTTTTTTGAAACATTCGGAATACGCAACGATGCCGACGGAGATGGCAATTGATGATTTGGTGCCCAAGAAACGGAAGAAATTCGACGTGACGGTGGAGCCACTGTCGAATGGGGTGGATTTGGCGAAATTTGGTCCAGGAAAGGTGCCGGAGAGGTTTTACCGAAAATATCGTTTACCGAAGGGGCGACCGATTGTTTTGTATGTGGGGCGGATTGATCCGGAAAAAAGTTTGAGTAATGTAGTGATGGCGTTTGCGGGGGTGCTGGAAGAGGTACCGGAGGCAGTGTTGGTGGTCGCGGGAGATGGCACGGATCGACGGCACCTGCAGGACCTAACGCAGGCTTTAGACATTGAGAAGTCGGTAAAATTTCCTGGCAGGGTGATGCCGCCGGACACAATGCAGCTTTATCGTGTGGCCGATGTTTTTGCAACCGCTAGTGAGACTGAGACACAAGGGATCGTGCTAATTGAAGCGGCGGCGACTGGTTTGCCGTTAGTAGCAGTAGATGCGGGTGCAGTTCGAGAACTTTGTCAGCATAAGAAGAATGGCCTATTATGCCAGCCAGGCGACGTCGCGGAGATGACGGATGCCCTGGTGCGGATCTTACAAAATGATAAGCTAAAGAAGAAATTCGGTGAAAAAAGCTTGGTGATCGCTAAGAAACATGATTTAAACAATACCTTAAAACGTTTCGTGGAGATTTATCAAGAAGCGATTAAGTTAAAGGCCGAGGAGTAAGGCGGAGTTAATTAGGGCTGATTATATTCTCGAAAAGTACTGTGTTAATTTTCAATAAATCGTCTAATTGCTTCGGCGGTGGCGATAGGCGCTTCATAATTATGTAAATGTCCGGTTTGGGGAATAAAATGAATCTGAATGTTTTTGAATTTATGGCTGAGTTGCTCGGTGGCAGACTTGGGTACGATTTTGTCGTGTTCGCCGGCTAGTAATAAGATTTGCTGCGGGGGTTGAAAATCGCTTACGGAGTGGCGCGTAGAGAAGTGGGCGGAAGCAATTTCGTCGCGCCGTGAGGCGTGTGAATCGGCGCTACAAAGATGAGTGGTTACCATAGTTTGTTTGAAGAGCTGGCGGTTTTTGGGAACGAAGAGAAAGCGTGTAGTGACATAATCGACGGTGTTGCGGGGTAAAATAGCACTAAGGGATGAAAAGGCACCTAACGCAGGATTAGTTCGCGCGGAAATGGGTGATAATAGTATAAGTCTCTCATCCAGAAGATCAGCACAGTGTTCCCCGGCGGCAGCGCAAATAATCGAGCCCATAGAATGACCAATGAGAATGGGCTGGGCAATTTGGTTTTCGGTGAGATAATTACGTAAAAAATCAACGTAATGTTTGATATCGTATTTATTTAGGGGTTGAGTGTCGGCAAAAGGCGGAATGGCAGGTAAATAAGTCTGATAACCATAATTATTCAATTGGTTAGCGATGGCCTGTAATCCGACAGGTGCGCCACGAAAACCGTGAACAAAAACTAAGGGTGGTTTAGTTTTTTGACCCATTTTCTAGCTCCTTAAGAGCTTGTTTGATGGCAGGGCGATCAAAACCAACGATTTTTTGGTCGCCTATTTCGGTAACAGGTACGACCTCAATATCTGGTAGATTAGAAGCGTCAACTTCTTCATAATTAATTTCCTGTTGATCGAGCCAGTCCATTAGTGCGTGGCAATATGGGCAGGTTTCGGTTGAATAAACCTTGATGAGTGGGGCTTTGATGTTTTCTTGCATTTTATCCTCCATATAATTATTATACTTATCATGTAAAAGTTACAATTTGAGTTTTTTAGCGGCGTTGAGTTGAGGGTCGCGACTCATATTGGTGTCTTCATAAGTTAATTCGACTTCAGTGTCGGGCGTAATGCCGTCACCGTTGATACTATTACCATTTGGAGTGTACCAGTGGGCAGTAGTGACTTTAAGCATACCAGTTTGAAGGTTAAGCAGTGTTTGCATGACGCCTTTGCCGTAGGTTTTTTCGCCTAATAAGGTAGCTTTATCATAATCCTGAAGGGCTCCAGCAACGATTTCGGAAGCAGAAGCGGTAGTGCCATTAATTAAGACGACGGTAGGAGTATCTTTAAGCAAGGCTTGACCGCGGAGGGTGGTATGGTTCTTGTCTTGACCATTTTTGCCGCGCTCGATAAAAGCATTTTCGTTATCTAGCCAAAGTGAGAGTAATTCTACGGCAGCGTCAACATATCCGCCACCGTTATTGCGTAAGTCGAGAATGACTTTTTTAATATTTTTATTCTTAAGATCTTTACTAACGAGGTTGCGTACGATGGTGCCAGTGTCGCTATCAAAACGGGAGATGGTGATAATAGCAGTGTCGCCGTCATAATCGACGTAAGCTGAAACGTTATTGATGGTTTCGCGTTTAAGGGTGAAACTCTTTTCTTCACCGTCACGTACCACGGTGAGTTTGACTTCAGTGCCTGGTTCGCCGCGTAATTTGCTAGAAATAGTATCAGTAGATTCGGCATAAACTTCTTGGTCGTTGATTTTGTAAATAATATCGCCCGCTTTAACTCCGGCTTTGCCGGCTGGGTTGTCGGGTAGGGTACGAATGACGCGGACGTAATTATCGCGCAGGGCGATTTCGACGCCGATGCCGGCTCCGACTTTGCCATGCAGGCTATCTTCATAAGCGGAAGCTTCTTCCTTATCCATATATACTGTATAAATATCGCCAATGGCTTCAACGAGGCCTTTTTTAGCGCCTTCTACTAACGTGGCTTGATCAATCTCGCCGTCGTAATTAGCGGAAAGTGCGGCATAAACTTCGTCGAGTGATGACCAATCTTGGCTAGGATATGTGCCACTGTTGTTGAGGTATGGTAGGAAGTAACCAGCAAAATTATGCCAGTTAAGACCAATAAAAACACCAATGATGAGCGTAACTGCTCCGCCAATGATTGCTCCGCCGAGACTAACGTGTTTTTCTTCCCAAGATGTTGACATAATACTATTTTAGCACAAGGTGAACGATATGTGAATTTTTTGGTTAGTCGAAATGAATGTAGCGGTATGAACTGGGGCTAACGTTGTAGCGAGCGCCGAAATCGCCTGGTAGACCACTTTTGGAGCTACTACTGTTGTTATATTCTGTGATATTGATGGTGCCATTCGCATTGACGCTTTCCACCCAAACAACGTGGCCATAAGTACCCGCAGTGCTGTAACCGACGGTGTGCGGTGCGGGGCGATCGTCTACGACATAGCCGCGGTTGAGGGCGGAATTTCCCCAAGATTTAGCGTTACCCCAAGAAGAGATGTAGATGCCCCAGTATTCTTTGGTTTTCCAGCCGGCATAACTGGTACATTGACAAACATAGCCGCCAACGACAATATATTCGGAGTCGTCTTGTGGGCAGTTGCTTGCCCAGGGATACGTATTGCGGCCATCGCCAACCACGCCGCCAGTATTATAACGTGCAATTTCGGCGGCGATTTCGCGTTGCATAGTTTCGCGGGCGCTTGCGGCATCTGCAGCATAGGCTTCGGCGTTAGCTTCGTATTTGGCCATTAGGCGATTCTGTTCATTGCGCTTGTTGGTAATTTCGTTACGATTAGTCTCTGCACTAGCGATGAGGTTGTCAACGCGGGATTTTTGAGACTCTAGTTCTTCTTTGAGAGTTTTAATATTTTTAGTAGAGGTGGTAACTTGGGCTTCAACGCTGGATTGACGAGACTTTTTTTCGGCAAAATCTCCAATTGAATCGCTGCCGGCTAGAAGAACGATAACGTCAGACGTATCTTTTTCTTCGCGATAGGACTTTTCGAGTAGTTTGGCGAGGGCAATACGCTGAAGCTCGAGTTTGGCTTCATTTTCGCTGATTTGTGCAGCAAGGTCAGCAGCAACGGCTTGATTAGACTCAATTTCGGCTTCGAGTACGATAATTTCAGCGTTTAGTTTATTGATTTCACCTTCCAGAGTTTCGGCGTTAGCGGCAGCAGCAGCAGCATTACGTTCAGCGGCTTCGGCGCGGTCTGCGGCTTCGCGACAGGCTTGACTGACGCAGCCTACTGGGTAAGCTTGGGCGGGTTTTTCGGATTGCAGTAATTGATAACCGCTAATTCCAGCAACTATAAAAGCCGTGGATAGGATCAGAATATTTCTGAGGCCAAAAGTTTTATGTTTTATTATCATAATTATTATATATCACGCTTATGCTTAAAAGTAAAGAATCGAGCAGGATTTAGTGCAAATTTGAGCAATTAATGTAGATATTTGCGCATTGCAAGGCGAGCAGAAATTGAACCGATGATGATACCGATCCCGCACATAACTGCATATACAGCGACTAACATTTTTGATTCAAAAACTTCTGTGATAGCAGAAACATCAATGCCGTAATTGGCGAGTTTGGGGGCAAGGAAATGGAAGCCTGCATAGGCGATAGTGCTGGCAAGGATACCGGAAATAATACCGCAGATTTGAGCCTCGACGAGAAATGGTCCGCGAACGAAGCTACCGTCCGCTCCAACAAGTCTCATCATGTGGATTTCTTCGCGTCGAGAAAAGATGGCCATACGAATAGTGTTGAAAATTACTAAAATTGAGATAACTAGGAAGACGGCGCCAAGAATTAAACCGCCATTTTTAGCTACATTCGCCCAAGAATTAATAGTGGAGATTTCGGCTTGGTTGACGTCATAAGTGGGTGATTCTTCGGGGTCGATAAATTCCTGGAAAATCTCGGTAGTCTCAACGAGGTTTTTAACGCTAGAAAGGTCATTAGGATCCTTAACTTTGACGCGCATAGTAGGGTGCATAGTATTAAGCATTAACTCGTGCATTGCTTCATCTTCGAGCGCAGAAAGAAGTTCTTCGTTGTCTTGACGATCGCGGAGAAAAATATCGTATTCGCCGGCTGAATCTGTAACTTCTACAGTATCAACGTTTTCGTCAGTACGCATAATGTTGGCAAGTTCATTCATCGTGCCAATATCGGTGCTAGGGGTAAAATAAATTGAAATATCGATTTTTTGTTGCATAGTTTTAGCAGTAGCAGTAAGAATGAGACTAGCAAAAACTGTCACCATAAGAATTACGAGGGTTACTGTCATAACTAAAGTAGCGGCAATAGAGAGCCAGATATTGCGTGTAAAACCCATAGCGCCGTATTTGACGATGCGCCCGGTAGAACGTACATGACTAACGTTACTATTTTCCACGAGCGTGCGCAAATGTTCTTTGGCGGCTTTACGATTGGTGTGATTTTTAGTTGTTTTTTTATTGACCATTATTATATTTCCACACTTTTGATTTTAGGCGACACGTTTTTGATTAATTTGTGTATTGACAGCCTGTTGAAGGTTTTTAGTAACGCTAGGCGCGGGTTTGAGTTTGACGGTTTGACCAAGACTTAGACTGCTGAGCTTAGGTGCGGCTTTGAGAGGACGATTAGCGGTGTACCATTGATTGGCGGAGCCTGGAATAGCTTTTTTGGTGTTGGTGGGACTTCTGCGCGGACGGAGGTTGATTTTTTGTTCGGTAGGAGTATTTTTAGCTTGATTATGCTTGCGGGGGACGCGGATGACTTTGTCGGCTTTATTATGGGGCTGATTGGATTTTTGGGCGCTTTTGGTTTGCCCTTTTTTGGCGAAGCCGGGAGCGCGAATCGGTGCGGGGGCGTGGCGAGTGGGGGGTTCAGTAGAATTGAGCGGTTTTTTCTGAAGATTAACGTTATTAATGACGCGTGAAAAAGCTAAGCTTTGGGCTAATTCTTCCCCATTTTGAATACGACGAATGAGATCTTCTGGTTCGCTGTCGAGACGGTAAATGCCGTGTTCTTTTTGGTCGTCAACAATGCGGCCGTCTTTAAGTGTGACGACGCGTTTACTGAGATTATTGACGATTTTTTCGTCGTGTGTAGTAACAAGTAAAGTGGTACCAAAATCGTTGATTTTTTGTAATAATTCGATGATTTCTTGCCGTGTGAGCGGATCGAGGTTGCCAGTGGGCTCATCAGCAATGAGAATTTTTGGTTGGCGGGCGACAGAACGGGCGATTGCGACGCGCTGTTTTTCGCCACCAGAAAGTTGAGCGGGAAAATTATTGACGCGATGAGATAAACCAACTAGATCGAGCACTTTTGGCACGGTTTTAGCGATTTCACGATTACGCATACCAGCGATTTCGAGCGCAAATGCAACATTTTCATAAACGGTGCGGGTAGGTAGAAGCTTATAATCTTGAAAAACAACTCCTAGTCGGCGACGATAGTGAGGAATATGGCGTTTTTTGACGTAATCAAGATCGATACCGCCGATGACGATTTTGCCGGAGTCGGGTTGTTCTTCCTTGGTAATCATTTTAATTAAGGTAGATTTACCGGCTCCAGATTTGCCAACCAAAAAGACAAATTCGTGTGGTTCGATGTGAAGTGACACGTTGTCGAGCGCACGATTTTCATCGCCTGGATAAATTTTAGTGATACGATCGAGCAGAATCATAATTTCATGATACCATAAGCCGAATAAATAGGCAATAAGTGTTAATGTTTTTAGAGAAAATTAGCGGGCGAGACAGCGGACGGAGAAACCGCGGGCGCGGTAATTGCTATTGGAGGGGTAGACATTAGCGCTATTAAAATACTGATAGTAGGCGTCCGAAGCATTAGGGTAGGCGGTAGTAGCCCAATAGCGGCTATTGTCGCCTAGATGCCGCGTAGAACCGTTCCATGGGTAGACATATCCCCCACGGACAAAGG
>CAOZKB010000044.1 GCA_948571325.1 uncultured Candidatus Saccharibacteria bacterium | reverse complement strand
AAACTCTTGCCAAATATTGTTACTTGGTGTAATATAAAACTACAGAACGACGTGTATCAAAACAAAAAGGAATAATAATATGGAAAATAAAGTCAAAAAGTTATTGATCGGTACGGGCGTCTTAATGAGCGTATTGGTTGCTGCTACGCCTCTCACTTCTTATGTTTCTGCTACTAATTTTTCATTTCCATGCGTAGAGTTTGGTAAACCAGGTGATCCAGATTACCATAAAGAATGTGAGAATCCTGCCAGCGATAATGGTCGCACCAAAGTCAACCTTAATGTTAATTCATTACTCGTACTTGACGCCGCTTCGGCCGATCGCATTACTGCTAATCCGTCCACTACTGCCACTGGTAATATCTCTGCCACCGTGCGTAGCTCACGCAATTACACTATTTCGCTCAGTGCCGAGCATACCAGCCTTCAGCACGACAGTGGCGATGGCTATCTAATTCCTGCTAATAGCACCTTAACTCCTGGTACTAATGCCTGGGGGATTAAAATGGCCGAGGCCACGGACTACACTGCCATTACAAAAAATCCAGTCGTCTTCTACGAAGGCGCTGCCACTCCTATCACGGAGGGTTCTGGTCGCCAAACTGATTTCAAAGTTGGCGTAACGGTTAGTCCAAACCTGCCAGCTGGCACTTACTCCACTGCTGTAACCGTGACCGCCGCAATCAAGGAATGATTCGCAAAGTATTTCTAACTTGTCTATGCTTTTTCTGTGTCGCCTGTTTTTCTGGCGGCACCGCGAGCGCAGTTGGCCCGGGTGATATTGTTATTCAGGTTAACCCAGCTGATCAAGAAGTTGAGTTAATTCCGGGAGAATCGATTGAAGCGCAAATTAAAGTGAGCAATGTGGGTCGATTGCCTTTTAGCTTTACTCCACTTGCTAGACCGTATCAGGTTCTTAACGATACTTATGATCCAGATTTTAGTACGGAAAATTCCTACACAAAACTGCATAATTGGATCACCTTCGAATCTCCTGAATATCATCTTGAACCGAATGCCGAAGTTTTGGTTAATTTTCGGATTGATGTACCCGATGATGCTCCGGCGGGTGGTCAATATGCTGCAGTGATTTTTGAAACGCGCGACAGTATTGACGCTGCCGCTACCTTCCAGGCTATCAATCAAATTGCCTCTCTTTTGTACGCCCATGTCGCTGGTGAAACGCACGAAATAGGACTCCTTATGACGCACTCAATTCCATTTTTACGTCTTGGCTCGCCGATTATTGTAACGACCAACGTCAAAAACGATGGCAATATTGATTTTCGTGTTGGCCATAAGATGACTATCTGGAATTTTTTCACCGGCGAAGAGATTATCAACCCTGAAACTGTTGCTAATGATGGTACCACGCCTGGTAGTTCTAGTCCGCCAATTCTGCCAGCTACCTCGCGCTTTAACCAGCTCAGCTGGGATGGCACGCCAGCACTCGGGCTCTTCCGCGTTCGTCAAGAGATTACTTTTCTTGATGAAAACCACGCTTTTGAGCAACTTGTCTTTGTTTGTCCTATCTGGCTTGTACTTCTGATGCTGTTTTTTATTTTTCTCCTAATTTTCTGGATTATCCTTCGCATCCATGGTCGCAAAAAACATCGTCCACAGGTTGTCTAAATCATCAAACTAAGCGACTAAAATCACCAAATTATCATAACATTAACCAATATTTCGTTAAGACGCCGTAAACCTCTTGACAAAAACCATAACCTGTGCTACAATGGAGATAATGACTCCTAGAGCCATAATTTGGCAGGTATCTAAGCTGAAAAATATCGTTTCTCTTGCCCGCTTGTCAAATTTTGTCGAAAACCAACATTTCATTTCAAAAACACTAATCTAAACAAGGACCAGATTATATGCAGGATAAAATTCGCAATGTCGCCATCATCGCTCACGTTGACCATGGTAAGACCACTCTCGTTGATGGACTTTTGAAGCAGTCAAATACTTTTCGTGACAACCAAGCGGAAATGTCTCAAACTCTTATTATGGATTCTATGGATCAGGAGCATGAGCGGGGAATTACCATCACCGCTAAGCAAACCGCAGTTTTTTACAGTGGTTACAAAATTAATATTATTGACACTCCAGGGCACGCTGATTTTTCGGGTGAAGTTGAGCGTACGCTTAACATGGCGGACGGCGTTTTGTTGATTGTTGATGCGCAGGAAGGCCCCATGCCACAGACTAAATTCGTCTTGCAAAAGGCCCTTGATCTAAAATTGAAGCCAGTTGTGATTATTAATAAAATTGATAAGCCGGCGGCTCGTATCGCCGAGGTAGAGAGTGAAATTGCCGACCTTTTCCTTGAACTGGCCAGCGACGAATCTCAACTCAACTATCCGATTTACTATGCCGTGGCTCGCGACGGCAAGGCTGGCAAAACTGTGGAGCTGGACGCCGATTTGCATGTTATCTTCGACGCGATTATTAATGATATCCCAGCTCCAAAAATCGACGAGCACGCCGAAAAAGGCGCCCAGCTCCTCGTTGCCGCCTTGGCCGCCGATAGCTATCTCGGCAAATACGCCATCGGTAAAATCTTCCGCGGCTCACTCAAAAAAGGCGAGACCGTTCGCATTGGGCATACGACGATGTGGTCTGGCGAGGCTCCTGATTCTTCAAGAGGATCCGGAGGCTCGGCCGAGGCTGAGCGTCGCGACCCTGTAACGACAGACGTCGCGAACGCGCCTCTTGAAAACCAGGAGCCTCGCCAGACGGTTTGGTCGAATGCCAAAATCGACCGAATCTTTACCTATAAAGGCCTGGGCCGCGAAGAGGTTGATGAGGCCCATGTTGGCGACATTGTGGCGATTACTGGGGTAGCGGCCGCCAATATTGGTGATACTATTGCCACGACCGGCGCAAACGGTGAAGCGCCTGAGGCTTTGCCGACGATTGAGCTAGAAGCTCCCACTTTGAGCATTTATATCGGTCCGAACACTTCTCCGCTCAAAGGTCAAGAGGGTGAGTTTACTACTTCGCGCCAAATTGCTGAGCGACTTGAAAGTGAGCTAGAGACTAATATCGCTTTGAAGATCGTGCCGGATGGTTTGGGCTATAAAGTTTCTGGACGCGGCGAATTGCATCTTTCAGTTTTAATTGAAACCATGCGTCGTGAAGGTTACGAGCTCGAAACCGGCCGCCCGGAAGTAGTTTACAAAGAAATTGACGGTAAAAAATGTGAGCCAGTTGAAGAATTAACGATTGAGGTTTCGCCAGAATTTGTCGGAGCAGTTTCTCAAGAGTTGGGCATCCGTAAAGCAGATCTCAAATCCCAAGAACTTACCACTACAGGCAATACCCGTTTTGTTTACAAAATTACCACGGCTGCCCTGATTGGCCTGCGCAATAACCTGCTCACCGCGACCAAGGGCACCGCCATTATGTCCTCAATTCCCAGCGGCTACCACCCCACGGAAGGGAAGTACAAACCCGAACGTAATGGTGCCCTCATCGCGTTTGAAGCAGGCGCGTCTACCGCTTACGCTCTCGACGCGGCGCAGGCCCGCGGCACCCTCTTCATCCCGCCTCAAGTACCGGTTTACCAAGGCATGATCGTTGGCCTTTCCAACAAAAAGGAAGATATCGACATTAACGTTTGCAAAGAAAAGCAGCTTACCAATATGCGTACTCACGCGTCGGACGGCGCTATTCAGCTAACGCCGTGCACCCAGTACTCTCTAGAGCAGTGCCTCGATTTTCTACTGGACGATGAGCTCCTCGAAGTGACACCCAAATCTCTGCGTTTACGCAAGCGTGAGCTTGATCCGGTTAAACGTAAGCGCGCCGCCCGCAATTAACAGCTAGCTTCAAGCAAATTTTATAGAAAAAACAATCTAAAATACCCCTTAAGATCACCAAAAAGCGTTCTAGCTATTGACTTTTTAGCTAAAGTGTGCTACAATGGGAGTAAGGGGTATTTTTGCACGTTAAGAATTAGCTAATTTTTGACAGAACATAATAAAGATGTCATTTTTATGAAAATCGTTAGAGATTTCTTATCGGCATTGACCCTAGCAACGTCAAAATTTGCCAGAACTTTCAGTGGTACTAAACATGCCAAAAGCCCCTGATTTTGCAGCCCGCAATTCAATTTTCTAAAGGAGGAATAGAAAATGAAACAAGAGATTAAATTTAATGAATTTCAACCAACCGAGCTCCAAAAACGAGAGCTCGACAATTTGACGGTCAAGTTCAAACGATTAGCCTTGAGCTATGGTCAGGATCCAGATTCATCGGAGATGCAAAAAATCCTCGATGACCGGCAAAAGGAGCTGAAGCGCATCTGGTGGCTGAACGATTGTCAGCTCACTAGTATCGTAAACCGTTTACAACTTTTTGATGTGAGTGGGGAAGCATTGACAATCTACTATTCCGTAACCGACTCGTGTAATCTACGCGCGCATCTTGGCCCAGATAGTCTATATCGCACCGATGGCACGCGGAATAGCATTATTTCGAGCGCACGTCTGACGTTCGAAGAAGAAATCAAACTCGCTTCTGCAGGCCTCAGCCGTGAAGAGCACATCGAGTCAAAACAGACGGTTGAGCAATATTATATCGAGCGTTATAAAGCTCACCGACCAGTGTTGGCGCATTGCGGAGTTAATTTAAAAATAAACCGCATTGCTCATTTCTGCAACTGGACTAATGATGTCACGGGCGAACGTTTTGTGTTTGGTAGCAATGCACGTGAGTATTATCTCAGATTTGGCACCTTTTTCTGGAATATTATTCAAGGGATACCAGTTGACTCGCTAGCCGAGTGATATTTTTCAGCAGACATCGCGCTTTATAGAGAATCTCCGCTACGGCGGGGATTTTTCTTATGTTTCCAAACAAGTCGCCAGTCTACCCTAAGAATCAACGATGAAATTTTACACTAGAAAATGCTATAATAATACATATGTCCGCAAATTCTTATCTTATTGATACTCACTGTCATCTTCATGATCGGGAATTTTTCACCGCCGAGCAGGCCGAAGCCATGCTTGAGCGTGCCCACGCTGTTAACGTTCAAAAAGTCATTTGTATTGGTACCAACCCCGCAGATTCTCTCCAAGCCTGCAACTTCGCCAACGCTCACAAAAATGTCTTCTGGACCTACGGCATCCATCCTGAATATGCTGGCTCGTTTGAGTCCTGTGAGGCGGATATGCTCACCAGCAGTGGCCAATTAGTGGCGATTGGTGAAATTGGCTTGGATTACCATTACGATTCGTTCAGTCGCACCGCTCAGCTTCAGCTTTTTGAACAAATGCTTCAGCTGGCCCTTAATCACAATTTACCCGTTTCGCTCCATATTCGCAACGCTTTTGATGATGCTTATGCGGTTTTGGATAATTTCCCTCAGATTAAAGGTGTAATTCATAGTTTTACTGGTTCTAAAAAGGACCTTAAAAAAGCCCTGGCGCGCGATTTTTACATTGGCGTTAACGGTTTGGTGACCTATACTACTCCACCAATTCCCCCATTAGGGCGCATTTTGCTTGAAACTGACGCTCCGTTCTTGACACCAGTTCCGTTCCGTGGTACAATGAATGAGCCGAGCTATGTTAGAGAGGTGGCAACCTACTTATCGGAAAAATTGGGTGTGGCAGAAACTAACCTAATGGAGCAAACAACTAAAAATGCGAGGAAAATTTTCCAAATCCAATGTTAGAGGTGGTGAATATTTTTCGGGCCTTGCGACTTTTCCGTATTACTACGAGTTAACCAAAATATCTCAGGAGATCGAATCATGCCGTGCGTCGTTCTAAGGTTCCATCCGTTTTTTGTTCGTCGCCGCGCTAAACGTGCTCAAATGTCAGCTATAGTACCACGAGAGCGTTACCAATCTACTCCCACAGAATCACCAATTTCAACAGCTGTCGCGCCTCAAAAATCTACTTATAATTCTAACGTTTTTTACGACCCACTGGCAAATTATCCTTATCATAATGATATCAACACGGCGGTTATAGCTCAACCATCTCCGCTCGCCGGTCAATTCCAAAACTTTTCACCTGACGAAATTATTTATATCAACCATCCTCGCACGCCATTTGGCGAGTCAGTTCAGCAATCGATAGTCCAGTTAGAGTCGCCTAGTGATAACATTGCATCTAACATGGCGGATATGGCCACAAATGACAATTCGCCTACTATTGCAACCGTCGCCCCCGCTACTGGTTTGGCACGTTTTCGCCAAAAACCCCAAACTGGTGCTACTAAAATCAAAGACGCTCATCAAGTTCCCGTAGCTGAACCGCTGAATATTAAACCCGCGCGTTTCAAACGTCGTATGAGCCACGATGATTTACTGAACGAAGAATCTCGCCTTGGTAGTACGATTTTTGGTCCCATCCCAGCTGGCCATCACCGCGAATTTTTCCATGACCATAATAATGTTTGGATTTGGTATGAAAGTTGGCGTGATGCTAATCGTCATCAGCGCCAAATCACCGTGCGCTACGAAATCCGTCCGACTGGGGTTTATAAAAAATTTACCGCTGGCAAATATACGCCTCTTGATGGCGCCGAGTTACATAATTTCCGCAAGGCCACTCACGCCTACCTCAAAGTAATCCGTGAAGGTCTTTACGGCCAAACCGCTCCAGCCACAATTGCAACAGTTTAATTATATAACAAACTCTGCACGCGTCGTGCTACGCCGTAATTGCCATCTAGTAATGTTGCCTGTGGAAATTTTCGCTGAATCATCGGTCTCAAATAAACGTAATGCGTACAGCCTAAAATTACCGCATCGTACTGCTCTGGTCGCTCAATTTTGTCCACCAAACCATCCAAGCAAGTTTGCACTCTCTTACAATCTCCAAGCGCCTGAGAATTATTAAGGTCAGTAGTTGTTTGTTGCGTTTCACCTAATCTCGCTATTTTCTCCCAGGCGGTTTGATTTTGTCGAACTTGATCCGCCGCATGCCGAAATCTTAGTCCCGCATTCTGCACCTCCGCTACATCGCACAGCTCTAACGGGCACCATGCCGGCTCATTCTGCTGCTGTAATAATCCAGCTAACTCATCTTCCACGATTCGTGCCAAACCTTCACAAGGGAATAATTCGACCTCTTTCCCGGTTGAATATTTTTGTATTAAATCTGCTACTTGAGAAGACTTCGTAGTGTTTGGTGTTGCCAAGAGTAAAATCTTCTCAAAACCCCGATCGCAAGCTAATTTAATTGCTGGCTCTGTCCCCACGAAGGTAATCTCCGGGAACAGTCTCCTCAACTCCCGAATACATCGCGTGGTCGCAGTATTACATGCAACCACCACTAGTTCCACTCCGCGCTGCTTTAAGCGCCGCACTACGTTAATTGTTACAGTAGTTAATTCTTCTGCTGTTTTTTCACCGTAGGGGTTATTCGCATGGTCACCAATATAAAAATATTCCTCGTTGGGTAATAAGCGTTTAATCTCGGTTAAGGTCGTCAATCCACCTACGCCAGAGTCGAACACGCCGATTCTATGTTGCATAAACTAATTATACGCTTTTTGAGCAAATATGCTATAATCAAAAGTGAACAAAACCAATTTATAAAAACGTAGTTATTTTTAGTTGTTAAAGAAACAACTGCGTATTTTAATGAAAAGCAATTGCTTGAGCTGGGTGTTACGACGCCACAATGCATTTGCTTTTCAGTAAACTACGTTGTTGGTTTTGTTCAACCGTCGTGGCACCCATTTTTCGTTTCTGTAGTAAAAATGTGTGTTTACCG
>CAOZKB010000043.1 GCA_948571325.1 uncultured Candidatus Saccharibacteria bacterium | reverse complement strand
TCTCATACTACAGTTTATCAAGACCCAATGCTTTCGCCAATTTACTTCGTTTATTCCGGCTATCTTGCGCCCGTAAAACCTTATGGCACGCTTAGAGCGGCAGGTAATCTAAATTATGAACGTATCGCCACGGCCTTCGTAGATCAAGATTTTAGCTATGATCTCCATCTCTCCACCGGTACAATTTATCCAGCGGATCGTATGGGTAAAAGCTATGGTTTCGGCATTCGTTGCTTGGCTCGCTAAACCCATACTTCGCACGCCCCCCTTCTATACTCCAGTCAAGGGTTGTATATCAGCTCCGAGCTGGTTCAGGCGCGCGGCGAAGTCTTGATAGCCGCGGTTAATCGAGTAGATATTGCGCAGCACTGAAGTACCGGGGGCCGCCAACATGGCTATCAAGACTACCACCGCGGGGCGGAGAGCTGGTGGTGCCACCAGCTCCGCCGCGCGCCAGTTAGTTGGCCCCTCAACATAGATGCGGTGCGCATCTAAGAGTTCAACCCTTGCATTTAGTTGCTCCAGGTAGGTTGTATAAACTGCGCGATTTTCGAATACCCAGTCATGAATCAGGGTGCGACCCTCTGCGGTCGCCGCAATCACCGAGAAAAACGGCAAGTTGTCAATGTTGAGACCAGGGAACGGCATCGGTGCGATTTTATCCGTCGGCGCCCGCAGCTCGCTCTTTTTAATGGTCAGGTCTACCAGGCGCGTCCTGCCATTTTTACTAGTGTATTCCGGCGAGCGCTCGATACGAGCTCCCATACTTTTTAGAACTTCCAGTTCGATTTCTAGGAACTCGATCGGCGCTCGCCGAATCTCTAGTTCCGACTTTGTCACTAGCGCCACCGCAATGAACGACATTGCCTCAATCGGATCCTCCGCTGGCGCATACTCCACTTCCATATTAATTTTCTTCCGGCCACGCACTTTCAGCGTCGTTGTCCCGATTCCTTCAATTTCTACCCCTAATTTTTCTAAGAAGAAACATAAATCTTGCACCATATAGTTTGGCGACGCTCCTACGATGGTGGTTTCCCCCGGGTATAAAGCCGCCGCCATTAGGGTATTTTCCGTCACGGTATCTCCCCGTTCGATTAAAACAATACGCTTCGCTGCATAACGCTCACGTTTACTATGCGTGGCCGCCGAACTAGCGCGCCCCGCACTATCCTCCCCCATTTCCGCCACTCTCGCCTCGTAGAACCCACTACAGTTCGTCGCATCCACTTGCAGACCAAAAGCCGATAGCGCCCTTAGATGCGGTTCAATCGTCCGTGTTCCTAATGTACAACCTCCCGCATATGGCAGGCGAAATTCTTTAAATTTATGCAGCAGTGGTCCCATAAACATTAAAATCGACCTAGTCCGCCGCGCCGCTTCCACATTAATATTCTCAATATCTAATTCATCTGGTGATATAATCTCCAAATCTCGATATTCATTTATCCAGTGACATTTTACCCCCAATGAATCCAAAACTTCGATAATTCGAAACACTTCTTCAATCCGCGCTACGTGTCGCAGAATTGTTGTTCCCGAATTTAATAACGCCGCACAAAGTAGCGCCACAGCTGCATTTTTGCTGGTGTTAATCGTCGCCGAACCATGCAACTCCCGTCCACCATGAATCTGATAACTCTGTGAAACTGTGTCATTAACAGAGAGAATTTGACTATCCAACGCACGCGAATACTTCTTAATCATATCTAGCGAAATATTCTGCTGACCTTTTTCAATACGGTGTACTGCCGACTGGCTAGTCCCCACTGCGTCAGCTAGTTGAGCCTGCGTCCAGCCTTTATCGCGCCGCAGTTTAGCAATCACGGTACCAATAGTTTCTTGATAAGTCGGGTTTTTTCTTCGCGTTTTCATAGTTTAATTATAGCACATTTATATCACCACGTGAATAATAATATTTTACCATTATTCGCCTCGTGATATATTTCCACCAACAAACACCCCAGGTCCTACTTATCACGCCGCTCTCTCCGGGTCCTCTATCCGCAGACTACATTGTTCGCGTGCACCCACCCTTCCACACTGCCACCATCCAAATACTCTCCTTGCGCTGGTGTGACGCGCATTACACCACCCTTGCGGATATATTCGTCAATTGGCTCGGTTACGAGATACTCCTGTTCTTTCGGTCCAAAATCATTTCCGTCTACATATCTCACAATTTCTTGCAACAATTCTGGCGACATAATGTATTTGCTTACGTTAATCAAATTTGATGGCGCTTCATCAACTCCTGGTTTCTCTACTACCTCAACTAGTTTACCGTCCTCTACTCTAAAAACCCCGTATTTTGACACTTCCTCGCGCGGAATCTCTACTCCCAGCGTCGCCGACTCGTTTTCACTTTGCACTACCTCCAGTAGCGACTCTGCCGCCGATTTGCCTTTGGGATTCCAGATGAAGTCGTCCCCCATAAACACTAGCACTGGTTCTTGGATATTGTATTCTTTAACCACCATGGCGATTGGCACGGCAGTCCCGTATTTACCCGACGGATCCTGCATCGTGTAATGAATTCGCACGTTGTCAGGCAGAGTCTTTGCGAGCTTTAGCCGTTCCTCCTTACCGCGCTCCTCTAGGTACTTATTTAACGCCTCATTGTCATTATAAAAGGCCTTGACTTGGCACGGCTCTACATTAGAAATCACCATGTAAATATCCGTCACGCCCGCCTGAATCAAATCCTGCACCGAATAATCCACCAGCGGTCGATTACCCACTGGCAACATCGACTTTTCAATAATCTTCGTAATCGGCAATCTCCGCGTCCCCCACCCTGCTACTGGAATAATCGCTTTCGTAATCATTATATAACTCCACTTTAGTCTGCCGTAATTATAGCACACCTCATCCATAAATGAATTATTTTCTAGGCTTTCTGTTATAATCGTTCTATGAACTTATATTTAGGAGGTAGCACTTGTGTCGGAAAAACTTCATTTCGTTGATACTTCAGAATTCGCGACTTATCCTAATGTTGACGTAGCCTTTAATGAGCGCTTGTACGGTACTAATATGTCATCTGCGGTGGTGACGGTTGACGGCAGCAAAGTTTATGGTGACGAAAGTCTAATAGATTTTCCCGAGCAGGCAATCGAGCGCTATGGTTTTGATGAAGTTAAGCGGGCGATTGATGATAAACTTCATTCCCCAGCTAGGTCATCCTTAGAGTCAGTAGTACGAATAGCTGATAATCTCCGCCTTATTAATCAGTTAAGTGACAGTTGGTATAATGCCATTGCTAAGGCTTATGTCGAAGATCGTGATGATCAAATTACTTACTATTCGGCATTGCAGAGTACGCTAGATCAGCTTACCCCTAGCAAAAACTTAACCAAAGACGCCACAGTGCCCAGTCTAGAGACGTCAATTGAATACTCAATTGCCCATCTTACGGATAATTACTTGGAGCGTCTACGTGCGGGACGTCTTGACTCGACTTATAAGGCTAGCTACGCCAAGCAAGTTTCCTTGCTGAATAATATCCACGCTATGGCGCAACAAATAGGCCACGAAAACGCTGAGCGTACCAGCGCTTAAAGTCTAAGCGCGTCTAATCTAGCCAAAATTGCGTTTTTGTAAGTTTTACCAGTTTATTACCTGGCAAATTAAATCTTTTCCCCGAGTCATAAGATAAAATCGCCTGTCGAAAATCCTCCAGCTGCGGCCTTGTTGCCCGTACTCCTATCCTCAATAAGCCAGCTCGCAGCAACTCTTGCGCTACTAACCGGGCTAATTTCTGCCCTTGTAGAATTGGCTCCTCGGCATGTTGGCTCCCCTGGCTTTCCGGACTTTCATTTTCTAAATCCCAGAACCACTTCCGCTCCCACGGTTCATCGACGGCTGGCAATATTCCTGTCACAAGCGCATCAATTTCTCTACGCAAAGCTTTCTGCTTTTGCCATAAATTCCAAATTTTCAACTTCTGCTCATAGTTCCAGTCCTCCTCTTCAAGTCGCGCCCGTACCCGATTACGTAGATATTGATCAGAATTATTGCTCTGATCCTCCCGAAACTTCAAACCCTTTTTTGCAGCGTACTCGTAAATCGCCACTTTGTCCATCGGTTCATAAACTACCTCGGCCTCCAGTAGCGGTCGACGTATCCCGGGCGTATCCAACACGGATAATCCCCGCCAGCCAGTTCCGCGCAGTAAATTAATCACCACGGTCTCAAGCAAATCATCCAAATGATGCGCAGTATAGATCGCGGCCGGCTCGTTCTGGCGCATTAGCTCGCGCAAAAAGTCATACCTCGCCCCCCTCGCCCCCTCCTCTGATATATCACCAGGCAAATTGCCTTTTTTCTCAATATACGCCGTATGATATATTTTTTCCGAAGTTCTTCGTACGAATTCCGCATCTTCATCTGAATTATCCCTAATTCCGTGGTCAAAATGTGCCACAATTATATCTGTCATAGTCGACAGATATTTCGGCGTCGCCTCAAAAGAATGACTTTTGTCATTCTTTGTTCGGCTCCTTTTAATATCACCAGACGCATAATTATCCTCACTACTTATATCACTAGGCGCATAATTATTCTTGATTTCAGCTATTGTTGCTAAAATATCCAGCATTACCATCGAGTCTACCCCACCCGAAACCGCCAAAATTTTCCTCATAATATGTTATAATTGTAGCATATGACCGACAAAATTCGCAATTTCTGCATCATTGCTCACATCGACCACGGCAAATCCACCATCGCTGACCGAATGATGGAGGTTACCGGTACGGTTTCGCATCGTGAAATGAAATCGCAACTACTTGATTCGATGGAGCTTGAACGTGAAAAAGGTATTACTATCAAACTCGCTCCTGTGCAAATGCATTGGAAGGGTTATGAGCTGAACCTCATCGACACGCCAGGACACGTTGACTTTTCTTACGAAGTTTCGCGCTCGCTTCAGGCTGTCGAGACTGCCGTATTGGTAGTGGACGCTACGCAGGGTATTCAGGCTCAAACTCTCGCTAATGTTTATCTCGCGCTCGAGCAAGATTTATACATCATCCCGGTAATTAATAAAATTGACCTGCCTGCTGCCGACGTTGATAAGGTCTCCGCTCAAATCGTCAATCTCCTAGGTTGCAAACTCGAAGAAATCATCCTTGCTTCCGGCAAAACCGGCCAAGGCGTTCCCGAAATCCTCGATACTATCATCACAAAAGCCCCAGCCCCCCGCACAATAGGTGGAAATCTATCTGTTGCCCAGAATTATATTACCCGCGCCTTAATCTTCGACTCTTACTTTGACGATTACCGTGGCGTCGTGCTTTATGTGCGTGTTTTTGATGGCGAAATCCCTAAAAACTCCGAAATTTGTATGATGGCTGCTGAAGCGAATGGTTTAGCACTGGAGGTTGGCGCGCTGACGCCAAAAATGACCCCTCAAGACCAACTAGCTACTGGTGATATTGGTTATATCGTGACGAACCTCAAAACTACGCGTGAGGCAAAAGTAGGCGATACTGTCACCCTAGCGAAACATCCTGCTGCCACGCCGCTCCCCGGTTACAAAAACGTTCTACCTTTCGTCTACGCTGGCTTTTTCCCGGTCTCAAATGACCAATATCAAGATCTAAAAGACGCTGTCGAGAAACTCGCGCTCTCCGATTCAGCGCTGGTTTTTGAACCGGAAAATTCCCCTGTACTTGGTTTTGGTTTGCGCATTGGTTTTCTCGGTTTGCTACATATGGATATTATTAAAGAGCGTCTAGAACGCGAGTTTAACCTTGATCTGGTCATTACCAATCCTTCAACTAATTACGAAGTCACATTGAGTGATGGGGAAGAGCTTAATATTCGTTCTGCTAGTGATTTGCCCGACCAGTCTACTGTGGTCGAAATTCGTGAACCTTGGGTTAAGGGTGAAATTATTGTGCCGCAAACTATGATTGGCGGCGTATTGGGGCTTATTAACGAGAAACGTGGTCATCAAACCAATCTCAGTTACATCGAGGACCGCGCCATAATTGACTTTGAAGCGCCAATGGCTAATTTACTCACAGATTTTTACGATCAACTCAAATCTGTTACCTCAGGTTACGCTAGTTTTAATTATGAACTTGCTGATTATCGTCCGGAGGATTTGGTGCGTCTAGATTTTCTCGTCGCTGGGAATCGCATGGACGCTTTAAGTATTATGTGTCATCGCTCCGAGGCTGATGCTCTAGGTCGTGAAATCACCAAAAAGCTCAAAGAAGTCATCCCCCGGCAAAATTTCGAAGTCGCCTTGCAGGCTGCTATCGGCGCCAAAATCATCGCCCGCGAAACCATCGGTGCCTATCGCAAAGATGTTACTGTCAAAATTCACACTGGCGACCGCGATCGCAAGGCCAAACTTCTCTCTAAACAGAAAAAAGGCAAAGCCCGTATGAAACGTTTCGGTAAAGTCGATATTCCTTCCGAAGCTTTTACCGTCATGCTTAAGCGGGATAGCTAACGTTTTTTGCATCTTGAGCTTATCTATATTTTTCTAATACTTTAATTAACAAAAAGTTCCCCGACTATAGCCGGGGAATCTTAAATTGTATAGTATTACGTTTAGTTATTTTTGCTTTTGATTGCGACATCAATCCGCGTTAAGTACTCGTTAACTAATTCGCTGCGTGCGGACAATTCGAATAGCTTCCTGCGCAAAAAATCTCTGCAATCATCCAAGGTCTCCTGCTTCCCATCCGCCAACCTGCATGGCTGATGTAAAAAGGGCATCTCTGAGTGGCATATTTCGTATCTCTTGCATTGTTTTGTAGTTTTTTCCGAAATTGTCTCTAAAGTATTCAATCTCGTGACATTAGCTGAGTGCTCTATACACTGCAAATTGCAGCCCGGATAGGGTGCCTGCTTGCACCATTCAGCCACTTCCTTGCCAAACTGACAAGTACCGAACAGCTTCATTGCTTCGTCCACCTTCTCATGAGTCTTTTTTATATGTTGCTGTCTACTCTTCTGATCAGTTGGCCAACATTCCTTACCCTTAAGCATAATTTCCGCGACGTTAAGGCCATGCCAATCGCACATCTTAGGGTGCGCTTTGCGTCTCCCAGTTCTCTCAACCTCGGCCTTGATATCCTTTAGCTGCGTTTTATCATAACGGCTTATCTCATTTATGCTAATATATGTAAGAATACTCTCTGGTAAAACCTCCGAATAAGCCTTAACGACGAATGCTTGCTTAACTATTAACCTGCCGATTTTACGTTTTTCGCCACGTTCATATGCACGAATTTCTTGTAGATTTTTCTCGTCAACAGACTTTAATTCGTCCACACTTGGTAACAATGCTTCTTTGGCGATCGCTTTTACATCGTTCTTTGACTGGATACTAGGTACACCAATTGCATCATGCCAGGCCTTTTCAGCCCTTTTTACGTCATCCTTCAACTGGCTGTTTTGCCGACCATTCGGCCAAAACTTATCTAAATCGGTACTGATAAAATCCAGATAAAGGTGGTTAAAGGTAGATTCGCATGGTTCCTGAGGTATGACTTCGGCCACTTCGTGTCCCAAAAAATCTTCCTGCTTGTTCCGCTTGTTTTGTTCGTTCATCATACAAACTCCTTTCTGTGAAAACATGGTTTTAGGCAAACTCATGCAGTCTTGGGTTTTTATTTTTTGCTGCTTAGCAGCGAAAACGCCAAGAACTAAAACTTTTCTTGAGTTTTTCGCTGCTAAACAACTTGCTGTATCTAACAAACAAAACTTCTAAAACTATACATTTTGTAAAAAACTTGAGGAAACAAAAGATCCTCATAACTACATAATAGCACGTATTACATAAAAAGTCAATGCAAAAACCGACAATTAATAATTAC
>CAOZKB010000042.1 GCA_948571325.1 uncultured Candidatus Saccharibacteria bacterium | reverse complement strand
GCCAACTACGGTCCTAACGGACCCTAGTTGTCGCCAAAACAAAAAGCGACACCGCTGGTGTCAACTCCATTCATAACCGCTTTCCAACATAGTAAGTGATTATTTATGCGATGCCGCCAAACTGACTTACTATGTATTACAAAAGCTAAAAACAATGGACTTCTATATCTTTATGGAAAGTACTTACCAAAAACGGCAGTTATGTTTTAGAGTTGACATTAACATTATACCATACACATTACCCTTAATGCATAAAAATATTCACTTTTTCACCAAAACAGACACGAAAAGCATATTGCCATTCATAATCATAAGAACCACACAATAACTTAGTATCACTAATATTATAATTCTTATAAATATTTTACACTTGCGTTGCACCATCCACCGAAAGTACTGCACCAGTGATATAGCTAGCCATATCACTCGCCAAAAACAGAAACGCATTGGCAACATCCTCTGGTTCCCCTACACGCCCCAACGGAATATCCGCTACGATCCGTGCCACCATTTCCTCCGGCAAAGCTGCTACCATATCAGTCCGTGTCACCCCTGGCGCAACAGCATTTACGCGAATATTATCTTTACCTAATTCCCTCGCCAAAGATTTCGTCAAACCATTTACCGCAAACTTCGACGCCGGATACCCACATCCGCTCGGTTGACCATAAATACTCACCATTGAGCTTGTATTCAAAATCACGCCACCACCAGCTTTTTTCATCAGAGGTACAGCAGCCTTCGTCCCTGCAAACACTGCTTTCACATTTAGCTCAAGAATCTTGTCAAAATCCTCGTCTTCATATTCTTCAATCCCCTCTCGCGCCGAAATCCCAGCATTATTCACCAAAATATCAACCTTACCATATTCATCAACCACTTTCGTCAATGCGTCATACATTACTTCACTATTCGAAAGCTTCGGCGCAATACCGCTCACCTTATAATCAGAATTTTTCTCTTTCAGTTCCGCCACCGCCTTATCGGCCGATTCCTGCCGCGAACCACACAGCACCACTGTTGCACCGTTATCCAAAAACTTCTTCACAATCGCTAACCCAATCCCCCGCGTCCCTCCAGTCACTACCGCCACTTTATCTTTCAATAGTTCCATTTTCCTCCTTTTTAATCTTTACCAATTATAACACACTCTATTCCCTTTATAGAACTACCGCGCCACGCAGCGCACAGAAAAACCAACGCTAGGCTGAGTTGTATTAGCTGGACTAATTGTATCACTTATGCCACTACTCACCTTTGCACCCGTCGACAATACAGACGATGTCCATATCGAATGAGCATAGCCATGATTTCGCAAGTAACCCGAATCAATATTTATACTTCCGAAACCACAATCCAGCCTTGCCGACTTATATCATCATATCTCATCGAAGTATCTGGATAACCATAAGCAAGAATCAACCACAATAAACTGCACAACTTTTTGACTTTTAACATATTTCCCCACCCAATCACGGCATCACCCCCTATTTCTTCACGACCTTCTTCGTCACATCAAACTTTTCCATATACTTCCCTAACATCAATCTCGTCTGCGAATAAAACGCCGCCGCACTCTGATACACAATCGCCACGATTGGCGACAACACCCACTGCACTACCATTGCAAATTTTCGCTTCTTGCGATATTTTTCTGGCCGCTTCGGCAACATTTTTAGCGACATAATTACCGTCACAATCAACCCCACCGCCGCAATCGTCTGAATCCACCCCACCACATTCGGTAAATTAAATGCTACCGCCCCCCGCGAACCCAAATTTAGCAACATCGGCACCCAACCACCAAATGCCACAATCGGCGCCATAATCGCCAAAGTTACATGTCCATCTAATAATCTCACAAACTTGGCAAATAATGGCCAAAATTTCATTCCCCGTCGCTGCTTTTTATCAAACAAATGCACTCCTACATATGCCACATCGCTCGCCCCATAATACCACCGCCTAAGCTGAATAAACTGCGCTTTTAAAGTCCCCCTCAGCGTCTCCGACATCACTGCGTCCTGATAAATCGGCACCCGAATCGGCACTACACCATAATCTCCTTCAAAATAAAACAACGACCGCCAATACTGATGTCCATCCTCCACAATCGTCCGTTTACTCCAAAAATCCATCCCTTCAAGCGCCGCCAAAGGTTGCGAATGCGACGCAAAATTTCTTAATACATGCGGTCTCATCGTCGAAATCACATTAAAAAACGAATTCGACATCGCAATCACTCGCATCGGCGCCGACGCCTCCCAAATATTATTCGTAAAAATCGACACCGGCTGATAGCTATAGTGTTGTCGATCTGGCCGTACCAAAAACTCATACGCCACATAATCCAAATATTTTTCACTCATCCGGTTATCGCTATCTAAAGAGGTTACTATCACATTTTCCTTATGCAAACGTCGCCGTTCCACATACTTCGCCAAATGCTCACCTGCATAAGTCAAATTTGGTCCTTTCCCAATCACCTCATTCTTCCCGCCATCCGGATGCTTCACCAATAGAAAATCCCGAAAAACCCCCTCAAACTGTTTCTTCAACGCCTTAGCATTCTCCTCCATCTTTGCACCACCACGTTCCTCATACCCCAGCACAAAAATAATCCGCTCATTCGGAAAAGTCGTATCCCTCACCGCCTCCACCGACGGTACCAAAGTCTCTAAACCTTCATCGTACGCCACCATAATCACCGCCTGATAAACATCTTTCGGCTTTGGCTCCGACTTCCCTTCTACTACCGATAATATCCGCAAATTTTGCACATGTTCATCAAAACCATAGCCCCCCTCGCTCCTGCCATGCAAACGTTCATATGCTTCATGTGGATTCTCCAAATCTGCTAATCGCTTCTGCCAATCCACCCGCTCCGCTCGTTTCACCACTTTATACCCCTGAATCGTCCGAAACGCCGTTGCAATCGCCTTCACAAAAGTAATTGACACCACCACTAACACATAAATTGCTCCCAGAATCGGATTGATCAGCGACAGCACAAATAGCAAAATCACTGCCGTATAACTCAATACTCCCGGTAAAACTTCAAAAAAACGATACAACCTCGTCCGCTTGCCCACCGGAATCTCCAAATCCCGCTTCATGGCAATCAGAACCCCCAAGACGCAGTTAGTTTCGAGCTAGTTCGAGGCAAAGTCAAGGAGTGGAAGGAGCTGAACTTAAGGTTCTGCGACTGAGCACTTGCAGACTTTAACGAAGAAACAGCCAAAAATAACAAGTCTTCCATTACCATTCTCCCAGCAACCGAAAAATCGTCAACACACTCAGTACCACTAACAGTATCGTCGCCCCCACAAAAACCATCGCCGCATCCTTTCCATATTTCTGAAACATCCGAATCGCCAGTAAATTATGCAACACGCCAAATATTATCGCCATCAACGGAAATGCCAACATATTTGCCCAGCTCGCTCGCTGATATCCACCAAACACATCATTATACCCCACAATCACTACTGAATTTTGCGGTCGCAGTGTAGTCAACGAAATTATCAACAAAATCACACTTACCACCACTAGCGCAATCATCAACAGCATTAATCCCCGCTGCTTGTTACAAATCACGCCCCAAGCCGCCCGCAAGCTTGGACGTGCACCTTGATCTTTTTCTTTCTCAACTTTTGCTTTCGCCATTTCACCTATTATACCAAAAATCCCTCATATCAACTAATTTTTCGCTCATCCCCTTATTTTCCATTCCATTCTTCCTTCTCTAAAATTCTTATGTTTATTAGGGGTCTAGTCAAAAATCCTTTCATAGCGTATAATCCTAGTTCAAAGGAGGAATATGAGTAAAAAACGTGAGGACTATCTAGACTGGGACGAATATTTTAGTGCTATAGCCCAGCTCACCTCAATGCGTAGCAAAGACCCCAATACTCAAGTTGGCGCCTGCATCGCCAGTAATGATAACCGCGTACTGTCCGTCGGCTACAATGGCGCCCCCAATGGTTTTTCCGACGAAATGATGCCTTGGGATGTTCGTGAGGCTGAGAATCACTACGATACAAAATACCCCTATATCTGCCACAGCGAACTCAACGCTATCCTAAACTTCCGCGGTAATATGCGCGAACTCCAAGGCGCCCGCATTTACGTCCACTTCTTCCCTTGCGTCGAATGCACCAAGGCTATCATTCAAGCCGGCATCAAAGAAGTTATTTACACCCATGACTTCGATCACGTCAGCTTTAACGTTGAAGAAAAAGCCTCCATTCGCATGTTTGAGCAATGCGGTGTTTCCTATCGTCAATTCAAACCATCAAAACATTCCTCCATCACTCTAAAATTGAAAGATTAATCTACAAAGGACCATCATGAAAAAAATCGTCATTTCTGGCAGCTCTAAACTTACCGAACAATGCGCTTACTGGCGCGGCTACTTCGAAGGCCGTGGCTACGAAATCCTCGACTGGCCCAAGCCTGTTCCTGAAGGCGACTATGCCGTCGAAATGACCAAAATTTACCGCCGTTTTTACCGTCATCTAGATAATACCAATGCTTTTTTCCTAATGAACGAAGACCAAAACGACATTCCCGGTTACATCGGCTCTAGTGCCATGTCTGAACTTTCCTATGTAGTAATGAATAATCTCAATCACGACAAACACGTTGAGATTTTCATTCTTCAAGAACCTTCCGAGCAACAAAGTCACAACACTGAAGTCAAATTCTGGCTCGAACAAGGTTGGATTAAAGTCTATGAAAAACCCACCGACCGTAAGTCTAAGTCCAACTCTACTAAACCTGCCACCGCTCCAGCCAAGTCTTCCACTATTCCAACCACAGCCATTACGCCAAGCCCCACGTCTACCGAACCGACTTCTCTCCCCACCCTCGTTCCTAGCGCTAATTCCGCCACCACAATCAGCACTTCCACTAACCCAATCCAAAAACTCCTCAATTCCAACAAATCCCTTGATAAAACCCTCGATATCACCACCTGCCGCAAAAAATGCCTTCGTCCTCTCACCGTCGAAGCGCGCGAATACTTACGTATCCTTTGTCCAGATTTTCCTACCTGGCTCCTCAAATATATTGCCGTTCCCGAGTTTCAACGCCTTCATAGCGTTTCCATGACCACTATGGATTACAGCAATCTCTATAAATTCCCTGATTTTAATTCTGTCTTCGCCCACAGTATTGGCGTCGCTCTCATCGTCTGGAAATTCACCCACGATCAAAAACAAACTCTCGCCGGACTTTACCATGATATTGCATCCTCCGCCTTTAAACACGCCATCGACTATATGAATGGCGACTCTGAGACCCAAGAATCTACCGAAGCTAATACCGGTCAAATCATCCGCAACTCCAAAACCATTATGCGTCTTCTCAAACGCGACGAGATCCTTCCTAGCGAAGTTGCCGACTACCACCTCTATCCCATTGCCGACAACAATCTCCCTGGTCTCGCCGCCGACCGTCTTGAATATACCCTGTCAAACGGTCTCTTTCTCTACGAAACCTGGGATTTGGCCCAAGTCCGCTACTTCTACGATAATATCACCGTCCTCAAAAATGAAGATGGCATCCCCGAACTCGGCTTCCTTGATCAAGATGTCTGCGAAGAGTTTACTGAACTATCCCTTCCCCTTTTCGCCAACTACCACAGCGACGAAGCTCGCGCCACACTGCAATTCATCGCCGACATCATCCAATCTATGCTCGCCAAAAATTTCCTTACCATCGATGACCTTTACAGCATGTCCGAGCGCGAAATCATAGACTGGATTCTCAGCTGTGGCGACAAAACTATCAGCGAAGCCTTTCGTAATTTCCAGCGTACCACTAGTGTCTACAGTAGCAATACCATCAAAAAGGATCGTTACTGCACCGATGTCAAAGCCAAAATCCGTTATATTACTCCCCTTGTCAAAGCTGAAGACGAAGATGACGAAGATCGCCGCATCACCGACATCTCCAATCCGATCGCTCGCGCCGTCAAAAAATACCTTGATGCCAAACCAGCCAAATACACCGGCTTTGACTTCGAATTTACTCCCTACGAACCAGAATCCTAACCAAAAACTAGCTAAACTCCAAATAAATTACAAAATCAGCAAAGTTCCAACAAATTTTACATTAATTATGCATCACAATCAACATACAACGTCAAGCAAATTCAATACAAATGATATACAATAGCCATACAGTCTCCCCAGCCACTCCTCAATCTTCAGATCTTGCCAATTCCACGCAATCACCTCATCAAAAGTCCCCCATCTCCCCTTATGCGCAAAAAGTATATGATTATTTATTGGGGATTCCCCGTAAACATTCCAAGCCATGCTATAATAAGAAAAATTATTCAAAAACCAAAACCGAAGGGACTAAAAAACATGTGCACTGCCGCCGCTTATCAAACCAACGATCATTACTTTGGTCGCAACCTCGATTATGATATTTCTTACGGCGAAGAAGTTTGCATTACTCCCCGCAATTTTCCTTTTACCTTTCGTCACACTAGCACTATCAACTCGCATTACGCCATCATAGGTATTGCCTATGTTCCTCAACTCGCCAACACGTCTACCGGAGAAGCCCTAGACTCCACCAATTCAACTACCAATCCTAACGAATATCCCCTATACTACGATGCTATCAACGAAAAAGGTCTCGGTATCGCCGGACTCAACTTCGTCGGCAACGCCACTTATTATCAACCCATCGACGGACAAGATAACATTACTCAATTCGAGTTAATTCCTTGGATCCTCAGCCAATGCGCCACCATCGACGAAGCCAAAGTTCTCTTCTCGCGTATCAACCTCACCGATACTCCATTTAACAATCAACTACCAGTAGCCGAACTCCACTGGATCCTCAGCGATACCACCGGAGCCTGCGTCGTTGTCGAGTCCGTTAGTAACGGCCTCAAGATTCACGACAACCCCATCGGTATTCTCACCAACAATCCACCTTTCGACAAGCAGCTTCTCCAACTCAGTAATTATCAACATCTCTCCGCCCAAGACCCCGAGAATAAATTCGCACCCGACATCAAATTTAACACCTACAGTCGCGGCATGGGCGGTATTGGTCTTCCTGGCGACCTTTCTTCCGAATCCCGCTTCGCCAAAGCCGCCTTTACCAAACTAAACTCTCTTCCCACTAGAGACGATGAACTATCCAGCGTCAGCCAATTCTTCCATATCCTTGGTTCTGTCGACCAGCAAAACGGCTGTTGTGACCTCGGCGACCACAGATATGAACATACACTTTACACTTCTTGTTATAACCTTGAACAAGGCATCTTCTACTACACTACTTACAATAATCACCAAATCTCCGCTACTAAGCTCCACAATGCCGACCTCAATGCCACCACCCTCACCCATCACCCCATCATCGAAACTGAACAAGTCAATTATCTCAACTAAAAACAGAACCCTAGCAAAAATCTTTCAGTTTGGCAGTTTCTTCGCTTGAAGCGCCTCAAACTAAGTACATTTTGTCGACAAAATCGAGCTATTTTTAAACTTGAGTAGATGAAGCGCATCTCCAGATGAGCGTATCTACGAAAGCCAAAAAGAGCCAATTTTAGCACAAAATGGAGCCGTTGACTGGGATCGAACCAGCGACCTGCTCGTTACGAATGAGCTGCTCTACCAACTGAGCTACAACGGCACGACACCATTATACCACACTTCCCTCTTTTTGATAATTCCCCAAACAAACCTCTCCCTCTACCCTCTCTCCTTTGTCCGTGGGGGCTACGTCGATCATTGGTACGGTTCTACGCGGTATCTAGGCTACTATAGCTTCTATTGGGCTACTACTGCCTATCCTACTGCCTCGTATGCCTACTTTCAGGCTTTTGGTAGTGCTAATATCGTCCCCTCCGATAACAGTAACCGCGCCC
>CAOZKB010000041.1 GCA_948571325.1 uncultured Candidatus Saccharibacteria bacterium | reverse complement strand
AAAAGTCACCGAATACCTCAATCTTCCCGCCGAAAAACTTTCCAAAGGCAATCAACAGAAAATTCAATTCATGACCGCTATCATTCATAATCCTGATTTAATCGTACTCGATGAACCATTCAGCGGACTCGATCCTGTCAATACCGGCATTCTCAAAAATATCATCGTTGAGCTAGTCGAGCAAGGCAAATTCGTCATTATGTCTGCTCACCAAATGCCTACTATTGAAGAATTTTGCAGCGATATTCTCATTCTCAATCGCGGCAAGACCATTCTACAAGGCAGTTTACAAGATATTAAATCTCAATACCCTGCCAACCGTTGTCAAATCAATACTAATCAAGACATCACCAAACTAATTAAAGAAGCTAAACTAAAAATCGAGCACGCCACTAATTGCCAATACACCATTGAGTTAACTAATGAAGCTGCCGCACACCAATTATTACAAAAAGTCATTCAGCAAAACATCAACGTTGATCGATTTGAAATTATGAAACCCACCCTAAACGATATTTTTATCGAGAAAGTTCAAGGCTAAACTATGCAAGACATTCTTACTGTTACAAAATTCACCATGCGCGATATGCTAGGGCGCAAATCCTTTCGCATTTCCACCATCATTATCATAGTGTTAATCGTATTGGGGTTTAACGTACCTAATATCCTCCAAGCAATCGGCAGTGACAGCATAGAAGATAAAGTTCTCATCGCCGACCCAGAAAATATTTATGAAGACCAGCTAAAAAATCTCAACGAACTCTGCCCAGTCAATACTTGTGGCGAACTCTCCACTACTACCGACAATCTCGATACCGCCAAGCAACAGGTCATCGATGGCAAAATCGATTCTGCCGTTATCATTTCCAAAACTGACCAAAATTTGCACTTCAATTATCTCGTCAAGAATGCTGCTACTAGCGGCCAACCACCCGAAACCCTACTTAATCTTCTCGAGAAAATTTATCTCAACTCACAAATCACTAAATTAAATTTATCCGACAAGGCACTTGCTAGCATCTCACCGGAAATCACCATCGAAATCTCCCAAACCGACGAAGCCGAAATCTCCGGCAATATCTTCACCATGATGTTATTATCTATCGTTCTTTTCTATGCAATTTACTTCTGCGCCTTCCAAGTCTCCAGCTCCATTACTACCGAAAAAACTTCCAAAATCATGGAAACCCTTGTCACTTCCACTAGCCCTTCTAGCATCGTCCTGGGTAAAACCATCGGTATCGGTATTATTGGTTTATTGCAAATGGTTCTCTTCGTTGCTACCGCCTTAATTAGTGCACGTCTTTTCCTCGATCCAGAAATCGTCAATACTCTCATCGATGTTTCACATCTCACTATTGGGCTTGGTTTAATCACCATCTTGTACTTCATTCTAGGATATTTTGCCTATGCCTTTGGCTATGCGCTAACTGGCTCCACCGTCAGTAAGCCCGAAGATGTCCAATCCGCTAATACGCCGGTCGCTTTACTTGCTGCTGTGAGTTTCTACTTGGCTTACTTTACTCTCACCGACCCCACTAGCAACCTCAATGTCTTTGCCGCCATCTTTCCGTTTTCTTCACCCTTCTGTATGCCAATTCGCATGATGATGGGACTTGCTTCACCATTAGAGATTTGCCTTTCCTTAGTTATTCTCGCTATCACCATCCTTATCATCGCTCATATCGCTATCCGAATTTACTCCAACGCCATCCTCCACTATGGCACTAAAATGAGCTGGAAAGAAATCTGGCAAAATTATAAGGCCAAATAATGACTCCCGAGGAGCTGCGCGAAAACCTCCAAGACCTCGCCGATAATGGCTATCGTGAATTTCATTTACGCACCTGCCCGCAAGCTCAGCATCTACTCGGCGTTCGTTTACCAGCGCAACGCAAGCTTACCAAACAAATCATCAAATCTGGTGATTATTGGCAATTCCTTGACAGTTTTACTCCCTATTATTACGAAGAAGTCATGATTACTGGAATCATTATTGCCAGTGCACCCATGGGCCTAGCCGAAAGACTTGACTATGTTGCTTGGTTTTTGCCATATATTAACAACTGGGCCGTTTGTGACACTTTTTGTAATAGTTTCAAAATCCCACCGATCGATTTAGACAAATACTGGGATTTTCTCATGCAGTTTCAAGATAGTCAAGAAGAGTATACTTTACGTTTTATTTTCGTAATGCTACTTTGCCATTTCATCAACCTCGATTATCTCGAACGTATTTTCCAATTGCTCGACGAAATTCACTGTGAAAAACATTACGTCGAAATGGCCAAAGCCTGGCTCATCGCCGAAATCTTCACCAAATTTCCTAATCAAACTTACGACTATTTATCTCACGACCAACTTTCAACCTTTGCTCACAACAAAGCCATCCAAAAAGCCTGCGAATCTCGTCGTATCTTCGACGCCGACAAGCAACATTTGCGTAGCATGAAGCTCTAGATCGTCGAAAATCGTCAGACTTAAAATGACTCCACGCCTCCACGTGGTGCTATAATCATACTATGAACGAATTAGTTATCCACGGCATTTACAAACATTACAAAGGCGACCTCTACCTCGTCGAAGATGTCGCCACTCACAGCGAAACCAGCGAAGAATTAGTCATCTACCGCGGGCTTTACCATGGCGATAAATTTGGTCAATTTCACCTCTGCGCTCGGCCAAAAGCCATGTTCCTCGAAAAACTCGACCCCGAAAAAGCTCAAAAATTCGGTCAAACGTACCGCTTCGAACTTCAAAATATCAAGAGCGTCGCAAATCATTAAAAATTAGCATCATTCTTCACAGCCTCTCCATCCACAGTCTCCGGATTCAACATTTCGTTTTGCTGCGAAATTTCTTCCGTAAAATAACCTTTTTCCTGCGCCACTGTCAATGCTAAATCCACTAATTCCGCCGTATTACCAACCGGTGCCGAATTCGTCAATTTTTCTCTTGCCACTTCCGGCGTCACTAATTCTCGCCCATAAATCCAATTATTCTCACGGTCTGGATCCGGCTGCGGTGCGCCAATTTTACTCACGCGTGCCACCATCCGCGCCCAATTCTCGTGCTCGCCCTTAGTAGCTTCACACGCCGCCTCAAGATAGCCCAAATAGTCACACCGATCAATTTCACAATTAATTTCTTCTCGCACCTCGCGTCGCAAAGTCGCCGCCAAATCTAAATCACCTGCGTCAATACGCCCACCAGTTATCCGCGGGTCACCATTTTTATAGCGCAACAACACACGCCCGTCCGGCATCACCAAAATTGCATGCACCCGCCGAAATTCATCATTTTGCGGCCGCTCATTCAAATGCAAAACATAACTTTCCATACCTACATTTTACCATATCTTACCATCTGCTATCACGCTCCGCTCAATTATACTGTCGATACAAAGGTAAAAAATAACCCTCGCCAGTTTCCCAGCGAGGGTATTAAGCTTGAACATCAGAGTACCCACGATACGAGGTCATCCCAGAGTTCATCAAGGTCGTAGAGTTCGCCTTTTTTGACGGGCTTTTTCTTCATCACTTTGGCAATTTCCAGCACATCATGTGCCAGTTCGTCAAAGCCTACAGTCCGACAATGTAAGTCGCCAATTCTCCAGTCGCAAACCAGATTCATCCTACCGAGCGTAGCAGATGAACTGATCCCAATGTTTTTACCTGTTGCCTCGATAATCCGTCTTTGTATTACTTTGGATGTTTCGCTGGGCAGGCTTTTCCCCTTATAGAAGTTCTCGTAGAGGGTTAGGTTGCCAGGCGTAGTCATCGCCAGTTTTACTGCTTCATCAATGAACTTCTTCACCTTAAAACGGAAATTACCGCCACGGAAGATGGGGATGCGATTGGTCGCATCGTAGAGTGATGCCATTTGCCGATTCGATAGACCAGATGTGCCACTGATGAGTGGCTTATTCGTACGAATAGCCAGTTCTAATACTTTGTCGAACACATCGGGGCGTGAGAAATCAACAATGACATCGATTTCGGCTTGCTTTGTCAACTCAACCAAACCGTATAGCCCAAACATACCAGCCTCATACTTAGCCCAGTTCACACCCTCAAACTTCTCACCATTGATATCAATAATGCCACTCATATCTCTGCGAGATAGCCCCATCACAATATCCGCATCAGCCATATCTTGAGCCGCTTTGACCGCTTCGAATCCAGTTCTTCCAGTCAATCCGCTCCAAAGAATCCTTGTAGTCTCCATCTTACCCCTCCTTTTCTTCTTCGACTACGATGAAGTAGTCCAGCCCGTCAGCAGTCGGATTGCTCTGCTCGATGGCAGCAACTCGCTTATCGAACTCGACTTTCTCCAGGCTGGACATCAACGGTCTGATAGGTTCTTTTTCTACCTTGGCATAAATGCCCACTACCGTCTTTATGCCCAAATTCCTCAAAGTCAACACGGTCTGGTGTCGCATATTATGATTAGCCGACGCATATCCTTCCATCACTTCCAGTATACTTTGCCGAGCCCCTACTGCTCGACTTACAATTCGCAACGAAAGGGAGCCGTCTTCATTATTCGTGACGAGATTCGGTATCCCCTCAATACATTTTGCGTAGACCTCTTTTTTAAAATCCCCATCCGCGCCAAATAGCACGATACCAACCGGCTGAGGTAAATCCTCACGAATCATCTTCAAGATTTCCTCTAGGGTACATACTCTACTTTGTATACATTTCATTAAGATCCCTCCTTTTATCATATTTCTGAAATGTTAGAGTACCTATCCTTTTATTGTATCACACTTTATTCAAAAAGTCAATACTTTTTAGTAATTTTCGACATTTTTAGCAAAAAACAGCCTAAAACACTAAGATTAAACAAAAATCACTCGAAAATGAGCCAAAAACCAAAATAGACCAAAATAGCCTCCAAAAATTGTTAAAATAATTATATGTCACAGGTTTTCACCGCTATTGATCTTAAGTCATTTTATGCCTCGGTCGAATGTAATGAGCGCGGGCGCGACCCGCTGACCACGCACCTCGTCGTGGCTGACGCTTCACGTACCGACAAGACTATCTGCTTAGCGATATCTCCGTCACTCAAAGCCTACGGCTTACCGGGCCGCGCCCGTCTCTTCGAAGTCAACCAAAAAGTCAAAGAAATCAATTATCAACGTCGTCAAAACTCCCCACTCGGCATCCTTCTCGGCAAATCTACTGATGCCACCGAACTCGCGCAGAACCCCAACCTCGCGCTCGATTTTATCATTGCTACTCCCCGCATGCAATATTATCTCGACTATAGTTCCAAAATTTACAATACTTATCTCCGCCACGTCGCGCCCGAAGATATTTTTGCCTATTCCATTGACGAAGTTTTTTGCGAACTCACTAGTTATCTCAAATATACCAAAACCACCCCGGCCGAATTTGTTACCAAAATGATTAGCGATGTTTACCAAAATACCAGCATTACCGCCACTGCCGGTATCGGCACTAACTTATTCCTAGCCAAAGTTGCTATGGACATCCTCGCCAAACACACCGCGCCTAATTCCGCTGGCGTTCGCATTGCCGAACTCGATGAACAAAGTTTCCGTACTCAACTTTGGGCGCACGCACCCATTACCGATTTTTGGCGTATCGGACGCGGTTATGCCAAACGCCTCGCCGGACGGGGAATTTACACAATGGGCGACGTCGCTCGTTGCTCACTCGAAAACCCCCGCTTACTCTACCAACTTTTTGGCGTCAATGCCGAACTACTGATCGACCACGCTTGGGGATATGAATGCGTCAATATTACCGACGCTAAACATCATCAGCCCAGCACCAAAAGTCTTAGTTCTGGCCAAGTTTTATCCTGCCCATATAATACAGACAAAGCTCGCATTATCGTCCGCGAAATGGCCGAAAGCCTCTCGCTCGATCTCGTCCGCAAAAATTACCTCACTAATCATCTCGTTCTCACAATCGACTACGCTCCGCAAAAACATACTCCCAGCCCAGAAAATCATACCTCCGGTACTACGAATCATACTCCCGATCCAAAAACCGTCACCGACCACTACGGGCGCCGTGTACCTAAGCCGTTGCAGGGAACTATCCGACTCAAATATCAAACCAATTCCACCAAGTTGATCACCGATGGCTTCCTTAAATTTTATGATCAACACGTTAGTCCCAATTTCACTATCCGCAAAGTCAGCGTTTGCGCTAATGACCTAATCGATGCTAATCTTTGCGAAGACGTCATCGCCGAAAATCCTACGTCCGCTCCCCTACAAACCGATTTTTTCACCAATTACGCCGCCCTTGAACAGCAAAAATCCCAAGAACTTACCAACTTGTGTCGCGAAAATAGCGTTCAAAAAGCCATCCTCAAAATTCGCGACCGCTACGGCAAAAATGCTATTCTGCGTGGCACAAATTTCGAAGATGGCGCCACCGCCCGTTCTCGCCATCACCAAATCGGCGGTCACCGCGCCTAAAGCGCCAAAAAAAAAATCATACTTCAAGCCATCACAATCATACTTTTGATACTATAAAACATACTCCGTCTCAACAAAATTATGCTAAAATAAACACAATGACTTGCACTACAAATTATCTACGACTTTTCCAGTCCCTCCACCTCAATACTATTGAAGACTTTTTTAATTTTGTTAGCCAAAACTTCGCCTACGGCTGGATGAATCAAAATCATCAACTCCACACCGGCACAAACGACGCCGAAAGTTATTATCTCCAATCGCCCACCGAACTTTTAAATAGCAAAACCGGCAACTGTTGGGATATTACCGAACTTTGTCGTTGTTGGTTCCAGACTATGACAAATCTCCCAATTGCTACCTACTATATTTTTTACGACGATCACGCTGGCTGCCCATCCCATACTATCATCACCTATAAACAAAGCAATCAATTTCACTGGTTTGAACCAATGTTTCATAGTTATCCGTCACTCAATTGCCACGGTATTCATCATTACTCAACCCGCCAAGATCTCCTACAGGATGCCGTACAAAAAATCATTAACTACCAACAATATTTTCAGCTCCTCCCCGACTCAATCAACCATGCTAATATTCATATTTATGAATATAAACAACCGCCCTACCATATCAACGGCTACGAAATGCGCAACCATATTAATCAGAGTCATCAAATCCAATGAGCACTAATACCGCCAGTCTCACTAATTATCATCCTAAAACTCCACAACGCCAAATCGAAGATTACGCCGGCATTATTAATTGCCGACGCCCTACTGCGCCTCATCCCATGAGCATCGAAGCCCGCGCCGCCCAGTTCGCACCCTATGCTGCATTAGTCGGACATAAAGACATTATCTCTACCGACGAACAACTCGCCGCCACGAAGGTTGACCTTGATCGCGAAATCATTATCAAGCTAGACAAATTACAATAATTTCTACTCTTTGTCTAATAACGATATAATCTGCGCTCCGTATTTTTCAAAATCCGCTTTTACGTCTGGCCGATCCAGCCAATCGAAATCCGCCGTATGCGCTACATATCCAACCTTTTTCCGTATCGAACGCCCAGTCGGCCGTCGACCCTCTTTCGTATTTTGGCCATTATCATATTCCCATTCTTCCAATACCAAAACATCACCCGGCTCACATTCAAAATCATTCACACGCCATTCAAAAGTCTTTTCTCCCGACGTCACTGCTTCAAAATATTCTGGACTAATCTTTTTATGAATTTCACGCATCTTCTAAAACTTCTCCTGCCAGATCACTTGACCATAAGAAACGATAACGACCCCCTATTAAGTAAAAAGTTAAAAATCACTTATTGATATATCCATTATACCTGATTTTCAAAAATTATACAATACCAAAATGCAACATTTTTCAGAAAGTCGCCGCGGATGCCCAAGTCGTCATTTGGTCGCCAATCTCTACTTATAGAACCAACGCAATCAATAAAAATATCCCTAGCCTTGCAGGATCTAGGGATATTTTTATTG
>CAOZKB010000040.1 GCA_948571325.1 uncultured Candidatus Saccharibacteria bacterium | reverse complement strand
CGGAATAGGCCGCACTCTAATCTTATATTGGCGGCGGCCAGTAAACGCAGAGAGGGAAAAATCATGGAAAAGAGGACATTCATCACAGTGACACTGTTGGCTGTTTTTCTGGTTGCTCTTGGGGCATCACTGTTGGCTTGTGGTGTTGCACAGCCTAATCGAGACAATATAATAGGCGGCGCGGGTATTCTCGCGTTGGGCTTCCTGTTGGGGCGTCTGTGGATGTCAATTATTTGGACGTCGATTGAGGAAGCTAACTATTATCGGAAAAAAGAATGGGAGGAATAAAGCGAGCTGACTCTTGGAGCGGCATCTCCTAAAACTGCCAAACCCCAGCCAACAGGCTGTAACAGCGATTACGTAGACAGTACCGCATCCACGCGGCTCAGGCGTAATCCAGCGTACAGTGGCTGGGGCTTTCCTTTGCCAAAAATTCTCACGATTTTCATCTAGATTTTACACACTCCAAAAATGCACGGACTTATTTCCTCAAAGATATCAATTTTCACCTCTGTCACCTCAAAAATGTGCAAAATCATCTCTTCCGTCCCTACAAAAATGTGTAAATTTCTCCGATATCTCCCCTAATTTTTGTGATATAATCGAGATAAATAACCATAATAAACATTAAGATAAAGGAATAATCCTATGCAACGCGAAATTCTTCATCAACTCGTCGAATGGAAAAATCGGCCTCACCGCAAGCCTCTTCTCCTCAAAGGTGCTCGCCAAACGGGGAAGACCTACGCGCTACGCGATTTATTTGGTAAGCAATATTTTCAGCATGTTGTCTATTTTAATCTCCAGAACCCCGACCCGTGGTTTCTCGAACTTTTTAATGAGGGCTCTATCCAACCTCATCGCATCCTTCAGCAACTCGAACTTCGCATTGGTCAAGACATTATTCCTGGCGAAACCTTAATCATTTTCGACGAAATCCAAGAGGTTCCACGCGTCCTTACTAGTCTTAAGTATTTTGCCGAAGAAGCTCCCGAATATCATATTGCGGCCGCCGGTAGTTTATTGGGAGTTTTTCTTCATCAGGATACTTCTTACCCTGTCGGAAAGGTTGAGACTCTTTATCTTGAACCTCTCAGTTTTCGTGAGTTTCTCATCGCTAGCGGGCATGAGCGTCTAGTTGAGCAACTTTCCCATCACCCCAAGGAAATCTATTCTAATGGTATCCTGATGGATGCTTTTCGCGAATATATTTTTACGGGTGGTATGCCAGAAGTTGTGAACGATTGGCTGGCCTATCATAATATTGCGAATGTTGATCGTCTCCAATCTGAGATTCTTGATGCTTATCGCGGTGATTTTAGCAAATATACCGATAATAACCTCGCCGTGAAAATTCGTCAAATTTTCGAGAGTCTTCCCAGTCAATTCGCCAAAAGCAACGAGAAGTTCCTCTATGGTGTCGTCAAGTCTGGCGCGCGTGCTCGTGAATATGAAACCGCCATTGAATGGTTAATTGATGCTGGGATCATTCGTCGTGTTTTTCGGGTCGAGCGTGGCGATCTGCTTCCGCTTAAGGCTTATCTCGATCGTAGTGCCTTTAAACTCTATTTTCTCGATGTTGGGCTTTTTCGCGCGCTTGCACATATTCCGATTGAAGCCATTGCCGAGAAAAACACTATTTTTGACGTTTATCATGGTCTTGTTGCCGAACAGTATATTCTACAGCAACTTAATTCCTTTCACGAAGAGTTATATTATTGGACCAAAGGAGCCAGCGCCGAAGTTGATTTTGTTTGCCAATCTGGTATGAATATTATTCCTATCGAGGTTAAATCTGGTGTTAATGTTTATGCCAAGAGCCTAAAAACTTATCGTGATCAATATCAACCGGCCATTTCAGTGCGTTTTTCTCTTAGGGAACTAGAATATAATAATGGCCTGCTTAATATTCCTCTGTACAAATCTTTTGTCTTTCCTGAGCTTCTCGCGCAATTCACTTCTCACGCACTAGAAGATTAGCACTCTTGTAATAGTGAGGATAACGAACGGAGAGGAAACTATGTTTTCTCTCTTGAGCGACGCAACTAGCAAGACTGCCTTTGGCAGTCTTGACACCCGACTGCCAATTTGCTACAATAATCTTAATTAGCACTCTTGACATACGAGTGCTAATGATATACAATAGATACGAATTACGTTGTTTAAGATATGGCCGTCAGTGACTGGACTTATACCTTACTGAATATGGGCATTGTCTTGGTTTAGCTATTACTATTTTGAGAGGGTCCGGAGTTACGACGAGGATTAGCGGCGCGACCACGTGACGACGGGCATTGTGAACGCGCCTCGAAAAAAGTGATAGCTAGGACAAGAAAACAGTTGCATTATTAAGGTATAAGTCCAGCCACTTCCGACCGTATATTAAAGAAAGGAAATCATATGTCAAAAATCATCGGTATCGACCTCGGCACCACTAACTCCGCCTTCGCCTACATGGTCGCGGGTAAGCCTGAGGTTATCACAAACAGCGAAGGCGATCGTACTACGCCATCTGTCGTCGCTGTCACCAAAAAAGGCGACCGTCTCGTTGGTAAGGTCGCCCAGCGTCAGCGCGTCACTAACCCAAAGAATACCATTTACGGTATTAAGCGTCTCATCGGCCGCAAATTTGACGACAAAGAAGTCCAGCGCGACCTTGACATTATGCCATATAAGATTGTCAAAAAAGGCAATGGTGTCGCTGTCGAACTTGACGGTAAGGAATACACCCCAGAAGAAATCTCCGCTATGGTGCTTAGCAAGATTAAAGCCGACGCTGAAGCCTTCTTGGGTGAAAAAGTTACCGAAGCGATCATTACCGTTCCGGCCTATTTCGACGATTCTCAGCGCCAGGCTACCAAAGACGCCGGCAAAATCGCTGGCCTCGAAGTTAAACGTATCATTAACGAGCCAACTGCCGCTGCATTGGCCTATGGCCTAGAGAGCAAAAAAGACGAAAAAATCGCCGTTTTCGACCTTGGTGGTGGTACTTTCGATGTCTCCATCCTCGAACTTGGCGACGGTGTCTTCGAAGTTAAATCTACCAACGGTGACACTCACCTCGGTGGTGAAGACTTCGATAATATTATTGTCAACTTCTTAATCGACGAATTTAAGAAGGAATCTGGTATCGACATTAAAGATGACGCTGCTGCTATGCAACGTATCAAGGACGAAGCTGAAAAAGCCAAAAAGGAACTTTCCAGCACTACCTCTGTTGAGATTAACTTGCCATTCCTCACGGCCGACGCGGATGGCCCTAAGCACTTCGAATATACTTTAACTCGTGCCAAACTTGAGGAATTAGTCAAACCTCTCCTCGCTCGCCTCGCCGAACCGGTCGAAAAGGCTCTCAAAGATGCCAAGCTTACCGCTAAGGATATCGACGAAGTTGTCATGGTCGGTGGTATGACCCGCATGCCAGCCGTGGTTGAAGAAGTCAAGAAAATCTTCGGCAAAGATCCGATGCAAGGTGTTAATCCGGACGAAGTCGTCGCCGTTGGTGCTGCTATTCAGGGTGGTGTCTTGCAAGGTGATGTAAAAGATGTTTTGCTTCTTGACGTTACGCCACTTTCTCTTGGTATTGAAACTATGGGCGGTGTCAGCACGAAGTTAATCGAGCGCAACACTACCATCCCAACCAGCAAATCCGAGGTTTTCTCAACTGCCGCCGATAATCAGCCTCAAGTTGAGATTCACGTCCTTCAAGGCGAACGCGAATTTGCCGCCGACAATAAATCTCTCGGTAAATTCGTCCTCGACGGTATCGCTCCTGCTCCGCGTGGCGTACCTCAGATTGAAGTTACTTTCAACCTTGATGCGAACGGTATCTTAAATGTTACCGCCAAAGACAAGGGAACTGGCAAAGAGCAGTCAATTACCATCCAAAACTCTGGCAACATGAGCAAGGAAGATATCGAGAAGGCTCAGCACGAAGCCGAAGCTCACGCTGAAGAAGACAAACAAAAGCGCGAAACCATCGACGCTAAGAACCAACTCGAAAACGCTATCTATCAAGCCGAAAAAATGCCCGATGAGTTCAAAGATAAAATTACCGAGGACGACGCTAAAGCGATCAAAGACGCTGCCGCCGAGGCTAAGAAAACTCTCGAAGACGAATCCGTTGATAAGGCTAAATTCGAAGAGGCCAAGAAGACTCTCGACGCAGTTTTAATGCCAATCGGTGCGAAAATGTACCAAAGTTCCAGCGCCACCGATGCGAATGCCGGCGCCGCCGACGATACTGCATCTGGCAATTCATCTGACAATGACGGCGACGCCGTAGAAGGGGAAGTCGTCGACGGGGAATAAATCCAAATCCTAGATAATAGATAGGGAATCGAAAAGTACCCAATATTGGGTACTTTTTGCAACTATCCAGCCTCGCTACATTATTTTTACCCCTGTTATTTTCACAAAACTTTGTAAAATTGTAAAATAAACATAAAAACTATTGACAATTTTTACCACCTGTGCTACAATGGAATCATAAGCTTGATGAAGGTAATCCCCAAAAGGAAACCTCATCAACGAGCAGAAGGCTCGGTTTAAGTCTTACGGTTATATTCATATAGCTCCTAATTCCAAAAGAATTAGGCCACCGCCTTAAAAGCTTAAGGACATTAAAACCTAATCAAATCACTGAATTCGTCAAATCCTAAATTTGATATTTCTCTGAACCTTTGGGTAGCATTTAGCTCATGCTGGTGGGTTAAATGCTGCTCAAAGGAAGCAGTGCTTGCGACATTCGAGGAATAAGCAAGTAGCCCAGCGTAGGGAAAATCCCTTTAAACTTTTGAGGGCGTTGGAAGAGAAGTTTGGGGATCGACTGTAGGAAAGGGGGTGAAAACATGTTATCCTACTGGCGTAATGGATGTGAAACTCGTTGTGAAGCCTGTGCTTGGCAAGATGATTGTCTGTATTCGAGGACGAGAGATATTGTCGTAGTGCAGGATGAAGAAGGAGGTGATGAGAATGATTAGGGAGAGAGCCCGAGGTAGCACGAAAGTGCGTAAATCCTGGGGCTTTTCCATGCTCAAAATTTGTACCATTATCCATCAAAACTCAGTCCTCTCTCAGAAGCTCCCCACGCCACCTAATATTCTTAATCCCCCGCAATCTTCAACAAAAGAAAATCCCAGCTATACTTGCTGAGATTTATTTTCTCCCCCCTTCCTCGTCCGTGAAAACTACTTTATAGATCCGATACCACAGTTTCTCATCCTTCCGTGAAGGCTTTGCCGCGGGGGTAATATCAGGGTCGTATTCAACATAATAGAACTGTGTTGCCTTGATTGACTCCTTTCGGAATCTCTCATTTCTCGCCACCAGGCTATTATGCCAGTTTTTAACCCCAGTAAACTTACGAGTGTTCTCTGCTAATCTAGTATTTGCGATACTAATGTAGCCCTCTTTCGCGTAGACCTTTTTAGAATCTTCGCAGCGAATTAACTCATATTTGTATCCCTCTGGCAACCTATCAAGCGAATCGATAAAATTCGCCATGCTACCACGAAGGGGAAAAACGTAAAAATTATCGCTCCCCGGCCTAAACTGCTCCACTGGCCTCTTGCTCGGGTTAAAATAACCATAGCATCCCATAAAACTCCCTCCATTTCTATGAATCAATATCAGCTCCTCATGGTCTTCGCGTTACTCTATGTACGCTCGCATGCTCTATATTCAGTTTTTCAGACTCGAAATTCAAAGTCCTACGAGCAACGTTCTGCCCATCATCTAATATACTGGCACAGATACCTATTTTTGTCAATAGCCCTGAATATTACTTCACTCTTTAAGCCCGTCTCATAACACAAAATTCTAGCCTTTCCACTCTCAAAAAATATATTATCACATAAAATACCAAACATCCTTACCTCTGTTATTATACAAAATCTTTGCCAAAATACAAAAAAGTTCAAAAAAGGTATTGACAATTTTTACCACTCGTGCTACAATGTAATCATAAGCTTGATTACGCACAAATCAAGGTCAGAAACTACTCACAGTTTCTCCCCGCGATACCAAGCGTGACGCGAATCGACGATTCGCCTAAGGCAAGCGCAAATTGCCCGAGACCAAGCTTAAGTACATTAAATCCCAATATAAGAAAGTTGATTAAACCTTTTACCCGAACGAGTGTTCATTAGTATCTAGGTTTAGGATAACCGTTAGCCATCAACGTATAGATTATTAAATTTATACCACCGGCTTCCAGTATCCATCAGTTATCTTCAAGGTGGGATATTCGCAGATCGGCCTATTACCAATCCCTCCTTAGGTTATAGTAACCTTTCTGCGAATACCCCGCCTTAGAGGAGCAGTTTTGCCAAAGCAACATCTGGCATCGCATAATCATATGTGATTAGCTTAGACGAGGCAAGGGTAGACTAGGCTGATTCCTAGAAACAATTTCATAGCGCACGGTAAATATAGACCCCAAAGGCTCTATATTTAATCAATCCGTGGCGGTCATAGAGGCAGTCAGAGATTTTTCTCAAACGCCAATATGACGCAACTTGTCAATAATCCCGCCCCGCCAAATCCCAACCGGCGGAGTGGTACACATGCAGGCATCGAACCGTAAAGGTTGGTGCCGGAGAAAATGGAGGATATTATTATGACAACATCTAACAACATGACACTCGTAAACGCTGAGATTATTAACCTGACACCGCATGCAGTTAATATCATCGCGGAAGACGGCAGTACCGTTGCGGTATTTCCCTCGCAGGGAGTCGCACGGGCATCTCAGCAGGATATTCCGGTAACTACGAACGCAGCGGGCGTGGAAATCGTTCGTACCGAGTTCGGGGCTACCGTGGATCTGCCGGCACCTGAGGCTGGGAAGCTCTTCATCGTAAGTATTATCACGGTGAATGCAGCCGAGGCTGAAGGGAGAACGACAGACGATCTTCTGATTACGTCAACCCCCGTAAGGGATGATAAAGGTCAGATCATCGGTTGCCGCCGCCTGGCAATCAAGTAATTAAAAGGGCCCTTTTATGTTTTGCTAATAGCAAAACATAATGCGAACTTAATCAGTACGAGCCAGATTAGTGATTATTTAGAGCGTTCTCCCATTCTCCGAACAACGCTCTTGTAGTCCAAAACTGGATAAAAACTCAATTTAACTGTGGCAGTTTGCACCCGCTTAAGGGAAGGGCAAATGTAACTTGACAACTAAATATTGGGAAGCTAGCCCAGGGTCGCGCATCATAGAGTGTCGCATATGACCCTGGGTCTTCCAAAAAATATGGAGCGACACTAGGGAAATCTAGCAAGCTCCAACCAATTACTAATACGGTTCGGTTATATTCATATAACCCAGTCCTATAAATAGGACTGACACTACCGTAGAAGTCTAAGCTAACTCAATAGTTAGCAAGCACCTTAAAAGTTAGTCAAGCGAATATCTCCATACTTCTTAGGTGAGATTAGGCTCATTGCAATAACGCGTCTAACCTTGCCTAAGAAGGTAACACCAATGTGAGGAAAACCTCTTAATCTTACAAAGGCATTGGTTACCCCCATTTGTGGGGAGAAGGAGATAACTATGAAGAATACTGATAAAAAGCTTTGGGTAACGATGAGAACCGCAGGTGACACTCTCTACCCGGTGGCGGTTTATCCCATCGAAGAAAGAGCTAAAGAAGCAGTAGAGAAAGGCAAGGAGGCGACAGCTGAATTGGAACGTCTCCGGAAGGAGTTGGTTGGTGAGGCTCCCGCCTGCATTGACTGCAGCGGCCGTAAACATGACGAATTCACCTACCCAGACCGAGCTGGACGCTTTTTCTTTGTGTCGGCAGAAGCTGCGGCATGGCATGACAGAGCTTGTGATTTTGAAGACAGTAACGAATTTGCAGAGCTCAGATTCCAAAGCAGCCAAGAGCTGTATATGCCGGCTGCCAACTGCCTATTGCTTGACTGACTAAAAAGATCCCGGTCTCCTGTAGGCCGGGATTTTCCATAACGGCTTTAGCCAGTTCCGGACGCGTAAGCGGATGGAACAGAAATCCACCCG
>CAOZKB010000039.1 GCA_948571325.1 uncultured Candidatus Saccharibacteria bacterium | reverse complement strand
ATTTTATTATAATTGTTGACGAGGAGCATAATAATAATACTGCAAAAGCCCAAGAAATTATAGACGCTTTTAACGCCAAACATATAATTCGTGTATCTGCGACAGCTTCTAAGGTGGCGGATGCTGAGTATTTTGAGGTTAACGAGGATGAGGTAATTGCATCAGGGTTGATCACTCGCGCTATTTACATTAACGAGGGCATTGAGAATAGTTCAAATGCTGATGAAGACTTTGGTCTTTTGCTTTCTACTGCTGATAAAAAACGTAAGGAGATTATTGCTGAGTATGATAAATTAGGTAAAGTAATTCGACCTCTCGTCTTGATTCAGTTCCCAAATGGTAAGCCGGAAACGATAAATGCTATTGAGCAAGTGCTTGAGAGGATGGGCTATACTTATACAAATGGGATGGTGGCTAAATGGATGTCTGAGGACAAGCGCCAGCTTAATGACGATATTATCTCTAATGACGGACAGCAAGCTTTTCTATTGATGAAACAGGCAATTTCGACTGGCTGGGATTGTCCACGCGCAAAAATTCTTATTAAATTGCGCGAGGGGATGAATGAGCAATTTACAATTCAGACTATTGGTCGCATTCGTCGAATGCCAGAGGCGCATCATTACGAAAACGAGGCACTTGATTGTTGTTATGTCTATACTTTTGATCAGGAGTACAGGAATGGTCTCCTGCAAAACGTTGAGCGTTCTTATGAAATGCGTCATCTTTATCTGAAAGATAAGTGCAAGATGTTTACGCTAGTTAAAGAAAATCGTGACCTAGACTATTCTGGCATCGGTGCACGCGAGATTTTAGAGCGCCTTTATAATCAAATTAAAGTTACATATAGCCTAACGGATGATTATGAACTAAATATACAAAAAATGCGTAACGACGAAACTATGCCGTTAGTTTTTGGCGATCAAATTTATCGTAAAATGCTTCGTGGACGATTCGAGAAAATTGCTTCTATTGAGAATGCAGAGATGATACAAATGGCCGTAAAAGTTGATACACATATTCACGGTATCCATATGCTCCATTCAACAAATGAACTTAAAACTATTCTTGATCTCCAACAATATGAAGTTCGTACCATTCTCGAAAGATTATTCCTCAAGGGCGTGAGATCGGAATATAAACTCGCCAAATTATCACGTCCTGAGTTTTATGCTTTTGCTATCAATAATGAACATACGTTGAAAATTCTCTGTCAGATGGTTTCGGCAGAAATCACTGATCAGGTACAAGCGCGTCTTGCTGTTGATAAGAAGAAGGCAGAGTTTAAGATTCCTGAAGATGATTTTATTAAATATGATACTAACGTAAAGAATGAAGTCGAATATCGAACAAATGCTTATAAGAAGTATACTTCTGGTTTTGCGACAATCCGTGTGCATAGTTTTTCTGAGAATATGTTTGAAAGGTATTGCGAAGACAAACGCAGTTCCATTGATTGGGTATATAAGAATGGTGACACCGGTCAAGACTATTTGTCGATTGTCTATTTGACAGGCGCTGGTAAACAACGTTTATTTTACCCTGATTATATCGTAAAGAAAATAGATGGCTCCATTTGGCTAATAGAAACTAAGGGCGGTGAATCTGCTAGTGGTGGATCTCAGAATATCGATCAAAATGCTTTTAACAAATTCGAGGCGCTTAAGAGTTACGCAAAAGAAAACAAAGTAAATTGGGGCTTTGTACGTAACCATAATGGTGAACTATTTCTCAACAATACGGAGTGGAGCGAAAGTGTTCAAGATGAGCGTTGGAAACCGATAGATGAGGTCTTCTAACGTACCAGATGATCGACGATATAAACTTTTTAGTACCGCCTGCTTTGTGGCGAGATTCTAATGTTTTTGAATTTCTTTAATTTTTAACAGCGCAAAAAGAGCCGCTTGCTTTGGGATAGCCGCGGCTCTTTTGCGCTGGGACGTAGGGGTAATTGATACTAAGTATTTGTTTATAAAGTTGAAATATGCTGTAAAAATAGAAACTTCAGCCTGCTTTGTGGGATAAAACCGCGAAACTAAACCATAGTTTGAAGATTTTTGCTAACAAATTCCGCTAAAGCACGTCCGTATAGTCGATCATATTCATAGCAGGCAATTCTAAAATCGTCCAGTCCGGGGAGCCAGATTCCTGTTTTAGAAGTATAAAAGAATACGTCGATTCCTTCTAACAGAGAGAAATCGACTTTTTTTGTTGGTCGATTTTAGGTTCGAGAAAATAGTTTTGAGTAATTTGTTCTTCGACTCATTTCTCGAACTTTTGTATAATTCGGCTGCACGCTTTGCTAGTTCTAACAGATACATAGCATCCACCAAGAAACTCCCATCCTCGCTTTCCAGCTTTGCTACTTGCTCATCCAATTCAGTCATCCGTTTATCGCATCTCTTCAAGGTTTTGCTCATTGATTTCTGCTTGTTCTGCTTTCGATCGTTCTTCTGGTCGCTTATCGAGATAGTATCGTTTCGTCATTTTTCGCCACGTCCTCTAATTTCGCTACTACAATTATAACAAAATCACCCCTGTCAATCAACTAAGGGCAATTTCATATTTGAGGCTAGGGTAGTATGGTGTATCTATACACTATCTGCTAGCACTACATCGCAAATCATTCTATATCTTGATTCAAACTCTGCCTTCGTTCTATTGCTTAGGTCGTCAAAATCCTTCTCGAACGTTCCTCTCATAAATTCTCGCACATTTTCTAAGCCTACCATCTTATGCAAGTTGTAAGCCGCATCAAATAACATTGGAATGTTGTCAAAGTGAGCCAAGATATCCGCATCTGCTACACAAAGTTCTTCGATGTTTTCGGCATTTTTGCTAGAACGATGATGAAGGATACAGCCGAGAACTCGCTGCATCTTGTCGTCAGGACAACCGTGTCCTCGTAGAATCTGCTCAGCCAACTTCTTGCCATTTTTGTGGTGGTCGGCTTTTGCGCCTACCTTTTCGAGCAGGGCAATATCGTGTAATAATGCTCCAAGTTGCACTATTTCCAGGTCTGCTCCATAACGTTTCGCTAGTTCTGTTGCCTCGTGGTAGACGTATTTCAGGTGTCCATTCCAGAAGTTATACTGACCTGGGTCGCTCGCTTGATACTCATCAGACTTCTGCCGAACCAATGCTGTTATTTGCTCTACGATACTCACTTCTTATTCTCCTCCGTGTTAAAAACGAATAGCCCATCCTCTAGTTTGTTATCTACGCCCGTCACTTCATCAATCACCGCTTTCCAAAACTTGTAAGCCAAATCACTACCATCCGCTGGACCGACTTCCCAATTTCCAGGATACATTGCAAAGCAGCGTTTCGCTACTTCGCTACCCACTCCATTTTGCCTAAACCTCGGCAATACTAAGAACTCAGCAATCGAGTGTTCAGTTTTTACCTGTTGGAGATACTGGTTTATCATTACGAATCCCATCAACTCGCCAGTTTTCGACTTAATAAGATAAGCGTATCGGTTCTTATCAGTGAAGTAGTTGTCAAAATACTTATAGTCAAAACTTCCATCTTCGTTAGCCACATTCTTGCCTGATGGACTGGTTTCAAATAACAGATATTGTAGCAAGTTCCAGAGTGTCTGCCGAGTTGACTCGGTGACTTGCTCCAACTGAATTTCTGCTAGATTTATTTCACTTTCCATAATAAAATTATACTATGAAAGACAGCGAACTTCAAACCATCGAGCGACTCACAGGCGTTCTACCCGTCCAAATCAAACTAGCTGATGATGGTTTTTGGAGTCGTGGCTATGTCTCTCCAGACGACAGTTATCTCGGAATCTACGGCGTTATTGGACGGTCGCTTGATACGCTATCAAACCTAGACTACCAGAGCATCGGCTGGCTGTCAGATTACTTTTTCGATGAAGAAATCGCTCGGCTTGATAAATTTGTGTTTGACACTATTCCAACCAAATTGAAGGAACTGGGTGAGAACATAGCTTACTCTCACGGCGACCTCGGTGATGGGAATATTTTTGTCGATGACGAGGATAAAGTCGGCATTAGCGAGATGTGCTATTTTGACGAGGCAGGTGATTTTATGGATGTCAGTAGTGAAGAACTGCGAACGGTGATGCTGGGTGTCTACGGAACAGATGAGACCTTGCGAGAGAAGGTGAGGCTTAGGGTGCTAGTTCGTTCGTTAATCGTGTTTGGTGACTATGCTAGGCGTGGGTGATACGGAGCAGGTGGAGTAACTTATTGCTAAGATAAAACAAATCTAGGACAGAAAGAACCCTCGCCAGTTTCCCAGCGAGGGTTGAGTTTTCTGTTGGACGCTTTCAATCGCACCAGACCTGCTCCAGGGGAGACTTCTTGCTATCAATGCGAGGGTTGCATTTTGCGGACTCGAAGTATCGCTCGAAGTATTCCTGAGCCTCCTGGATGCCGGCGAGCGAGCATTGCTCATCCTCGTCCGACTTCGCACCCGAAGTGCAGACATACAGACGACAGAAGTCCTCCCCACCGAGTGTGACGGTAGTGTAAACTGAACCATCGTGCATTGACCAGCCGTTGTCCTCGGTGAAGAACTGGGTGTGTTGACGGAATTGGAAGTCAGAAAAAGTTTCTCCGAGCCCCTTGTGCACAGCATCGTCAAACTTCCTTTTCCAGGATGCCCACGCTGTTTTGAGAGCTGAGTAACCGTAGCAGTTGACGGGCTCGGTGTGCCCATCTTCGCAGACATACTGAATTGTGTGGCTGCCTCTGGGATCAATTTTGAAGACGAATTCTCGTTCGCAGACATCCATACTCTCACGCCCCATATGCTCATGGTCGAATCGCTGAAGACTGCTTAGCTCACCACCTAGCCAGATGTCGGCGTCTTGAGTTAATGGTATGATTGTGATTCTGATACAGCCATTGTGGCTATCACGGAAAGCGGGGATGGTTCGAGCCCGCCGTCGCACCGCTCCGACAATTCGCCAGAGCAAGTCCTGATACTTAAGGTCTAACAGATTTGATTTTTTCTCCATAAAATCACCTCCCTGATAGATGGAGAAGGTTAAAATGCTCCCACAAGTTAGATTTTGTGAGCCTTATACTTCCATTGTAGCACAGATTCCTAATCTTGTCAATAGTAACATAGGTCAGGCTGGTTGAAATATTTTTGGTTTTGTTTTGGGATTTTGGGGAAAAATATGGTAAAATAGGGGAAGTTGTATAAAACAGTATGACTTTGGAAAGTTTATTTTTTGTAATAATGTGACAGGAAGGAGTGGCGAATGAAAGCGGAAGCAGGAAAAAATGTAGTTGGGAGTGATAGTGAGGCCGAAAAAGTAATTAAAATCGCTGGTTCGATTACGGTGGACGAATTAGCGCAGGCTTTAGGTTTGGCGGTGACGACGTTGATTGGGGAATTATTCAAAAATGGTATTGTAGCAACGATTAATCAGCGGTTGGATTTTGAGACGGCGGAGATTATGATTCAGGAGCTCGGTATGAAAAACGTGCGCTTGGAACGCAAGAATACCGCGGCGAAATTGACAGATGAGGGGCGACGAGAGCTGAGCAAGGATGCAGTTTCGCGTCCGCCAGTGGTGGCAGTGATGGGGCACGTTGATCACGGAAAAACGACGTTGTTGGACACATTGTTAAAGAAGAAAACCGTGGAAAAAGAGGCGGGGGGAATTACACAACATATTTCGGCATATCAGTTGGAGTATGAAGGACGAAAGATTACTTTTTTGGATACTCCTGGGCATGAAGCGTTTGCGGCGATTCGGCAGCACGGGGCGATGTTGACGGACATTGTGGTGATTGTAGTGGCGGCGGATGATGGCGTGAAGCCGCAGACGGTGGAGGCGATTAAGTTTGCGCAGGGGGCGAATGCGAAGATGATTGTGGCAATTAATAAAATTGACCGAGAGGGGGCGGATATTGAACGAACGAAGGCTGGTCTGGCAGAACATGGTTTGATGCCAGAAGAATGGGGTGGCGACGTGATTATGGTGCCGATTTCGGCGAAGACGGGGGAGGGGTTAGAGAAGTTGTTGGAAGATATTTTGCTGGTGGCGGATGTAGAGGAACTGAAGGCGGATGTGAAGATTCCGGCGGAAGGTTTGGTGATTGAGAGTCATATGGAGACTGGCAAAGGGAGCGTAGTGAACTTGCTGGTGACGGGCGGGGAACTAAAAGTAGGCGAGTTCGTGGCGGCTGGGGGCGTGTACGGTAAAATTCGGACGATGCTGGATTTTCAGGGGAAACCGAAGGGGAAGGCTGGTCCGTCGACGCCAGTGACGGTGACAGGTTTTAAGGAATTACCAGATTTTGGTGACCGTTTCTTGGAATATTCGGACGAGAAGAGTGCGAGAAAGGCAGCGTTGCTTTATGCCCAAGGTGCAGCAAGTGAAATGGCGAGCGCAAACGTGACGAGCACTGATTTGCTCAGGATGATGAATGTGGCGGATAATTCTAAAGTGTTTAATGTAATTGTAAAAGGTGATGTGCTGGGGTCAGTGACGAGTGTGGTGGATTCGTTGAAGTTGATTGATACGCATGGCGAAGTAACTTTGAATGTAGTGGCGACTGGAGTGGGGGATATTACCGAAAATGATGTGCATATGGCGGTGGGGGATAATACGGTGATTTATGGGTTTAACGTGAATGTACCGGTGAATATTAGTAAATTAGCGGCGCGTGATGGGGTGGAGGTGCGGACTTTTAAGGTGATTTATGAGCTTTTGGATGATGCACGTAGTAGTATGGAAGAATTGCTAGGTGAGGAAGTGGTTGAAGAAAAAGTAGGTGAGATGGAAATTATGGGGGTGTTCCGCGTGACGAAGAGCGAAGTAATCGCGGGTGGTAAGATGACGGAGGGGAAAGTAGTGCCGAGAGTTTTGGCGAGGTTGAGACGGAAAGATGAAATTCTGGGTGAGGCAGAAGTTGAAAGTGTGCAAAAAGAGAAAATTGAAGCGAAAGAATTGATTGAGGGTGAAATTGGTGGGTTGGCATTAAAAACCGAGAAGAAGATGGTGCCGGAGGTGGGGGATAAATTGGAATTTTTGACAAGGGAGATGAAAAAGCGAAAACTGGAGGGGTAGTTTGGGGTAAAAATGGTGTTTTTTGGTGAGAAAACTGGTTAGCAGGGCGAAAACGGCGTTGACATTGTTCTTATGGTTAATATATAATAGTGCTTATATAAGGTCATCAAAAATAAAATAAGGTCGCAAAAAGGAAAAACTATGAAATTAAATAAAATAAGCGCACGTGGTTTTGTGGGAGTGTTGAGTTGTGCTGGTTTGTTGGGGTTACTGACGGTGGCGATGGTGTTTCCAGTACAAAAGCAAAATTCTAGCGCATTGAGTACTGGTGAGTCCGCGGCTACAATACAAGCAAGAGCTAATGTACAGTCAGTGGTGTCGGTGGCAGTGGATGATTCAGTGACTCTCGATGTTACGCCCGATGTAGAAAGTAAAACCACGGCAAATAGTGCAAAGTTAACGGTTTCGACAAATAATTTTAGTGGTTATTCAGTGTATGTAAACACTGGGACTTCGAATGCATTAGAAAATGAGGATTCGTCGGTACCGCAGAGTGTACAGGCGATTAGTGGTTCAAACGTGGCTTTGGCGTCGTTTGGTGATAATACTTGGGGATACAATGTAGGGAAGTCGCCGGTGAGCGATAGTATGCTTTATAATCCGGTGCCACTTGCGAATGTGGATATTGCGCCTTGGGAAAACACAGAAGTGAGCGAGGGGGGACGCGATGACCTGTATTTGTCTTTTGGGGCGAAAGTTAATACGAATTTACCAGCTGGTTCTTATAGTAATACGGTGACGGTTTCGGTAGTAGCGAAACCAATTCAAATTACGAGTTTGACACAAGTGACTTATATGCAAGATATGACGTCAAAAGTTTGTGAAAGTACGCCAGGGGTTAATAATCCAGTAGGTGGTAATGATGCGAATTATTATGTGCAGAATCCGACGGCGAAGCAGCTGATCGATTCACGAGACGGCAATGAATATTGGGTGGCAAAATTGGCGGACGGCCATTGCTGGATGACGCAGAATTTGGCATT
>CAOZKB010000038.1 GCA_948571325.1 uncultured Candidatus Saccharibacteria bacterium | reverse complement strand
AGCTCGTTCGTGCTATAATAAGCACTATGAACGAACAAGAAATAAGGGCAGTTGTCGCAAGTTTCGTAAACAACTTGCGCAAAAAGGGCTTCAAGCAAGCAGGCAACTTTATCGTGCTTGAAGAACGAGCGGGCCAATATCGTTTCTACCTTTCCGATAGAAAAGGCGGTTTATTCTCGATCGCCTACCCTAGCGACCTCTCCGACAAATCCGCGACCGCCACCTGCGAATTATCTGGCATACTTTATTATGCGCTAAAAAATCGCCAGAGAAATCTCAAAGCGGCGCAATCAGTTTCAAAGGAAGCTCGGATCGAAAACGGTCGTCGTGCGATGCGCGAACGTTGGGGATCTAACGACGAACACAAAAATTAGACTAGACGAAAGCATTTTAGCTTGATATAATAAGCACATCGAACTAGAACAAAGCCCCTGAAAGGCAGCTGGAGGTAGTAAAATATCTTCATTTGACCTTGACGGGGCTTTCTCGTTGAATGAATACAAACAGCGAAACTCCTCGCACGACCGCTTGGTGCGTGAAGTCGAGCATAGTTAGGACGCTCAATAACCTTGAAAGCGGAAGGTTTTTGGTGCGCACAATTTGGAGGTAATAGATGGCAAACCCACTCAATGTCAATGGCATTGGGAGTTTCAGGAGAAACTCACCATTGTCAATGATAGATAAAGACACATTTTTGGCAGAACTACGCGAAAGAAATCACAAGCCAGTTTCACAATCGGCACAATATATAGACGCAAAGGCTGACAGACTAGTAGCAAAGTTTAACGCCCCTGAAAGTCGCGCATTTTACTGCGACTGCGCCCGATATTTATCGGAAGACTTTATTGAGTGCGCCATTGAAAACGCATTTCGTCCGCGACCAAGAAACCCGATTAGGAACAAAGCCGCCTATTTTGGGCGAATATGCGTGAACGAGTTGGTAAAGCTTGGTATTTATCAGGCAAAATAATCAACGCTATTATCTCCGACAAATTTTTTACCAGTAATAAGGAGATAAACTCGCTATGTTTAACAATAAAAAGGCTACTATGCCCCTCGCAAATCAATTCGTATCGTGGGGCTTACCACCAACAATGGTAGTGGCAGAAAACCCAAAAATCAACATTAAAAAGGCATTTGAGAAGCGTATAGAGGACGATGTGGTTGCCGCAGGGTGTGCCCCAAAAACCGTGCGCCATTGTCAGTATATCGGAAGATTAGCGACCAATTTCTTCGGTGAAGATAAAGAAATGACGGCTTTAAGCTCGGATGATGTACTGAAGTATCACGACCATCTTGCGTCGTGGCTCCGCCCTGACACGGTGCGTAAGGCTCTGACCGATCTGAAGTGCGTCTTGCGTTGGTGCGCTATGCGCGGTTATCGCGTATTACATCCTGACTTCATAAAACTGCCCAAACACGAAAAGCGCACGGTCAATTTCCTGACAGAAGAAGAAGTTTTTGAGTTTATAGATGTCGTGCGCCAACCGCGCCTCGGTCTATCGGAACAAGGACGCTTGCGTAATGTGGCAATTTGCGAACTGCTATACTCCAGCGGGGTGCGAGTATCGGAGCTGGTGTCGCTCAATCGTAAACAAATTAAAAAACGTCAGTTCGCTGTGGTAGGCAAGAGCAAGCTGGCGCGACCGTGTTTCGTATCGCCACGAGCCGAAAGAGCCATCAACGAATATCTAGCTACACGCAAGGACAGAAACCCAGCCCTCTTTCTCTCCACAGAGGAAGAGAAACGATTAAGCGATCAAAGCGTGCGTAATATCTTCAAGCGGGCTTGTATGATGTCGGACTTTGAGGGCGTTCATCCGCATACGTTCCGCCACTCGTTCGCCACAAACTTGATCAACCACGGTGTCGATATTAGCTTCGTTGGTAAGTTTCTCGGACACGAAAGCCTCGATGTAACGAAGATTTATTTACACTTTACTAATCAAGGTCTAAAGAAAATACACGAAGCTGTGATGGGTTGCTAGGTGTGATATGTCGGAGGTAGTAAGGAAAGTGGTGCTTAGGCACCACTTTTTGCGCCCTAGCACTCCTCCGCGCCCTCACTCGCCGCGCGTTCCGCGGGGCTTCGTCGGTCGCGTCGTCGCTGAACCGCTACCCCCTATTCTTAAACTCTTTTCTCTTGATAGGTCTAAGGAAGTCTTTCTTGATATTCTTATCATCGCCAAGCACGTGTCGTTCCGACTGCGACAATGTATGCGTTTTAAGCTTTAGCTCCGTAAGCGTGGCAGTACATACTAAATCTGCTACTTGGAGCATTTTGTAATCTTTTTGAGCAGCTTTCTTGAACTCGGCATTATCAAACAACGCAGAGAATACCGCCACGAGAACACGTACGACTCCATCCTGACCATTATCGTAATAAATCTTTACCTTATCAAATGAAGTAAAATAAGGGTAATGTTCCCGAATAAAGTCTGATAGTTGACGTGAAAGTTTCTGGATTAGTTCTGTATCGCTTTTAATATGCTTCTTTTCTACCACAAACGATTCGTGCTTAAACTCGACCTTATCAACAAACGCCAACATCTTCTTCAAAATATGAAGTCGCTCTTTCGTGGTAAGGTTTTTGTATTCTGCTTCTCGCCGTATCAACGGTCCGATATGAATGAAATTGCGTTTTAGTTCCGTTTCCGCTAACACTCGGTCAAGATTTTTAACCTGACTAGAGATATTGTTTCTTTGATCGTGCGTAACCATACTTATGATATAAAAAGGTGAACGAGGATCGTATTCTCCAAAATCTCCGCTTTCGTCAATGAAGATACTTAATTCTTTAGCCACTTCTGATTTACTCCGTTAATTACACCAAAAAGGCGGGGTCCTGCCCCGCCGAGAGGTGGACCAAGAGCTTTCGCTCAGCCCAGTACTTGCATTATAGCACAGCTATTTAGCGTTGTAAAGAGTTTTCTCAAAGCTTATTTCATCTTCCTCGCCAACTCTTTGCTGGTAAAATTACCATTACCGAGCACTACCGCTACAACTGGCGCCAACATCATCACCCCTACAATCCACCAAACTAGATTATTCCAGCCAATTAGCCAAATCTCGCTTGCTTGCGTGCCAAAGGCCAATGTCCACACTTGCTTTAGTGCTTCCATATTCATAATACTGAGTGTTGCGGCAAACGCTAATCCTAGTAAAATCGCAAAAACCACCGCCATCAAGCTTAACATCAGTAAATATACGGCATAAACTACACGAATCTGCCTCTTGGTTGCGCCCAGCGCATGATAGAGTGAAATGATCTTCAGATCTTTACCAATCAACCGGCCATAAGTGCTAATTGCGATAATCAGTGCTATTATGGTGAGTACTGCCGCGATAAGCATAAACACTAGCCACGCATTTTGTAGGTTCTCGTAGGTCATGGTTGGATCAGAAACCGCCGAAACCACCTGATATATATAATCTTTGCCGCACATGTTAAATATGCGGTCGGTTTCCGAGCAATAGTTCGCCTTATCTTGATAGTAATTATAGGCCGCTTTCACATCCTCAAACTGCGCAAGCACCATTCCCATTGCTTCCGCATCAATATCTTCCATCACGATAAAGCCGGACGATTGCCCCATGTCGTCCTCATCCATTTTCGGCTCTGTCTTGGCGGATTTTGTGATAAAGTTCTGGCTCACACCGGTCCGTATTTGCCCTAGAATGAGATCCAATGGGTTGCCGCCTTGTCCGATATTCATGAATGATAGATTGTTTGCATACACTCCGCTGGGCAAGATTTCAGTGATGTAGTATTTCTCGCTAGCTTCATTTTTCACTACTTTGCCGAGTGTTTTTTCTCGAACTTCTTGGGTGGCTGCTAGTTTATCGGCGACTTCCGCGTCGCGCTCTGGCATTTCTATTCCCGCGAGATTTGCCGCTGTTCCGAGTGGCACAATAACCCGCGTTACATCAGTAGCATTGTTCGTTTCACTACTAAACACCTTTTCTTCTGTCCTATAGAACATTCCATCTGCGGTCTGGCTAATCTTGGCTGGAATGAGTTTTCCGTCATACCGCTCAACATTCTTTTTGATCTCTACCACTTCTGTCGCAATGTCGCAGTTATCTCCGCAAATCTTCGTATCGACACTACTCACGACTAACACCCTGCCATCAGTCGGTGCGAGCATCGTTTCTAGCGCTATATTTTCTAGCCCTTGTAATATAAACGCACCAGCCGTAATCACGCTGAATAGTAGCCCGACGATAAGCACGACCGTAAATGCGCGCTTTTTATGAGCCTTGACTCCAGCAAAGCCTAGCCTTAAATAATCCGTTAGTCGCACTTTCTAATCCTCTTTTAGTTTCTTCGCAATATGCTTAGCTGAGAAGCGGCGCATCGTCAGAAGTAGCGAGAATGGAGCAACCAACATAATTGATCCAACAACGCCAAAGAACGCACTATTAAATCCAAACAAATTAACCTTTGGCAAATCTTTGAGGATATAATACTCTTTCAGCCTTTCCGCCAATGCCCCCGCATTGCATAGCCACATCACCCCGCTAAACACGAACGCAATCACAATACAGGACAAAACGGCGAGCAAGCAGAGCTCCACGAGATACAAGAAATAAATTAAATAGATATTCCCGGTACTTGCGCCAAGCGAGCGATAAAGGGCCACTGTCGCCGCATCCTGATCAATCAAGTGGGCGAAAGTAAAGGTTGCGATTAAAATCGCAATCACGATAAACAGTACCTCAATTGTCGTCAGCATGAACTGGAGGTTATCGAAATCCAGCCTAATATAAATTACCCGCCCAAAAATGTCCATATTTAATATCGAGTACTTCTTCTCATCAATCTGTACATACTTGGGAGAATTAGAATTATTGCCATAAGCATCATAATAATAGGCGACCGCATCGTCATAATTATCGAAAACTGCAATGTAGCGCATTTCTGGCGGCCAGTCCTTAAACACTTGTGCGATATCTTCATATGTACCATCCTCTACTCTTGTCTGCGCTATAGAGTTGAGATAATCGACAACTTTACCAGAGCCGTCATCAATAATGATCGGCTGCGCAGCTGTGGCAGAACCATGAACCATACCAAGCAATAAATTAAGCGGATTAAACCCTGGCAATGTAGGGCTACCAGCTTCAGTCGAGGGATACGCCCCCACCCGAACCAAGTGTTCATCTTTTTTGCCATTGTTCCAAAGATATCCCTGGAAATGCGCATCCTCAAACTCAGGCGCAAGGAAAGGAATCTGGTCTGGCTTCAACTCGTCAAGGCTCATATCCAGCTCCCCGACCGCATCTGCGACCGCCTGATTAATCACCCACCGCGTGTTTCCTAGTTGATAGGTTGTCATTTCGCCGATAATTTTACCATGATAATCTGCGACAGTATCGCGCACTATTTTCTGTGCGGCTTCTAAATCTTCAAGCTCGGTGAAATCACCCTCATTAATTGAGCTGATATTTTGATAGCCAGTTTCTAAATAGACCTTTCCGTCATTCGCCTGTAGTGCCGCATCGAGAATTGTTTCGCGTAAGCCTTGAAGCATAAAATTAAACCCCATTATCGCTCCAAATAGTATTGAAATCGTTATAATAATCGCCGCACTCCGCTTTTTATGTCCCGCGATATTGCTCCAACTTAGTCTAAAAGCGTCAGATAATTTTAGCCCCATACCTATTTCTCCTCGCTCGCTCGACCATCTTTGATGCTGACTACTTGCGAAGCAAACTTCTCCACCATCGGGTCATGACTTGCGACAATCATAGTCGCGCCAGTGTCCTGTTGAATCTTCTTCAACATTTCTATCACATTCTTCGCATTTTCCGGGTCAAGGTTATTAGTCGGTTCATCCGCGAGGATAATCTCTGGATTCATAAACATCGCTCTGGCTGCGCAAGCTCTTTCTGCCTGTCCGCCTGATATTTCTGCTGGTAGGCTATCTAATACTTCGGCAATGCCGAGCATCTCCGCGAGTTCCCTCGCTCGTGCTTCGCGTTCTTTCTTCGGCATCCCGGCAAAAGTCCCCATCAGGGCGATATTCTCGCCAATGGTGAGCTGCGGTTGGAGATAAAATCCTTGAAAGATAAAGCCGATTTTGTGTCGATAGAAGTTCGCTCTCTCACCTCCTTTGAGCTTGCTGACATCCTGCCCGTCGATGAGAACCTGTCCGCTTGTCATTGGTTCAATTCCGCCGATAATGCTGAGGAGAGTCGATTTGCCCGAACCGCTAACGCCGCGGAGCATCGTGAAACTGCCAGTAGGGATTTCTAAGTTAATATCAAAGAGTACTGGCTTCTTGCCATAACTCTTATTAAGATTTGCTAGTTTAATTGTCATAACTTAATTATACAACTTTTTAATATGTTTTGGTACATGAAAAGGCCCCGACCGAAGTCGGGGCTGTATTCAACGGTGAGTATGAGCTAACAAAATTATTCGGAATACCTATACAGTTGTTTGGGGGGGTAAGTGACCGAAGGTTAATCCTTAGGATCTTACTCCGTCCACCCAGTTGACGCTGACCGTAAAATGATCGTCCGCATTGTTCGGCTGACGGATACGCAAAACAAGACGTGTCACTTCCGGACCACACCAAACCTTAAAGCCTGCGGAGACGAATTCCGCATCTTTCTTCTCCCACAGTTCCATGTTGTTGGCATCGTATGCCTTGACGTCCATCGACATATTCCAGCCGTTATATCCCGGGCTGATCACCTGAACGTTAACCGTCGCGTTGATGCCGCCACGCCCTTCCTCTTGGCTGATAATCTCATACCAGAAACTGCCGACTCCCGGGCAATTCTTTCCGCCAGAAGTCATCGGCATGGCAACGTCTCCATTGCCGCTGCCAGGAAGGCTCGCCTCAATCGTCGGAACGCTCTCGTTGTCGGGCGTGGCTTCCGCCGCAAAAGCCGGAACGGACACGGACATAGTCATGACGATAGCAAGCGCCATCGCCAAAAAATTACGCATTTTCTTCATTAAACTTCACCATTGAACCTTTCTTGAAAAGTGCTTGTCATATCACCCCGCCGTTGAACACATGTATAAGTATACACCATTTCCCATAATAGCGCAAGACTTTTTAGGGATTTTATTCTCTTCTAATATCTTCAATTCTCATTGCCGCCCAGACTTGTCCGCGTGCGCCTAGTACTACTCTATCGCAGCCCTCTGGCACATCTTGGACGATGTAGTATTGGTCGTCATACTGGCGGAGCTTTCTGCCGTCATAGTCCACCTTGCGTAGTGGTACTACCTTTTCGCCTTTGTGGTAAGCCAGTGGTTTATCTACGTACGTTTTACCAGTGTTGGGGTTGGTGCTTACGACTGGTTTAGAAACTGGCGCTGAGGGCTTCGTATTGGCGTTCTGTGGTGTTTTATTGATCGAGTTAGTAGTTTGTGCCAACATTGACTTCGGGCAGGCATAGCGCGCCCCTACAGCGTCTAGATTGAGATAATGTGTGCCGACTGCCAGTGGTTGCCAGTTCGCGTCATTTACGATGTTATTCTTAGCGTCTTTCACAATGCCAGTATGTCCGTATTGTCCGGTATTATAGGAGAAGATGGCGCCATTCTGTTTCTTACACTCGACCCAGCCAAAGGTTCTAATGAGATAGTCCACCATATCGCGCCCATTGACCGGTCCGTAGTCGGGGTTCTTGGCAGAGTATTGACGTTTACCGGTAGCGAGGTAGCCGGCATACTTTGAGCATTGCCAGCCCTTACCGCCGTCATTATCGCCGTCCGGCAAAATACGGTTAAGCGGGTTAATGTCCTCACCTCGCCCCTTAGCTTCTAAGACTTCTGCTATTTCTGCGTCACTAAGAGTAGCGTCCTCGTCGGTTTGTTGGTCGGTTTGGAGGTGTTGCGGAGTGAGCGCGTCAGCGACACTTTTTACGAAGTCTTTGACATCTTCCGCCACTTCGTCCCAGTTTACATCCTCAGGATCGAGTTCAAGCGGTATATCTTCGCTAAACTGCGTCCGATGAAACGCCTCGAAGTTTTGATAGGCTTTGGCGTAGTAGCCCGCACCGTGCTTGAGCGTCATTATAGCCAGCCCCGCCACGC
>CAOZKB010000037.1 GCA_948571325.1 uncultured Candidatus Saccharibacteria bacterium | reverse complement strand
TCACTGCTGCCGTCGAGCTCACCAAAGTAATTGCTGGAGCGAGAGATTTTGTTAGTGGAGCACTCTTTGGTAAATCTACCACGACAGGTTTAAGCTTTGGCATAACGATATGCTTAGATAAATTGCCGCTGAGAGTAAAATCTAGACAATATATAATATAGCCCGCAATTAGCATTAGCGCGAGAATAACCAGCCCCCAGAGCACCATCATATCGATACCAATTTCATAGTAGTTCATCATTTCATATGGTAGGCGCAGAATCACCATATTAGGCATCATACTAGCAGTAGTAACAATCAGACAAGCATAAATTACCACTGGTGCCAACCAGTAAAATGGATCGATTAACCTCAGACGACCTTTTTGGCAGAAGAATAACCAATCTACTAGCACCAAAATCGGCACAACACCACAAATTATAGCACTAGAAAAACCATCGGCGGTAGGAAAAGTAGTATCACTAAGGCCAAAAGCTGCTGCACTGATTAAGATTAATAAACAGTTTAGTACTAAAAGCGCAGCAAATCCTGGCATAACAGTCTCATTAACCTGACGACGGTTAAAAAACAAAAATCCAGCCGACATAAAGTAATATATCGTCACCGCCAGCATAATATAAGTATCAAAAAGTCGCCAAGCTTGAGTTCCCCAGGTATTGAACTCTGACCAGGCGCCAATACCAGCCAAACAAGCAATAAAAATTTTAAGAATAATTGAACAAGTTTTACGCGTAATCTGCATATCCTTATTTTACGTCTTTTGATGTTTTTGCGCAATCTTTTGCCAAGTTCTCGGCGAGCGCTTCGATATTCAGGGTGTCGCGAGGACACTCCTTCTTTGGTGTCGATCTTGGGGGCTTGGGTGCCTTCTCGGGCTTTTCTTTCTCCCGTTTCGTATCTTCTGGCAGCTCCGCACCAGATTCTTCTTCACTTTCTATCTTCAATAAATCACTTTCCGCAGTATTATTCTCGAGTAATTTTGGCATTGTTCGAGACTCCTGAACCCCTTGGGGTCTATGAGTCTCTTGAAACTCTGATTCGGACTCCTCTAAGTAGCGTTCTGGTACGCGAAATTTAGGTGAAGTACTTTTAGCATTTGCTAGCGCTTGACGCGCCTCCTCTAGCCGCTGATCGATTGCAATCACGCTATGCTCAGACTCTACGGGGGCAACTTCTGTTGGCATTGGTGTTCTAGCTAAAATTTGCAGAGTGTGTTGCAAACCGCGAGCCTGTTTCTGGAGATGCTTAAATTTTTTGCTAGATTGATCGAGGTTTTTATCCGACAACACAATCTCAACCGCATTATGAGTCAAAAAAACCGTCACGCTGATCCGTTCACAGGTATCAATCACACGGGTCACTAGGACGGACGGTAATTTAGGCGCGGGAGGAGTTTCCGGCAAAATCGTCTCTACTTCATCCTTGGCGGTAATGCGCTCAGAAAGCTGTTCGTGCGCACGTTCGGCCTTGGCATGAAGTTTTTTACCGATAATTTTGCGCGATGGACGCTTAACATAACGCTTGCCAGCATCGATATTAATTTCTGCTTTTTCAAGCTCGCAAAAATCATAAATCACTTCATCATTCAGTTTTATCTTCCCCTCCGCTAAATTATAAGTAAGAAATTTCGGCAAACCGAGGTGCTGCCAGCGTAGTTCTGATAGTCGCGTAATTTCTGCTGCGCGCGCCGCCTCAAGCTGCTTAACATTAGCAGTCAATCGATTAATTTCCTGCTGATGACGCGTGGTGATATTTTTCTGATAGCGTTTAATAATCTGCGCTTGAAATCTTGGGTCATATTTAAAGCGAATTTTATCCCGTTCAACCTCCGAAAGAACTTTACCAGTACGTCGTTCCTCAGTGGCAATGGCGCGACGTACAAGTTCAGTTATAATAAACTCATTTTTCTTATTGCTAGTATAAAACAAAATACGACTACAACTCACCACCATCACGAACAGTGCAAAAACTACTAGCCACATTCCCCAAACTGCTTCACCTTGCAAAATAATCAGAATGCCAAGCAAGAAAATTACCAACGAAAAGAAAACAAAAACCCAGCGCCCAGTTAGTAAAAGACGATGTTTTTGCCCAGTTGTCAAACTTTTGACCGCGCTCGTATCAAAACTCAACATAATTAGTGGTATTATAACATATTTATTTTAAAAATGGTAGATATTTTAGTTAATTTTAAGGTTTTATTGATGAAGATTGAGGCAAGTTCTATAAACCTTAGGTAGCTTTTTGTTGATAGTTCGCGATAGCCGCTGCTAAGGCTTCGTGACCCAGTACCGAACAATGAAATTTATGCTTGGGCAAGCCGCCAAGATACTCTGTAATTTCCTCCGGACCAACTTTAAGGGCCTGGTTAAGCGTTTTACCTTTAACTAACTCCGATAGGGCTGAAGTCGAAGCAATTGCACTGGCACAGCCATAGGTTTTCCATTTAACGTCTTGGATTTTGTTATCCTTAATCTGGAGAAACATACGCATTTGGTCCCCACAAATCGGATTCCCCACTGTGCCCACTGCGTCATAAGCAAACTGCGTTTCATCGCCCATCAAAAAGTTGCGAGGACTCAAAAAATGTTCTTTCACAATATCCGAATAGACCCACGTTTCAGGCATCTTAATTCTCCTTTCGATCTTGTTTCGCTGTCTTAGTACACTGATTATTCCTATTCCTACTGCTCTCAGCCTCGCTAACAATCTTAACCGTACTAATACCCTGCAGTTTCCGGACAATGTCCGGAAGAACCCGTATTACCTGGTCCAAATCAGCGCGCGTGGTATTAGGGCCAAGTGAAAAACGAATGCTGCTATGCGCCACCTCAGCGTCACCACTAGTAGCCATCAAGACATGACTAGGACGCGTATCGCCAGCCGCGCAGGCCGAACCGGTAGAAACAGCAATACCAGCAAGATCTAGATAGAGCTGGATTGATTCCCCCTCGGCTGCCTGAAAACTCAGATTAGCCACGTTGGGCAGAGTATTATAATTCCGCGCATCTTCATCGTATTGGCATTCCACAAAACCATTAGCACTACTATGTGGTACCTCGGCTAAAATTCGCCGTACTAATTCATTGCGTAATTCGGCCACTTTTTTATACTGCTGACAACTCCAATCATCCCAGGCTAGGCGCGCTGCTTCGCCAAAGCCCGCTGCCAACAAGACGTTTGAGGTACCAGCCCGACGTTTATTCTCTTGATGGCCACCAATGATGAGTGGGCGAAACGGCGTACCTCGCCGGACATAAAGTGCGCCAACTCCCACTGGTCCACCAATTTTATGTGCACTAAGTGTGAGATAATCTACCCCTAGTGCCTTGACGTCGAGATGAATTTTACCCAGCGCCTGCGTGGCGTCAGAGTGCAAAAACGTCGATGGCGACATTGCAGATTCTCGATTCACCGACGAAGCTACTGAATCTTTCATATTTTGAGGATTTTCTGTTCGGTTTTTTTGCAACTTTTTAGCAATTTCAGCAATAGGCTGAATGGTGCCAAGTTCATTATTAGCGAGCATTACCGAGACCAGATCAGCGTCATTTGGAATTGCCGCGAGTTCAACTTGACCATATCGATTCACCGGCAAAATTGTCAAGCCCCCAGCACGCGCCCGAGCCGATTCTAGCAAGGACGGATGTTCAACCGCGCTTACAGCAAGATGTCGGCCGGCAAAAATATTCGTCACAGTATTATTTGCTTCGCTACCACCAGAAGTAAAGATAATCTCGTCCGGCTCAGCATTAATCAGACGCGCGACGTGCTTGCGCGCCGTGTTTAATGTATGATTGGCGAATTGGCCGGGACTATGAAGTGACGAAGCATTACCAAATTCACCTCGGCTAAGCTGCTCAATTACTTCAGTCATTTTAGTGGCTACTTCTGGCAAAAGCGGACTAGTAGCCGCATGGTCAAGATAGAGTCGCCCGTTCTGCCCTCGACTTCGTTGAGCCATTAGCGTATAGCCTCCACAATCTTAGCGGCCTCAAGACTTTCCGCAAGCTCGGCGAGAGCCGCCCGTTCGGTTTCGGCCGTGTAATAAAGGATGTCAGCAGCTTCACGCTCGCGAGCATTAGCGACGTTCATATTTAACCATCCGATATTTAATAGTTTGACCATGAGTATCTTCTGTTTCACCCGTTTGCAAAATCTCTGTGGTAAAATCCGCCGAATCAAACTCTGGAAAATAAACGTCAGCAGGCTGCGCAGCCTCAACTTCAGTCAGATAAAGCGTCTCAGCTTGAGGCAAAAAATGCTGATAAAGCGCAGCGCCGCCGATGATAAAAATCTCGTCATCGAGTGTTACTAGATAATCCTCCAGCTCTGGCAAACTCGCAAAAAATCGCAACTTAGTAGCATCGATATCGTCTTGAGAATCCGCTGACCGATTGATGCTGCCGGCATCATCTTGAGATTTTGTAGACAATTCAGGCGCCTGGCGACTCAAGACCAGATTTTGGCGCTTCGGCAAGGGCTGGCCAATCGAACGAAAAGTGCGACCACCCATAACGACGGGGTGCCCAAGCGTAGTTTGGCGAAAAAATTGCTGATCCGCCGGAATGCGCCAGAGTAAATCATTTCCTTGCCCTAGCCCTCGATCAGAACTAATGCAGGCAATGATACTGATTTTTTTCATATTACCTCCTAGTTAATAATAGTTTAGCGTACTTTAAGACTTGACTCAAGCGTAAACGGTTTACAAAAGCGAGTATATTTAAGTATGAGCGGTTTATAAAGGCGACACATATTTAATGTATAAGTAATTTACGAGGGGAGAAAAATTGGCTTTCTGATGATTTTAAGCATAAGAGTATTGACAAATATGATAATGTGTGCTACAATGAAAGTATAATCTCTATGTATGCTGCGCTTTGTGCGGCGCGATGCTTAGCTGAACAGTCTAAAAGAGTAAGAGATGCTCAGGAAGCCAGAAATTTAGTTATTTCGTTCCCAGTACTAAGTGATCTTCTACCGTTCGATGAGGAGATTAAGTCATTAGATGGCCTAGAAGATTTAAATATCATTGATGCCACGGCTTTGATGTTACAAGAAGTGGTGAAGTTTCCGCTGAGTTAAGTTTCGTTCCCTCCTCCCCGCTACCGCATATATTATTATATGTTGGTGGCGGGGATTTTTATACCTTTTACACCTCTTACCGACTATCACTCCCGCCTTAGAATCTCTCCAGTGCCATACTCCAGATGCAGTAAACGTTGATTGCGCGAGCCGCGAAACTTTAAGGTTAAATCGCGCTCGGCCAGAATGAAGGGACCATCAATCAGCGCATCGAGACTTTTGAGGAATTCCCACTTAGCGCCGCCAATTTCTTGAATTTGTTCGTAAGTATAACCAGTAAAACTCCAGACATCCCAGCCGAGCTCCTCCCGACACCAGTGACTAATCTCTAGGCAGGCTTCGGGCTGCTCAAATGGTTCGCCGCCGCAGAAGGTAATGCCAGTTTGTCCTTTATACCAACGCAAGACCGCCTTAACTTCATCAACATCAACTAACATACCAGCGTCAAAGCTCCAAGTCTCGGGATTCTGGCAGCCAGGGCAGTGCTTATGGCAACCTTGGGTCCAGAGTATGGTCCGAAGACCATACCCATTGACGATATTGTCACGCTCTAGTGGACCAGAAAGCCGGATTTGCATACTTATCTCGCCTACTTCTTCCCCGTCATCGACTTGCGACTTTTCTTGGCGGCTTCGCGCGCAGCTTTTTCTCGTTTGGTATAAACACCGTACTTATTACAAGCGACGCCATGCTTCACACGGTCACCCTCTTCGGCTTTCTTACCGTCATTCCAGCGTTCAAGACTACCTACTAAGTATCCGGTAATCCTACGTAGACGCTCAAACGGCACATCACCTTCGCTCTCGAGGCGACCACAACTCGGACAACGATTCCCCTCGATGATACCGGAGTAGCCACAAACTGGGTCGCGGTCAACCGGATGATTCACGGAGCCATAGCCGATACCAGATTCTTTCATCTTGCGAATAACAGCCTCGAAAGCCTCGATGTTGTTGCTAGGGTCGCCGTCGAGCTCAATGTAAGTAATATGACCAGCGTTACAAAGATTATGATAAGGCGCCTCAATCTCAATCTTCTCGAAGGCCCCGATTGGGTAATAAACTGGCACATGGAAACTATTGGTGTAATAGTCGCGGTCGTTGACACCCTTGATTTTGCCGTATTCTTTGCGGTCGATCTTAGTGAAACGTCCCGCTAGACCCTCGGCCGGCGTAGCAAGTAGAGTAAAGTTAAGTTTATACTTTTTGCTGTATTTGTCGCAACGCTCTCGCATGTGGGTAATGATGTCAAGACCGAGCTCGCGCGATTCTTCATCTTCACCATGATGCTTACCGGTCATCGCCACGAGGCATTCCGCTAAACCAATGAAGCCAATGCTTAAGGTACCGTGCTTAATGACGCTACGCAGAGTATCGTTCCAACCAAGTTTTTCGCTACCAAACCAGTTCCCTTCGCCCATCAGGAACGGGAAGTTGCGCACGTGTTGCTCAGCTTGGAATTCGTAACGTTCAAGTAGTTGCTCAGCGCAAAGATCCATTTTTTGGTCGAGTTCTTTGTAGAAACCAGACCAATCGGCTTCTTTGCGATTATCCAAGACAATGCCATGTTTAATGCCAAGTCGGACGAGATTGATTGTGGTAAAGCTACAGTTACCGCGCCCAGTGGCAATACCATCACTCTCAGGAAATACACTGCCGAAGACGCGCGTGCGGCAACCCATAGTAGCGATTTCGGTGCGATAATCGCCGGGCTTGTAATTTTTGAGATTGAATGGAGCATCGATGAAGACGAAATTCGGGAAGAGACGCTTGGAGGAAACTTCCATACTGCGTTTGAAGAGATCATAATTTGGATCTTCAGGATTATAGTTGATCCCTTCTTTAACCTTGAAAATTGAGATTGGGAAGATTGGAGTTTCACCGTGACCAAGGCCATTTTCGGTAGCGTCCAACAAGCATTTACTGACTAGTCGGCCAGCCGGAGTGGTGTCAGTACCAAAGTTAATACTAGTAAATGGTACTTGAGCACCGGCGCGGCTATGCATAGTATTAAGGTTATGTACAAAACCCTCCATAGCCTGAAATGTTTGACGCTCAACATCTTCGTTAGCAGCCTCGATAACCTCGTTTGGTAATTTTAACTTTTTAATAGCCTTTTCATCACCATAAGCGAGATCTTCGGGAATTTTAACCTTGATTTCTTGACTGGTAAATTTTTCGTACTCTTTAATACTACGTTGCAAAGCTTTACGGAAGCTTTTGTTGACACCGGGAGCCATCGCATAATCGAAATTGGGGATACTTTGACCACCATGCTGCTCGTTTTGATTAGCTTGCAAGATAATTGCCGCTAATGCACCATAACTACCAATAGAGTTTGGAGTGCGTAAATGACCGTGACCCGTATTAAAACCGCCATTCTCAAAAAGCTGCAAGGGGTCGGTTTGGCAACAAGTTAGAGTACCGGTTGCATAAAAATCAAGGTCGTGGATATGAATGTCCCCACTATCGTGCGCCTTGGCAAACTCTGGCTTCATTAGTACGGTTTTAGCAAAAATCTTAGCGCCCTCCGCGCCGAATTGGAGCATTTTGCCCATAGCTGAATTGCCGTCGACATTAGCATTACTGCGTTTTATGTCAGAATCTTCGGAAGCGTCAGCGATGGCAATAGTTTTGTAAATGCTGATTAAATTACTTTTAGCTTCGCGAATGCGATTGCGCTCTTGGCGATAGGTAATATATTCTTTCGCAGTGCGCTTGTAATCGGATTCCATTAAAATCTGTTCGACAATATCCTGAATTTGCTCAACATTTGGCGTACGCTGAGTGACTTCGAGCTTCATGCGCTCAACGGCTTTGTCAGAAAGTTGTTTAGCGCGATCATACTTAAATTCTTCAGTCACGAGACCAGCCTTAGCAATGGCTTCGGTGATTTTTTCTGGGTCAAAATCTGCAATTTTGCCGTCACGTTTAACAATTTTTTTGAACATAAAAAATATTACCTCCTCTTGTACCTTTTTCTATGTTTGTATTATTTTTGATGGTTGACGCTATATATAGCGTCTTATTTCTATTTTATTACGCTATATATAGCGTGTCAATAAGTTTTTGTGCTTAT
>CAOZKB010000036.1 GCA_948571325.1 uncultured Candidatus Saccharibacteria bacterium | reverse complement strand
ATCTGGCTGTTTTTCTGCTTCGTCCGATACATACTGAGCGTGAACGTCAAGATATTTTTTATAGTCTTGTCCTAAAAAAGGCGTAACTTTCATTATTTTAATTTTAGCCTTGCGTTGCGCTTTGATGCTATCTTCGACCGGTAAGCAGCGATATGTTTCGGCTAGATGCGCCTTGATATTGGCAGTATAGATATGACCGATTTTTAGATCGTGCACGGTGAGTTTGAGGCTTAAGTATGCGAAGAACCGCGGTGGTGTCCACTTCTTGAGCGGAATGTAAAATGGGTCAAGATAGTCTTGATAGTGTTTGCTGTGTCGATATGTGGACCAACTTGATTTTCTCAGAGTTGTAATTCTTTTATGGAGATCTGGTTGATGAATATATAGTTCTGATTTGGCGTCTAGAGCTCGCTTCTTTTGTAATGTTGGACGTTCTTGGATGTACAGTTTATCGATTCTTGCGTTATTATAGATTCCTGGTTGAAGTTTTGCCATTTTTTTGTTCTCCCTTCTTTGTAAAAGTGCATAAGTTGCAAAAATGCCCAAATAAGGGCGCTTTAAGATAGGGCACAGGGTGCCGCTGTTGATATGGTAGCACGGATTTGAGTTTTTGTCAATGAATTTGCGAAATAGTGGGCGGTCGTGAAGGGTGGTTTTGAGGGGATTAGGGGTAAGTAATGCTTTAACTATTGACTTTTTCGGTAAAGTGTGCTACAATGAAAGTATGGGGTAAGGTAATTTTACCTCTAATTTGAGAATTTGGCTAAGCCAAATTTAGTTAATTTGATGAATTAACTAAATTGTAAGGTTTACTAGATTCTGGCAGCTTAAAAGTTAGTTGCTATTTTGGTGATTTTGTTGTAAAATGCGTGATTTCAGATGTAGAAAGGGAGGGTTTCTATGGCAAAGAAGAAGATTGGACCGTATCCGTATCAGGAGGAGTGTTTGCAGAAAATTGAAGAAGTAAGGCAAAATGGAGTTAAGCGTGCACTAGTCGTAATGGCGAGTGGGCTTGGCAAGACTTATACGTCGGCTTTTGCAGTGGAAAGATTTTTTGCAGACAGAACTTTTGGAAGGGTGTTGGTGCTGTGTCATTCGGAGGAGATTTTGACGCAAACGAAGAAGAAGTTTAAGAAGTATTTTGGCGAGGAGTATAACTATGGGATGTTTACAAATAGCCGAAAGACGAGAGTGCGAACGAATTTCTTGTTTGCGACGTTTCAGACGATGAAGGGGCATCGGACGGAATTTGCGAAGGACGAGTTTGACTATGTGGTGGTCGATGAGGCGCATCATAGTTATGCGCGGACGTATTTTCCGACGATTAAGTATTTCGAACCGCAATTCTTGCTGGGATTGACGGCGACGCCTGATCGGTTGGATGGCCAGAAAATCACAGAGATTTACGGCGAGCCGATCTATGAACTGGATTTCGTGGAGGCGAATTGTCGAGATTTGCTGACAAAATGTGATTATCGTCTAATGTTGGACGATATGTCGCAGGAAAAACTGGACGAGTATGTTCAGAGCAATGAAAAGCTGACCATTGGTCAGCTGAATCGGACAATTTTTGTGCCGAAACGCGACGAAGAAATCGTGCGGTTGATTCGTGAATGCATGGATGGGTTGGAAGATCCGAAAACGATGATTTTTTGCAGAACTATTAAACACGCGCGGAAAATTGCTCGATTGGTGGGTGACGAGGCGGCGTTAGTATATCACGGTCAAGGTGATGTGGCAAACGAGATGGCGCTTGAGGCTTTTCGGGAGGGTAGATTAAGAATGATCATATCTGTCCAAATGCTGAATGAGGGGATTGACGTGCCAGACGCGAATCACGTGGTATTCTTGCGCAGTACGGTGTCGCCAGCGGTTTTTTATCAACAGCTGGGGCGCGGTACGCGGTTATCGCCGGGGAAGACGACGGTAATTGTGCAGGATTTTGTGGCGAATTGCGAACGGGTACAAGAGATAATCCGATTGCAGAATGAAATCGATGACTTCCGGACTCGTCCACCAAAAGATGATGATGACTATGGTACGAGTGATGGTGATAAGAGTGAAAATTTTACGCTTAACATTGCGACGCCAGAGTTCAAGACGAAGATGGTGGACATTGTGGAGTTGCTGGAGAGAGCGGCAAATGGCAGGGTATGGACGAAGGAAGATGCGATTGAGGCATTACGGAGATTGGCGAAAAAACTAGGAAAAGAAGGTTTGATGGTTAAAGATATTCGTGATGCTGCTGAAAACGTGGATAATGAAGATCGTGATGGCTATCCGGGAAGAGAAACCTTAAAAAGGCTATTTGGCAGTGTGCAACAGGCTATCATTGCCGCTGGTTTAGAGTATGAGCGTGGCTATACTGGCACTGAGCGTGGTACTTTTGAGACTGAAGAAGAACTTTTTGTAGCGAGTCGAGCTTATGCTATAGAACTCGGTCATCCGAATTATTTATCATTGAAAGATATTGATGATAATTTAGACTTTCCTTGCTGGGAGACGTTACGGAAGAAGTATAAGACGCTGAAGAATTTTTTGAGACTGGCCGGTTTTAAAGATATTAAAAGAGCAGGGCGGAGACTGGCACAGTTTGACTCAAAAGTAGCGATTCGGCGAGCTATTCAACGGAAAACTGCAGAATTGGGCGGTAAAATACCCACTAGGAGACAGTTAGAGGCTGATCAAGAAATGCCAAGTATTGCGCAAATACGTAAATTCTATCCTAGCTATAATGATGCCTTGTTGGATGCTTGCGGAAAAGTTAATGCAAATAGAAAAAGCGCAACTCAGTATCCTGATGAGATGATGGAAAAGGAGGCCAAGAATATGTTTGAAGAATCTGGGCATACTCCTACGATGGCGGAATGGAATGCAAACCCTAGAACTTGTAGTGCTAGTGTATTAGAAAAACGACATGGTAGCTATAACAAGGCCATGATTGCTTATGGACTTTGTCCGAATAAAAAAGGCACAACGCTTAATCATCCAAGGGTGATAAGTGGAGTTTTGGATGGAGAGGACTTAACTCCTGAAACTAGGGTGAAACTTGAGAAAATTATAAAAACAGAGCGGCGCAGGCTTAAAGGAGGGGATTTTGGTCCTAAAAATAGTTTGCCGATTATTTCTTTTTTCTTTCAGCATGGTTGGAGCATGGACAGATTGAATTCCTACATCGGGGTGGAGAAAAATATTCGGCAGGTTCTTTTACCTCACGAAGCGTTTGATCCAGAGATGACTTTAGTTATGCAAAATTATATACGCAAGGTCCGAAGACGACTTAAATGGGAGGATTTTACAAAAGGTAAGGATGAGGAAATGCCAAGTATTAGTTATTTACGCAAATGCACGACGAGTATTGATGTCATTAATAGTATTGTCGAAGCCGATATTGTGCTGGCTGAGTTTGCGGGCGACTAACTAAAAATTTACCCCACATCGGAATGGTGTGGGGGATTTTTATTTTGAAAAAATGTGCTATAATTAAGTTAAGAAAAGCGTTTGAGCGGAAATCACCCGCGAGCTGGCAAAAGAACGGATTTTAGATGATAAGTCGAGGATTTTAGTAGAATTGCCCGTGAATCTGCGTAAAAGATGAATAAAGTGCTCTTCGAGAATATAGTGGCTCGTTGTAAATTGTTGTAAGATCTACAACATTTGACGACGAGTTTGTAGGGGGTGTTGTAAGAATTACAACATTTTGAATAGTTTTTCGAGGGAAGTTAGATGGTACCACCCGCTAGGGTTCTAACGGTTTTTGCATGATAGTCGCAAGATGAAAATGCAAGGTCGTGGGAACTGGCGGGATTTTTATTAAACAAAGGAGAATTATGAAATACAAAGCAGGGAACAGACGGCGCGCGAGTGAGTATGAAAAAGCGCTCGTGGAATGGTGGAAGAAGAATAAGGTCTTTGAAAAATCGGTGGAGCAGAGGCCAGTGGATGATTCTTATGTTTTTTATGATGGTCCTCCATTTATTACAGGAATGCCGCATCATGGAACTTTGCTGAGTTCGATCGTGAAGGATGCGGTGCCACGGTATTGGACAATGCGAGGGAAGCGGGTGGAGCGACGTTGGGGATGGGATTGTCACGGTTTGCCAGCTGAGAATTTCGTGGAGAAACAACTAGGGATTACCGATCGGCGTGAGATTGGCACGAAGTGGTCGCTGGAAGAATATATCGAAAAAGCAAGAGAGAGTATGGTGGCTAACTCTGAAACGTGGGAGGGGACGATCGATCGGATTGGGCGCTGGGTGGATTTTAAGGGGGCATACCGGACGATGGATAAGGATTTTATGGAGTCGGTGTGGTGGGCGTTTAAGACTTTGTATGAGGCGGGGAAGATTTATGAGGGGCGAAAAGTTTTGATGTATGACACGAAGTTCGCCACGCCGGTGTCGAAATCGGAAGTGACAATGGATAATGATGCGTATCAGACGGTGACGGATCCGAGTGCGTATGTAAAGTTCAAGCTGAAAGATCGGGATGAATATTTCTTGGCTTGGACGACGACGCCGTGGACGTTGCCGGCGAATATGGCGCTGGCGGTGAATCCGGAGATGGAATATGTAACGGTGCGACTGAAAGATTTGGATGAAAAATGGATTTTGGCAAAGAGTCGAGTCGAGAAAGTATTGGATGGTGAGGATTATGAGGTTTTGTCGGAATGTAAAGGTAAGGATTTGGCGGGCATTGAATATTCTGGGATGATGGGGGAAGCGTTGAAGAATGTTGGCGAGATGGTGGCTGAGCGAGGTAGAGTGCTTCTCGGGGATTTTGTCTCGGACGAAGATGGTACGGGAATTGTGCATATTGCGCCGGCGTATGGCGAGGATGACTACAAAATTTGCCAAGAAAATGCAGTAGGTTTTGTAGATGTTTTGGATGAATATGGGTATTATTTGCCGGAAGTGGCGGAGAAATTGCATGAACTCGGCGTGCGCGACACGGATGAGCGGGGAATTGAGATTTGGGCGGGAAATAAGTTTATTGCGAAATGTTTAGAAGAAAAAGGGATTGTTTGGAAAATTGAATATATCAAGCACGAATATCCGTTTAATCCGCGGTCGAAACAACGAATTATGTATCGGGCGTTTCCGAGCTGGTTCTTTGATGTGCAAGGGCAGAAACCTTTGATGATTGCACAGAATGAGAATATTAATTGGTTCCCAGAATATTTGAAACACGGGCGGTTTGAAAAAAATATCGAACAGGCGCCGGATTGGAATCTGAGCCGTGATCGGTTCTGGGCGACGGCGATGCCAGTGTGGAAGGGGGATAAAGGGACGGTAAAGGTGGTTGGCAGTTATGCGGAGCTGAAAGAACTGTCTGGGGTAGAGCTAGAAGATTATCACCGGCCGTGGGTGGATGAGGTTGAGTTTGAGATTGACGGGGAGCATTTCAAACGAATTGAGAAAGTGCTCGACTGCTGGTTTGAGAGTGGTTCGATGCCGTTTGCGCAACTGCATTATCCATTTGAGAATAAGGAAAAGTTTGAGCGGAATTATCCGGCGGACTTTATTGTGGAATATGTGGGGCAGGTACGAGCATGGTTTTACTATATACATGTGGTTAATACCGCCCTAGCGGGCTGTGGCGCGTTCGATCAGCAGCCATCTCCATCGTCAGCAGATGCGTTGCTCAGTCGCGGTATGTCGAATACCGCTTCTTCCGCTACTCCCGTTTCCTCGGATATGACCGCTCCTCGAACACGGTTCGACTCGCAAGAGGAACAACTCAATGCCTTTAAGAACGTGATTACAACGGGAACGTTGGCGGGGAATGATGGGCGGAAGATGAGCAAGAGCTTGGGGAATTATACGGATCCGAATGTTTTGATGGATCAGTATTCCGCGGATGCATTGCGGTTCTTGCTGCTGAGTAGTCCGGTGCTTTCCGGAGAAGATTTTGCCCTGACGGATAAGGACGTGTCGGATGTGAATCGGAAGCTGGCGATGATTTGGAATGTGTATGATTTCTTTACGACTTATGCGGAGGTAGATGGGTGGGAATACCAGGAAGGGAGTTTTGACTGGCAGGAATTGAAAAATCCATTGGATCGCTGGATTTGGAGTCGGGTGGTGGAAACGGATTTACAGATTACTGAAGGGATGAAGGAATATAATATCCCGAAGGCGCTGGCGGGGGTGTTACCGTTCGTGGATGACCTGAGTAATTGGTTTGTACGGAGAAGCCGGAGGCGTTTCTGGAAGTCGGAGGATGATGCGGATAAGGATGAGGCGTACCGAACACTATACATGGTGTTGCTATGTGTGGCGACAATGCTGGCGCCGTTTACGCCGTTTTTGGCGGAAGAGCTATGGCAAAATATGAAGGGAGATTGGTCGCCGGAGGAAAGCGTACACTTGTTGTTGAGTGGGACAGAAGAATCTGACTTGAAGAAGCAGGATATGGTGGATCAGGAAATTCTTGACCAGATGGCGCAAGTGCGAGCGGTGATTAACGAAGGCTTGAAGCTGCGGATGTATAAAGATGAGCATGAACAACAGGTGAAGGTACGGCAGCCACTAGCGAAGTTGGTTTATGCTGGGGAAGAATTGCCGGATTGGGGGGTGGAAATTGTGAAAGATGAAGTGAATGTTAAGCAGGTTGAACAGGGTGAAAAGGCCTGGATTGACAAAGAAATTACCGAAGAACTAGGGCGTGAAGGCTTGGCGCGTGAATTGGTGCGTGTGGTGCAGGGTGCGCGTAAGAAGGCTGGACTGCAGGTGGATGACCGAATTCGCTTGAGTGTAGGGACGGAAATTCCGAGTGAATGGGTAGAAATGGTGAAGCAGGAGACTCTGACGGAAGAACTAGTCGAAAATGGGAATTTTGCTTACGATGAAATCGTGAAATTAGGCGGGGAAAATGTGACGATTAGCCTGGAGAAGGCATAGACTCTTGACGATTATAGTGTGATATGCTATATTGGGGGAGTAGGTACTTGGGCATACCTTGGACTCTGATAATTCAAGGTAAAGTACCAAGTTTTTGGTGTTTCTAAAAAGTCTAATATTGAAGATGTAATGTCGGGATGAGGTTGCATATAATATATTAGGCTGGTACCGGCAAGAAAATTATAAGGAGGGATAGTTATGGCAGAAGGTACCAAAACTAAAGAGATTAAGTCTTTGGAGGAGATGTGTGAGATTTTGTAGATTATTGCGATCGGCTAATGCGCGAGATTGCTAAACGTTGCCGGACGTACTTCAAGGTAGACTATTTGCGGTATAAAGCATGGCGGGAGCCGAAAGTAAAATTGGATGGCGTCCACGTTGAATTCTATGAACAGTATGTAAAAATCTGGGACGATCAGACGACCATGATGAATCAAAAAATATGTTACGAATATAATATGGCTGGTTTAGTATGTTTTGACCGGGATTTAACGGATCTTTATCGGGAACGACGTGGTTTGATGTGTAAAATATGCGATTTTTTGACTGGAAAAGGGGAACCGCGGACGTTGGCTTAGGTATTTACTGAGTTTTTGAAAGAGTGTCTTTTGGGATGCTCTTTTTTAATATTATGTGTTCAAATAAACCAATCGAAAAACACTGTGCCTATTATCATCCCTCCCCCTACAGTACTAGACAGCGGACGGAGAAAGCAAGAGCGCTGTCAGGGTCATAGTCTGATGGCAAAACGTTGCTGCCGACAATTAACTGGTAGTATGCATTATTAGTTAATTGGGGAACTGTAGCAGACCAAAGAAAGGCATCGTCGACTAAGTGCCTTATTGATTTGCTCCAGCCGTTATATTCTCCCCCACGGACAAAGGGAGTTAAGGGCTAGGTTTGGATAGTGGTATTGCTTGAATGCCCGCCCGCGTTGTAATTAACGAGTCGTTTATTGCGGTTGATGGAGTGTGTTGTAAAAAATACAACAAAAATGTCAAGTGAAATAACATAAATTTTTCTCTGTTTGATGAGATTTTTTTTGACAGAATTTAAAAATAAAGCATAAAAGGTATTGACATTTTTGATATGGTGTGCTAGTATAAGGACAGTTAGATAAAACACAAAAACATCTAACAAGAATAAAACAATTACAAAAAAATAATAAAAACAAAAAAATACAATAAAAATAACACAAAAGGAAAATAAATGAGTAGCAATACAAAAACTAAAAAAGGAGAAAAGACCAATGTAAAGAGCGAGAAAGTGATCAACTTTCGACCACTTGATACCAAAACGCGTAAAGATGATAATATCTGGAATGCGATGGAATTATATGGCGATTCGGATGAGATGGAACAAAATTATGAGTCCTCAACCAAGAAGTTGACTAAGAATCAAGAAAGGAGGATTGCGGAGTTTAAGAGGGAACGAATGAAAATTATGGGTATTAAAGTGCTCTCGATAGTGCGACAAACTGCTTGAATTAGTTATCCAAAAATGTTTGAAGTGTCGTCAATCGTATTGACATTAGTGTAATAAACATTAAGTAATAGATTAAACGAAATTGACTATAAAGATTGATTTGGAGAAAGCCTATAAGATAGAGAAAATAAACAAAATTTAATGGAGAAAAATTATAAGTATGACGCAGAGGAACCGAACTTAGTTCGGTTTTTCTGATAACGGCTTTAGCCAGTTCCGGACGCGTAAGCGGATGGAACAGAAATCCACCCG